>DATCJU010000007.1:0-33776 GCA_036562635.1 Pseudonocardiaceae bacterium
GGGACGCCCGGGTCGGCCGGTTCACCGACGACCCCCGCCTCTGGCCCCCAGGCTGCCAGGTCGACCTGGACGGCTTCAGCTACGAACGGCTCAGCCGTCTGCCCAGCGACACCTCCGAGCCCTGCCCGATCGAGGACCGGCTGGCGTGGATGCAAAGATTCGCCACCACCACCCAGCTTCCCGGTACCGCGGAGAAGAGCCGCGCCGAGTTCTCCCCCACCCCCTACGAGCAACTGGCCGCCGCACTACACCGGGACGGCCAGGAACGCCAGGCCCGCCTGGTCTCCCGGGAACGCGAACGCCTCCACCACCGCTCCCGCGGCGTGCTGAGCACGGTGTGGGGGGCGATCCAGCGCTGGACCATCGGCTACGGCTACCAACCCGTCCTCGCCCTGGCGTGGGTACTGGGCGTGCTGACCGCCGGCACCCTCTACTTCGCCACGGCCGGGCCGCTCACCCCGATCAAGGACGACGAGCACCCCACCTGGGACCCCTTCCTCTACACCCTCGACCTGCTGGTCCCCGTGCTCGACCTGGGGCACGAGAAGGCCTGGGACCCGGTCGGCGCCGACAAGTGGGCCGCCCTCCTGCTCATGGCCGCCGGCTGGGTGCTGGTCACCTCGTTCGTGGCGGGCGCCAGCCGCGTCCTCCGCAGGCCGTGACGACGCGACATCCCACCGCTCTCCACCACACCGGGCCCGGGAGCGGAGGCGACTCACCGACCTACCGCCCGGCTCCACCCACGAGGGCGGTCTGCCCGTCCTCGGCCACGGAGGCCGGCCACCGTCGGTCGATCCCGGCGGCTCTTCCGGCCGACCTCCGCGCGTTCCCCGTCGTCCGGGCGATGCCACTCTGCGAGTGGTCCGACCATCAGTTCACCGAGGGCACGAGAATCTCGTCGAGGTCGACTATGCCTGTTTGTTCTCCTAGTGCGAGACATGCTCGAGCTGCAACTCGCGCTTCCGCTGTTCCTCCTTCAGCGCCTCGACCCTCGTCGCGTAGATCTTCAGGATTTCTTCCTCACGCTTCCTACCGTAGTCACCGACCCGCAGATCGAATGCGTTGAATTCTTTCTCGATGGCGTCAGCGGTCTGCTGTTGACAGAAAGCCCTTTCCCGGAACTTGAAGTATCCGGTGAATCCGGCCGAGATACTGACCAGGGCCGACAGAACGACACTCGACCATCGAGCAAAAGGATTCTCCAGTCCAGTACTCGTGAGACTGGTGACCGTGATCGAGCCGACGATGATGATGCCCTGGAAGATGTTGTGCACGCGCCGGTTACGCGCCGCACTCCTCCGGTACGACTCGATGTCGCGACGCGAGGCCACCAGGTAGAGACGAAGCGACCGCTGGACGTTCCGCTTGAAGGCGGACACGGCCAGCATGTGCTTGTTCTCGAGCTGCGTCAGTTCGTAGGCCTGCTTGGCGATCTCCGGCCGGTGCTTGAGGATCAGCCAGGCCGCAGCGGCCGTGGAGCCCACCCCGGCGATCAGGCCGACGTAGCTGAACGGGGTTCGGCTGGTGGTCCAGATTCCGTAGAACGCCGTCCCGCCGAGCACCACAGCAACGATGATGCTTCCGATCAACCAGACGTAGCGGAGACGCTGTTTGACCTGAGCTTCACGGAGCAGAATCTGCTTCTCCGATATGTCAAGGGCGACCCGGCGCTCCAACTCGTCAGGACGATCGCCATCCGACCGGTGACCGCTCTCCAACTCCTACCCCTTCGGCGTTCACAGAACCCGCCGCACCGCAGCCAGGATAACGACAGAGAGTTGACGCTCCCTAAGCAATAATCCATCTGGACTAAAGCACCCGCGAAGACATCGTCCCCCACATACACAGAGTCAACCCTCGTTGATCCGTTCGAGTGAGCAGGAGGAGCCAAAAAACTTCAAGGAACTCATTGCAGAGAGTCCCGGGACGCCACCAGCGCCACTCGCTCACGGATTCTCGCGCTTCCGCGGATACCAGCGATACGGTTCCGGTCACTCGCCGAGCTCGGAAGCCGTCGGTCGACGCGAGGCAGCCTGCCCTCCCAGGCTCCCCCGACGAACGCGGGTGTGCCACGCACCACCGGTCGAAGCCGAAGACGCCGTCGCCCCGGCGCCGCCCGGCTCGCCTCAGCAGCCGGAGCCCGCAGGAGCGACCCTCGAGAAGGCGCCGAGCGGCGCCAACAGCCCCTGCTCCACCACCAGACGATCCCGAACAACGTCCAGCCGCCACACGCACCCGCCGCATCACCGAAAGCAGCCAACAGGCCGACCCACGGCTCGGAAGACCCCCAGCAACGCCCCGGACCCCAGAACGACTGGAGGCCCCGGTCGAGGAGGACTTGCCTCCTGACCAGGGCCTCCAGGCCATCCATACGGCGTGGAGCTGACGGGATTCGAACCCGTGACCCCCACACTGCCAGTGTGGTGCGCTACCAACTGCGCTACAGCCCCGTTTCCGTTGCCCCGGCGGGGTTTCCCTCTCGCCGTTGCGGGGCATACGTTACACGATGTTCCCTCCAGACTCCTAATCGGGGGTCCCCTCCACCCGCGCAGGTCTTCCGAAACCCCCACTGACCTGCTAAGACAAGCCAATGCCGATCCAGCAGGACGAGGTGCCGGCACTGGTCGACCCCGAGGCGGAAGGCATCGCCCCGGAGGCCCGCCGAGAGCTGCAACAGAAGCGTTTGCGCAGGTTGGTGGACCTTCTACTGACCGAGGACGGTCTGCAGGGCAGGCGCCTGAAGGCCGCCGGCGTCGAACGCGGCGCGGATGTGAGCCTCGACACGCTGCACCAGCTGCCTCCGGTCACCAAACAGGACCTGTGGGAGCACTACCCCTTCGGGCTGCAGGTCGCCCCCGACGAGGAGATCGTGTGCGTGCACGGCTCCTCCGGCACCGGAGGCCGTCCCACCCTGGTCCCCTACACGGCACACGACATCGAGATCTGGGCCCAGGTGATGGCCCGCGCGCTCGGCGGGGCCGGCGCCACCCGCCGCAGCCGGGTGCACTGCGCCTACGGCTACGGCCTGTTCACCGGCGGTCTGGGCGTACACCACGGGGCCATGCGGCTCGGTGCCACGGTGCTGCCGATGTCCAGCGGCATGACGGACCGCCAGATCCGGATGATCCTGGACCTGCGCCCCGACGTGCTGTGCTGCACCCCCTCCTACGCGATCCACCTCGGCGAGACCCTGCGCGCGGCCGGAATCGACCCGGACGAGCTGTCGCTGCGCGTCGGCGTGTTCGGTGCCGAGCCGTGGACCGAGCAGATGCGTGCCACCATCCAGGAGCTGCTCGGGATACGTGCCCTGGACATCTACGGGCTCTCCGAGATCATCGGCCCGGGCGTGGCCTGCGAGTCCCTGGACTCCGAGGGCATGCTCAACGTGGCCGAGGACCACTTCTACGTGGAGGCCGTCGATCCCGACGGCAACCCCGTCCCCGACGGCACCCCCGGCGAGCTGGTGTTCACCACCCTCACCAAGACCGGGATGCCGCTGCTGCGCTACCGCACCGGCGACGTCGCCGCACTGGCCGACCCGGTGCCGGGCTCGCCGCGCACGTTGCGCCGGATGAGCAAGCTGATGGGTCGCCGGGACGACATGCTCGTGGTGCGCGGGGTGAACGTCTTCCCCACCGAGATCGAGGCGGTGCTGCTGGCCGACGAGCGGGTCAGCCCGCACTACCTGGTGGTGGAGGACCGGCGGGACGCGGCCCGCCCGGAACTGCGTGTCGTGGTGGAGCCCTTCACCGACGGCACGGACCGCGAGGCGCTGCGCCGCGACCTGGGCCACGCGCTGCGGGAACGTCTGGGCGTGGGCTGCGTGGTGTACGTGGTCGACCCGGGACGGGTGCCACGGACCGAGGTCGGCAAGGCACGTCGCCTGGTGCGCTGGGACTCCGGGGCACCCCCGCTGTCCGAGCTGGGCTGACCCGGCGGCGACCCCGGCCCGGAACGACGAACGGCCTCGCCGTTCCGCAGTACCACTGCTGCGGAACGGCGAGGCCGCCACGTGGGGCTCAGTTGGCCTTGGGCAGAGCCGCCTCCAGCCAGCCCGGCTGGCTGAGGTCGACCATCTGGCCGTCGACGACCACCGTCGGGGTGCCGAACACCTTCCTGCCCTGACGCTCCCGCTGCAGGGCCGGGTTCTGGCTCGCGGTCTCGTACTGCTGCTTCACCTGCTCGTCGTACCGGCCCTGGCGGACACAGGTCGCGAAGTCCTCACCCGCGCCGAGCGCCCGCCCCAGCTCGACGAGCTGGTCCTCGGTGTAGCCGGGGCCGCCCTCCTGGGGCTGCCGGGCGAACAGGCTGGCGTGGAAGTCCGGGAAGTAGCCGGCCTCGGCGGCACAGAGCGCGGCGTTGGCCGCGTCCAGGGAGTACCCCGGCGGGTCGGACAGTTCGTCGAGCAGGTTGACGACGTGGTAGCGCACCTGGATCCTGCCGTCGGCCACCGCCTGCTCGATCTCCGCGCCGTCCCGCTGTTCGAACGCACCGCAGGCCGGGCAGAGGAAGTCCTCGTAGATGTCGACGGTCACCCCGGACGCCGGGTCGCCAGCCACCACGGTGCCGTCCGGCTCCAGCCGGGTGTCGTAGCGTGCGTGCGCCTGGGTGACCGGGATCGCCGTGGACCGCACGGCGTCGTTGCTCTTGTTGTTCCTGACCAGGAGCACACCGCCGATCACCACGACGGCCATCACCGCCACGACGGCGATCCCGATGATCACGCTGCGCTTGTCGCCGCCGTTCTGCGCCGCGGCCGCGGCCCTGACCGCCTGCACGGCCTGCTGCCTGCGCTTGCGTTCGTTCCGCTCGGCACCGCCCACGATCAGTGTCCCTCCTGAACTTCGTGCGAGACCGGTTCGGCCTCGGGGCTCACCTGGTCCGGTTCGCTCCTCCTGCGACCGGCACCCAACCAGCCGTCCAACGACACCGCGGTCCACGGGCGCACCACCAGCCAGACCGCCAGTGCCAGGAAACCGAGATCACGTGCCAGTTCCTGCGGGTACCGGGTCTCCTCGGGAGCGATGTCCCCACCGCCGCCGAAACAACCACAGTCGATGCTCAGTCCGCGTGCCCAGGCCTGGACGATCCCGGCGATGAACACCAGCAACAGCAACGCCGAGACCACCCCGACCAGCCGGGTGCCCACGCCCACCAACAACAGCACGCCGAGAGCCAGCTCCAGGAACGGAAGTCCGGCCGCGACCACACCCACCAGGTCGGGCGGCAGTACGCGATAGGCGGCCACCGACACGTAGGTCTGCGCCGGGTCCGCGGCCTTGATCCCGCCGGAGAACAACCACACCGCCGCGAGTCCGAGGCGCACGACGGTGCCGACAACATCGAGTAGCCGAGGCGAGGATCGAGCCACGAGCGGCAGCGTACCGACCGTACCTGAACACACCCTTAGACACCCTCGGTAATGGAGCAACTACTCTCCATCACGGTATACGGCTGTTCAGTCCAGCAGCTCGTCCACCCGGCGCACATAGGTGACCACCGGATAGGCGCCACGGAACCCGCAGTGCTCCGCGAACCGCTCCTCCGAACCGCCCTCGGCGACGTATCCGGCGACCACCAACGCCCCGGCCTCCCGCAGCCTCCGCACCGCCTCGGCCACCAGCGCGGCCCCCAGCCCGTGACGGCGACGTCCCGCCCGGACCACGACCTGCTCCACCAGCCCGATCCCCCGGTCCACGAACCCGGACAGCACGCCGGCGGGCCGGAACAGGCCCGGGTCGTCCACCACCAGCAGCAGGCAACGCGGGTCGTCGAGCCGGTGCCCGAGGTGTCGGATCAGCTTGGGTCCCCCGCCCCACGGCAGGCCCAGCTCGTCCCCGAGCAGGGCCGTCACCGCCGGCAGGTCGGCGTCCTGCGCCGGTCGCGGCGCCGGACCTGTCCAGCGGTCGGCCGGTGCGGGCTCACCCCGGCACACCACGGCCACCAGTTCCTCGGCCGCCTGCCAGCCGGCGTCGTCGGCGATACCGTCGATCTCCTCCACCGTGGTGGGCGAGGCGTACACCACGGCCTCGGCCCGGCCGACGTCGGCGA
The DNA here is from genome assembly GCA_036562635.1 of Pseudonocardiaceae bacterium. Lineage (GTDB taxonomy): Bacteria > Actinomycetota > Actinomycetes > Mycobacteriales > Pseudonocardiaceae > DATCJU01. The sequence goes on from DATCJU010000007.1 coordinate 6,052, forward strand.
AGGTCTGTTCCAGCCGGAGCAGGGTGGCCCCGACCTCCGCCGGGGTGCCGTCGAGGGCGCAGGCGTGGTTGCCGCCGGGCAGCGGGTCGTACGGGTTCACCACCACCCGGGCGCATCCGACCCGACCGATCCGGCCGTAACGCACCGCGCCCGAGGCCAGGCGGCAGGTCTCGACCAGCTCGGCCAGGCGACGGGCCCGGGTCTCGTCGAGCAGCTCGGGATCCTCGGGGTCGCGCAACGGATCGGGCACACCGCCCAGGCTGGCACAACCGGTCCCTTCCGGCCCGTCACCGGATGGTGTCCCCGTCACGAAGGCTGTCCTCACTCCGCGTGTCGTTCCTACAGTCGAGACGTGACCGAGGTGGGGACTGCGGGAGCGGAGGAGGTCGGCCACACCCACGCCGACGTGTCGGGTGGCTGGTTGCGCCCGGCGGTGTTCGGCGCCATGGACGGTCTGGTGACCAACATCGCCCTGGTCGCCGGGGTCGGCGGCGGTGGTGGGTCCTCCCAGGTGATCGTGCTGACCGGGATCGCCGGTCTGGTCGCGGGTGCCTTCTCCATGGCCCTCGGCGAGTACGCCTCGGTGGAGACCCAGAACAGCGCGGTACGCGCCGAGGTGGCGGTCGAACGCGAGGAGCTGCGCACCAATCCGGCAGCCGAGCAGGCCGAGCTGGTGGAGATGTACGTGCGGATGGGGCTCTCCCGGCCCACGGCGGAGGCGGTGGCGGAGGAGGTGCACGCCGATCCCGAGCTGGCGGTACGGGTGCACATCACCCAGGAGCTGGGGGTCGATCCCGACGAGCAGCCCTCACCACTGGCCGCCGGTGCCTCGTCGTTCCTGTGCTTCGCGCTGGGTGCGCTGCTGCCGTTGATCCCCTACCTGCTGGGGTTCGACTCCCTGGTGGCGGGGCTGTTGGTGGGCGCGGTGGGCCTGTTCGCGATGGGCGCGGTGGTGGCGCGCTGGACCACCCGGTCCTGGCTGGTGAACGGGTTGCGTCAGCTCGGGTTCGGTGCGGTGGCGGCCGGTGCGACCTACCTGGTCGGCATGCTGATCGGCGTGTCCGTCGCCTAGGGGTCGTCCACGGGCTGTGCCGGGGCGGCCGGTCCCCCCGCCGTGTCGTCCGGGGGCGTGTCCACTGGCGGGTGCACCTCCGGGTGGGCGGCGAACCACCGCGCGAACGCCGAGTTGTTGTTCGTCAGCTCCAGGTACGCCTCCACGGCGACCTGGAACAGTCGCTCCACCGGCAGGGACTGCCCCCGAGGGGTCGGGTGACCGTCCTCCAGGTCGGCCCGCCAGGTGAGGAAACGTCGGACCAGCAGCGGGTCCCCGGCCAGGGTGCGGATCGTCAGGCCCGGGGCCTCACGGGAGAGTGCCAGGACGGGGCTCACTCCCTCACCCGCCTGCACCAGGTGCGCCTGGGCCACCGGGTCGTCGACGTAGTAGCGGACCCGAGGGGTGAACCCGGCGGCGGCGCAGGCCGCCATGAGGACGGCGTGACTGCCACCCTCGTCCGGGGTGCGCAGGATCCACCACTCGTCGGCCAGGTCGGCCAGCCGTACCTCGGGGCCGCGGCCGGCCAGAGGGTGATGTTCCGCCAGGGCCACACAGGTGGGCTCGAAGGGCACGAGGAGACGGTGCCGCACCCCTTCCGGCCAGCTCAGCCCGTAGCCGACCTGTTCGACGACCAGCGCGGTGTCCAGCTGCCCCTGGGCCACCATGCGCAGCAACGTCAGGACCGGCAGGCCCAGGTGGCCGCGCAGTCCCCAGCCGGGCAGCTCCTGGTGCAACCGGTGGACCCACGAGGTGGTCAACCGCCCCTGCACACCCCCGACCCGCAACACCCTGCCCCCGGGCTCGGTGCTGCGGCTGGTGATGGCGTGCAGGTGGTCCAACCCCGCCAGCACCCCACGGGCCGCGTCGACGACCAGCCGACCGTAGTCGGTGAGCCGCAGGCCGTTCCGGCCGCGCTGGAACAGCGGTGTACCCGCGATCCGTTCCACCCGCTGGAGCTGGGCGATCAGGGCCGCGCGGGTCTGGCCGAGCTGGGCGGCGGCCCGCTCGGCGCTACCGGTGTCGGCGACCGCGCACAACGCCCGCAGGTGCCGGACCTCCAGCTCTGACATGCCCACGTTATGACCGCCTGATCGGCCCGCTGACAACCCGCCGGGTGGAGTAATGCGCAGGCGCCGTTCGAGGGAATACCAGCGGCTCAGGCGCGGGTTTGGTGACGCTGTGCTGTCGTCGATCGTCCGTCGGATGTAGCTCGGGATGGGCAGCGAACCACCGCGCGTACACCGGGTTGTTGTCGACCTGCTCCAGGTAGGCGCGGACGGCGGCACGCCACACCACGGCCACGACGTCCTCGGGCAGGGTGCTGCGCCAGGCCACCATGCGCCGCACCCGGATGGGGTCGCCGGCCAGCCGACGCACCACCATGCTGGAGTTCTCCCGCGAGGTGGCCAGGCACAGGGTGACCGCGTGCCCGTTCTGCACGGCGTGGCTGGCGGCCAGCGCGTTGCTGACGTGGTACCGGATCTGCGGGGTGAAACCGGCCACGGCACAGGCGGACAGGAACGCCCCGTGCACGCCGGTCTCGTCGGGGGGTTCCAGCGCCCACCTCTCCCCCGCCAGTTCGGCCAGGTGGATCTCCTCCCGCTCGGCCAACGGGTGGGTCCGCCCCAGCGCCACGTGCACGGGCTCGCACGGCTGGAGCACGCCGTACTCGACGCCGCCGGGCCAGGCCAGCTCGTAACCGAGCACCTCGTTGACCTCGACCACGTCGAGCTGGCCGGCGGCCAGCAGCTGCACCAGGACCCCGGAGGCACTGCCGGTGCGGGTGCGCACGGTGACCCCGGGCAGGTGCTCCTCCAGCAGCTCGGCCCACCGACTGGTGAGCCGGGTACCGACGGTGCCCAGGCGCAGCACCCTCTCCGGGCCGACCCCCTCGGCGGCCCCCGCGAGTCCGGTGGTGCCGGGAGGATGGCGCAGCAGCGAGTGCAGGTGGTCCACCCCGGCGAGGACACCGCGTGCGGCCTCCAGCACCACCTTCCCGTAGGGCGTGGGGTGCACACCGGAGCGGGTGCGCTCGAACAGGCGACCGCCGACCATCCGCTCGATCCGTTTGAGCTGGGAGGTCAGCGCCGGCTGGGTGAGCCCCAGTCGGACGGCGGCCTGGGTGAGACTGCCGGTGTCGGCGATCACCCGTAGGACCCGCAGGTGGCGTATCTCCAGGTGGGGCATCCTCCCGTTATCGCCGACGGACGCGGGCGCGGCAAGGGCCGATGGTCGGCCGGTGACCGCGACCGGCGGACGCACCGGCCGACCTCCGCGTGGATCAGGGGATCAGGGTTCGGGCTGACGCGGTCGGCCGGCCACCCGCTTCCCCAGGGGCACCTCCGGTCCCTCGTCCAGGCAACCGGACTCGGCGGCGACGTCCTCCGCGGTGTGCCGGGTGTCCGTACCGGTGGTCCGGGGCAGGGTCTCCGGGGCGGGCAGCCAGACCAGGATCGCGAGCAGCGACATCAGACCGGTGACCCCGAAGGCCACCTCGTAGGACAGCGCGTCGGCGAGCACCCCGGCCAGCAGCGGGCCGACGATGGCGCCGACGTCGGCGGCCATCTGGAAACCGGCGAGCACCGGACCGCCGTTGCTCTTGGCCCCCACCACGTCGGCCACCGCGGCGCTCTGCGCCGGGTTGAGCAACCCGGCACCGATGCCAGCGACGAGCGAGGCGGCCAGGAAGGGCCACACGGACTCGGTGGCGCCGAGCCAGATGGTGCCGGCCGCCGAGATCAGCAGGCCGATCAGGACCAACGGCTTGCGTCCCCGGGTGTCGGCGAGTCGGCCGGAGAACATGAGCACCCCGGCGTTGCCGACGGCGAACACGGACAACGAGATGCCGGACAGGCCCTCGCCCTGGCGCAGCACCTCGGCCACGAACAGGGGGATCAGGGAGACCCGCACCCCGAAGACGGCCCAGCCGTTGGCGAAGCTGGAGGCCAGGGACGCCCAGTAGGTGCGGTGTCGCAGTGCCTGCCGGACCGTCATGGCGTCGCGGTCCGAGCTGCGTTCCGGGGCGGCGAGGGTGGAACGGCGCAGGAACAGCCAGGCGATGAACGCGGCGACCAGCAGGGTGATCCCGTAGGCCAGGAACGGCAGGCGCAACGAGATCTCCACCAGCCCGCCGCCGACGATGGGGCCGGCGATGTTGCCGAGCAGGAAGCTGGTGGCCCACACCCCGGAGGCACGGCCCCGCAGTTCCGGTGGGGTGAGCCGAACCAGCAGCGCGACCGCCGAGACGGTGAACATGGTCGACCCGGTGCCCGCCAGGGAGCGGAACAGCAGGAGCTGCCAGTAGGTGGCGGCGAAGGCGCAGGCACCGGTGGCCACGCCGACGATGACGATGCCCCAGATGTAGATGGGCCGCTCCCCGAAACGGGACACCAGCCGACCGCTGGCCGGGGCGAAGGCCAGGCGGGTGAAGGCGAAGGCGCTGACGATGATCGAAGCCGCGGTGACGCCGACGTCGAAGCTGGCCGCGAAGGTGGGCAGCGCGGGAGCGAGGATGCCGAAGCCGACCGCGATGACGAAGCTCGCGGCGACGAGGATCCAGACTTCCTTGGGTAGACGTGGCTTGGATCTGGGAAGATCGACCGTCTGGTGCCGACCGGCCGTGGTCAATCCGCCTCCTCGCAATGGTTTCTTAGCGTCCCTAAAGAGATCCTGAGCGGCACAAGGATACGGCTCGCGGCCCTGGTGTTGACGGCCAGGAACCGCCGAAACCCTTCGCCACGTGTGTGTCACTCACCGCTCACCCGTCAGGTGGAGAACCGCGCCGGTGACTCTCACCGAACGTGGCCGACCTGTCGCCCACACCGTCCAGCGACAATCAGGGCGATGAACCTCCCCCCGCTCCCCGACCTGCCGGTCCGGTCGGCGCTGGACGAGCTGACCACCGCCCTGGACGAGCACGGCACCGCGGTGCTCGTCGCCCCGCCGGGCACCGGCAAGACCACCCTGGTACCGCTCGCCCTGGCCGCCACCACGCCCGGCCGGGTCGTGGTGGCCGAACCGCGCCGGCTGGCCACCCGTGCCGCCGCCGCCCGGATGGCCGAACTCCTCGGCGAACCGGTCGGCCGCACCGTCGGCTACGCGGTCCGCGGGGAACGCCGGGTGTCCGCGGACACCCGGGTCGAGGTGGTGACCTCCGGACTGCTGGTGCGCCGGCTGCAGGCCGACCCCGAGCTGAGCGGGGTGGACGTGGTGCTGCTCGACGAGTGCCACGAGCGCCACCTGGACGCCGACCTGCTGCTGGCGCTGCTGCTGGACGCCCGCGCCGGCCTGCGTCCCGACCTGCGGGTGCTGGCCACCTCCGCGACCGTCGCCGCGGACCGACTGGCCGAGCTGCTCGGTGACAGCCCCGTGGTGCGGGCCGAGGGACGCACCCACCCGGTGGAGGTGGTGCACCTGCCCCCGGCACGCGGGGAGCGCACCGAGCAGTGCGTGGCCCGTGCGGTGCGGACGGCCCTGACCGAGACGACGACCGCCGACGGTGCCGGTGACGTGCTGGCCTTCCTGCCCGGCGCCGCCGAGATCCGCCGGGTCGCCGACCTGCTCGCCGACCTGCCCGACGTCGACGTCCTGCCGTTGCACGGCCGGCTGCCCACCACACAGCAGGACGCCGTCCTGCGCCCCGGGAACCGACGCCGCGTGGTGCTGTCCACCGCCGTCGCCGAATCCAGCCTCACCGTCCCCGGAGTACGTGCCGTGGTCGACTCCGGCCTGGCCCGGGTACCCCGGGTGGACCACCGACGCGGGCTGTCCGGTCTGGTCACCGTCCGCGTCTCGCAGGCCGTGGCCGACCAGCGTGCGGGACGGGCCGGGCGGCTCGGCCCCGGTCGGGCCTACCGGTGCTGGCCGGAACACGAGCACGGCACCCTGCCCCGGTTCCCGGAACCGGAGATCCGCACCGCGGACCTGACCCAGCTGGCCCTGGAGCTGGCCTGCTGGGGCACTCCGGACGGCACCGGCCTGAGCTGGTGGGATCCGCCCCCGGCGGGCGCGCTCGGCACGGCCCGGGAGGTACTGCGGGCACTCGGTGCGCTCGACCAGGCGGGGGTGGTCACCGCACGGGGTCGTCGGATGGCCGAGCTCGGTCTGCATCCGCGGCTGGCCCGGGCCCTGCTGGACGGGGCCGCCCTGGTGGGCAGCCGTACGGCCGCGGAAGTGGTCGCCCTGCTGGAGGACGACGGACTCGCCGGGGCGGTGGACCTGGTCGACGTGCTGCGTCGGCTCCGGCGCGACGCCCCACGGACCTGGCGCCGGGAGGCCGACCGGTTGGCCCGTCTGGTCCGGGAGCACGCCGACGAGGGCCCGGACCGCGGGCGGGACACACCGCCTCCGGACGATCCGGCGCTGGTGGTCGCCCTCGCCCACCCGGAGCGACTGGCCCGGCGCCGCTCCCCCGGCTCGCCGGTGTACCTGATGGCAGGGGGCACCGCGGTGGAGCTGCCACCCGGTTCCGGCCTGGGCGACTGTGAGTGGCTGGCGGTCGCCGTCGCCGACCGGAATCCGGGGAACGCGCACGGCCGGATCCGCCTGGCCGCACCCGCCGACGAGCACCTGGCCCGTTCGGCGGCACCCGCCCTGGTGAGCTCCGGGGACGACGTGGGCTGGGCCGACGGTGACGTGGTGGCCCGTCGTGTGGAGCGGCTCGGCGCGATCGTGCTCACCGAACGCCCCATCACCGACCCGGATCCGGCCGCGGTACGGCAGGCCCTGGTCGAGGGGCTGCGCATCCACGGGCTGGGGTTGCTGCGCTGGACCCCGGAAGCCACCGCCCTGCGGCACCGGCTGCACTTCCTGCACCGCCTGCTCGGCGCCCCCTGGCCGGCGGTGGACGACGACGCCCTGCTGGAGGATCCGGACCGCTGGCTCGGGCCCGAGCTGGCCACCGCGCGGCGTCGCGCCGACCTGGAGCGGGTGGACGCGGGGGACACGCTGCGTCGTCTGCTGCCCTGGCCGGAGGCGGCGCGGCTCGACGAGCTGGCCCCGGAGCGGATCCAGGTGCCTTCCGGAAGCCGGATCCGGGTGGACTACTCGGGGGAACAGCCGGTGCTGGCGGTACGGGTGCAGGAGGTGTTCGGGTGGGCCGAGGCACCACGGATCGCCGACGGGCGGGTGTCGCTGCTGCTGCACCTGCTGTCCCCGGCGCAACGCCCGGTGGCGGTCACCGGGGACCTGGCGTCGTTCTGGCGTACCGGTTGGCCCCAGGTCCGGGCCGAGCTGCGGGGCCGCTACCCGAAACACCCCTGGCCGGAGGACCCGACGACCGCGGTGCCGGTGCGTGGCACCGGCCGCCGCTGACCGTCTTCGCTGACCGTCTTCCCGAACCGACCGCCGACCGCCACGGCTCGGCGGGCACACCTCGTGGAAGGCAGGCCGCCCACCTCTGGTCCGGGTGAGCGAACAGGTCGGGCAACCGGGTGAGCCGTCTCACATGAACTCGCGGCCGATGACAGCGTGTTCCTATCTTTCCACGGAGCGTGACTGGCTGGAGGTCGCGATGCGCGACACCAACTCCGTCACCGTGTCCGCCGGCGGCGAAGCCGCGATCCGGGCGGGTGCGGCGGCGGTCCCCGTGTCCCACCACCAGCGCTCGGCGGCCACCCGGCTCGACCGGGCGGAGCGGCGCACCCTGGCCCGCCGGGCGGCCGAGCAGGTGGAGCGACGGGAAACCGAACCACCGGACCTGTTGCCCGAGACCCTGCGCGGCCCCCGGGGCGCCGGCCTGGAGCTGCTGCTGAGCCGGACCCCACTGCACCGTTTCGAACCCGGTTGGCTCGCCGAGCCGCTGCCGCCCCCACGCTGGGCGGACTTCGCCCCGCCCCGGCCGACGGGTCTGCAACTGCTGCTGGACCACTCCCGGTACCGGCTCAAACGGTTCGCCGCCCAACTCGACCTGGCCCGGGCCCAGGCCGAACACGCGGCGGCCGAACACCGGCGGCGCCGCGACCTGGAGGCGCTGCGGCTGGCCCACTCCCGGGCGATGGCGACGGTGCGGGCCCGGCTGTGCCAGGAACACCCCGGCCTGTCCCGGCTGATGGCGCGGGTCGCCTCCGGGGAGCCCGAGGCGGTGGAGGCCTACTTCGAGCGGGTGCTGAGCTGCCTGCCCTGGCCCGCGGGGTTCCCCAGGCGCCCCGCCGTGCTGCTCTACCACCCCCGGGCCCGACGGCTGGGGGTGTCCTGGCCGCTGCCCTCGCCCACCGTGGTGCCCGAGACCGGGGAGACCCGGACGCGGCGGCTGTGGCGCACCCGGGGCTCGTCGTCCCGCGGCGACCGGGATCGGAGCTCCCGCTACGCCGACCTGATCGCGCAGATCGTGCTGCGGGTGGCCTACGAACTGGTGGCGGCCGACCGGCACGACACCGGTGGGGTGCTGGACGAGCTGGTGGTCGACGCCGAGCTCACCGCACGGAACCCGGTGAACGGCCGGGGCGAGCGAGTGGTGCTGGCGAGCCTGGCCGTCTCCCGGGGAACGATCGAGCAGTTGCACGACGTCCCCCACCCGGTGCGCTGCCTGCAGGAACTGGGCGGGGTGATCTCCGACGACCCGATCCGCCTGGTGCCGGTCCCTCCGGTGATCGACCTGGTCCCGGAGGTGTTCCGGAGCATCCCCACCGGCGGTTCCGGCCCACGCACGGACGTGACGGCGCTCAGCCCCGGGGAGCTGGAACTGCTGGCCCGGCGCCTGTTCCAGGCCGGCGGGGTCGAGCAGTGGACACCCCGCATCGTGCGACCGGACTTCGTGGTGGCCACCGGGCGGCAGACGCACCGGAACCACACGGGCTGGGCCGAGCTGCTGATCGTGCTGCGCCGTGACCGGGGACCGGTGCCGGTCTCGGCGTTCCGTCCCCTGCCGAACGCGATCGAGGACTGGGGCGTGGACCGGGGAGTGCTGGCCACCACCTCGTGGTTCGCCCTCCCGGTGCATCGACTGGCGCACCGGGACAACCGGATCCAGCTCGTCGAGGGCGCCGAGTTGCGCCACCTCGCGCTGCGACACCTGGGTCTCGACCTGCTCCTCTGACCGGAGCCGGGAAGCACCCGCGGGCACACGGAGTCCGCTCCCGGGCAGCCTCCGGGGAAGGGAGACGTGTGCCCCGGGTGGGCGAGCGGGATTGCCACGGCCCCGGACCCCGGTGACGCTTCCGGGATGGACCGCGGGACGGCGTGGGTGGCGGCCGGATGGGGGCTGCTGGGTGCCTCGTCGCTGGTGCTGGGCGCCCTGCTGGGTCTGCTCGTCCGCTGGCCGCCCCGGGTGGTCGCCCTGGTACTGGCCTTCGGCTCGGGCACCCTGATCAGCGCGGTCGCCTTCGACCTCGTCGAGGAGTCCTGGGCGACGTCCGGCGGGTGGGTGACCGGCGGCGCGCTGGCCGCGGGTGCGCTGGCGTTCTGCGCCGGTGACGTGGCGGTGTCCCGGGCCGGGGTGCCCCGCCGCAGACGCACCAGGGCCGATCACAGCCGGGCCACGGCCACGGTGCTCGTGGTCGGTGCGTTGCTCGACGGAGTGCCCGAGTCGGCGGCGATCGGCGCCACCGTCTCCCAGCAGGGTGTGAGCTGGGCGTTCCTCGCGGCGGTGTTCCTGAGCAACATTCCGGAGTCGTTGTCCTCCGCCGTCGGTATGCGCTCCGGCGGACGTCCACGGCACCGGATCCTGCTGCTGTGGGTGGTGATCGTGTTCGCCTCGGGGCTGGCGGCCGCCCTGGGCTACCTGAGTGTGGCCGTCTCGCCGCCGCCTCTCGTCGACGCCATCCGGAGTTTCGCGGCCGGGGCGGTGCTGACCATGGTGTCCTCGACGATGCTGCCCGAGGCGCACGAACAGGGCGGTCCGGTGACGGCGTTGCTGACCACGGCGGGGTTCCTCACCGCCGTCGCCCTCGGACACCTCCAGCCCTGAGGGGTCGGTCCGGAGCGGCAGGGGTCAGGCGGCGACCCGGTCGGCCAGCAGTTCCCGGATCTCCCGGACCGCCGCGCGGGCCGCACGGGTGGCGCCGACCGTGCTGGCGGAGGGTCCGTAGCCGACCAGGTGCACCCGGGGCTCGGCGGCCACCCGGGTACTGGCGGCACCGTCCATCCGGATGCCACCGCCGGGTCCGCGCAGCTCCAACGGGGCGAGGTGTCGCAGCGCGGCCCGGAAACCGGTGCACCACAGGATGGCGTCGGCCCGGATCTCGGTCCCGTCGTCCCAGGCCACCCCGTCGGGGGTGATGCGGTCGAACACGGGGTGACGTCGCAGCAGCCCGCGGTCCAGGGCCGCCCGCACCTCGTCGGTGAGGACGAGTCCGGTGGCACCGACCACGCTCCCGGGTGGACGGCCCGCCCGTACGGCCTCGTCGACCCGGGCGACCACGGTCCGGCCCAGCTCGGGGGTGAACGGCCCGGGTACGAAGACCGGGGGTCGTCGGGTGACCCAGGTGGTGGTCGCCACCTGGGCGATCTCCAGCAGGAGCTGGACCGCGGAGGAGCCACCACCGACCACGACGACGTGTTGCCCGGTGAACTCCTCCGGACCCCGGTAGTCGGCGGTGTGCAGCTGGCGGCCCCGGAACCGTTCGCGTCCCGGGTAGTGCGGCCAGAACGGGTTGGTCCAGGTGCCGGTGGCGTTGATCACCGCACGGGCGGACCACCGACCGGCGTCGCTCTCCACCAGCAGCCGCTCGCCGGCACGGCGGACGGCCTCGACCCGCACCGGACGCAGTACGGGCAGGGCGAAGTGCTCCTCGTAGGCGGCGAAGTACTCGGCGACGGCCTCGGCGGCGGGCCGGGAGGGGGCCGCCGGCCCCATGCGCAGACCGGGCAGGTCGTGGATGCCGTGCACCCGGTCCAGGCGCAGGGTGGGCCAGCGTTCCCGCCAGGCACCGCCCGGTCCGGCGCCGCCGTCCAGGATCACGTACCCGGTGCCCGGGGCGAACCCGGCCCGGCGCAGGAAGTACCCGCTGGACAGGCCGGCCTGCCCGGCACCGATCACCACCACGTCCACCGGCCAGGTCCGTGCTGTGCTCACGCCACGATCAACGCCTCGGAGCGTTCCACGCATCCCGCCTGTGACCGAGGGAGCAGCCCTGCACCCGGATGCCCGTGCCCGGATCAGCGGCACGGGCACTCCGGGCGGGTTCAGGATCGCAGCAAGGTGTCCAGGACGCTCATGAGCCGGGTCACGCGGTTCCCCCTGGACGGGGCGGCGGGGTAGCGCCTGAGCACGGTGACGAGAGCGGGTGTGGCGCGTCGACGAGCCTGCTCGATCCATGCCGTCCCGACACCGTGATCCCCGCCCGCGGCCAGCTCCGCCGCTCGTGCCGCGTGCGCCGCGGCGCCCAGGATGTGCTTCACCTGGGTCGGCTTCGCGAGAGGGTGCAGGTAGGCCGCGGCGGCCGCGTGGCCGGCGGCGCGTGCCGCCTCCCGTGCGGCCTCGGTCGGTGCCTCCGCCGCGGCCTTGTGCGCCGCCAGTGCGCTCGTTCGCTGCAGCTTCGTCCGCTCGGCGCCGTCGGCGAAGGCCCAGGCCGCTTCGACGGCCGCCCGAGGTCGCCGGTCGTCGGGACAGCACTCCTCGAAGATCGCCAGGACCTCCTGTGCGTTCTCCGCCGCATAGCGGGTCACCGCTCGGAGGTCCTGCAGACCCAGTTCGACCATGCCCGACGCGTCCACCACGTGCCCGACGGTACTGGGTGGCTCGCCCGTCGACGCCGTGCCTATTGCCCAGCAGGCGGTCCCCGCGGAGACCCGGTTCCGTCCGGCCCGACCGGTCCCGCCGAGCAGCGGTGGCGTGACCGCGGTCCGCACCGCCACGGCCCGTGCTACCGGTCGACGGGCTCGCCGACGGCCCGGACCGTGGACGGCCCGGTCAGGACCTCGTCCTGGGGTGTCGGCCGTGTCCTCCGGTCCACCCGCGGCCGCAGCTGCACGACGACGACGGAGGCCAGCACCAGCAGGCCACCGACGAGTTGCACCGGGGTGAGGAACTCGCCGAGCGTGAGCGCGGCCAGCGTGGTGGTGACGACGGGCTCGAAGGTCGACAGCACGGCGGCGGTCGACGGGCCGGTCCGCCGCAGGCCGGCGAAGAAGGCGAGTATCGCCACGACGGTGGACACGACGGCGATGCAGGCCACCCAGAACCACCCGGCCGGGCCGAAGCCGAGGTCGGCCCCGCCCGCGGCCAGAGCACGCAGGGCGAACGTGAGGGAGGCCCCGATCATCACCAGCGCCGAGAGCACCACCGGGGCCAGTCGGTGCACCACGGTGTCGGCCACGAGGATGTAGCCGGTGTAGGTGACCGCGGTACCGAAGGCCAGGGCCACACCGATCGTGTCGAACCGCAGCGCGCCGGCGCCGAGGAGGACCAGCAGCGTCCCGCAGGACGCGCCGAGCAGGGCCACCGACCGTGTCGGGGTGAGGCGTTCGCGGCCGAGGAACGCGGCCGCCAGGGTGACCAGCGCCGGGTAGGTGTAGAAGACCAGGGCCACCAGCGAGGCGTCGATCCGTTCGAGGGCGGCGAAGAACAGGGCCGACTGGGTGGCGTACCCGACCGCGCCCATCCCGAGGCCGACCAGCACCATCCGTCGGCCGAGCCGCACGGGCCCCGACGACGACACCGCGGCGGGTCCGCCGGAGCGCAGATCCGGCCGCAGCACCAGGACCACGGTCAACAGGACCGCGGCCAGCGTGAAACGCAGCAGCAACAGCACGTCGGGGGAGACACCCTCGGCGTAGGCGAGCTTGCCGAAGATCGCCATGGCGCCGAAGCCGGCCGCCGAGAGCAGACACAGTGCAGGACCCACGAGGCCAGCGTCAGCCCGCTGTCCTGTTATGTCCAGTGACGAATATTGGAGCAGATTCGTTAGAGTTTCTACATGGTTGTGCTGGACCTGCGTCGGCTCCGCATGCTCCGTGAGCTGGAGGAACGTGGCACCCTCAGCGCCGTCGCCGCGGCACTGGGCTACACCCCGTCCGCGGTCTCCCAGCAGCTCGCCGTCCTGGAGAAGGAGGTCGGCGCCCGCCTGCTGGAGAAGGCCGGCCGCGGGGTGCGGCTGACCGACGCCGGCCGTCTGCTCGCCCAGCACGCCGGTGTCCTGCTGTCGGCCGCCGAGGCGGCGCGCGCGGACCTGGCCGCCCTGACCGGCGAGATCCGGGGCACGGTCCGCGCCGCCGGTCTGCAGTCGGCCACCCGACGCGTGCTGATCCCGGCCGTGGCCCGCATGCTCGTCGACCACCCGCAGGTGCGGGTGGAGATCTCCGAGCTCGAACTCGAGCAGACACTGCCCGAGTTGCGACTGGGGACGCTCGACGTGGTCATCAGCGACGAGTACGACGGCCATCCGCGCCCCCGGCCGGCCGGCCTCCGGTACACGCTTCTCCACGAGGAGCCGTTGAAGCTCGTGCTGCCGGTCACACATCCGGCCGCCGGACACGGTGGACCCGTCGCCGTGGCCGACCTGCGCGACGACGTCTGGGTCGCCTCCGCCGCCGGCACCGGCCACCACGCCCTCGTCGTCGGCACCTGCCGTTCTCTCGGCGGCTACGAGCCGGACCTGCGCCACCGGTCCAACGACGCCGATGTCCAGCTCGAGCTCGTCCGTACCGCCGGAGCCGTCGCCCTGCTGCCGTCCCTGACGCTTCCGGCGGCCGATCCGACCCTGGCCATCCGTGATGTCGCCGAAGCGGACATCGGTCGTCGGCTGGTGGTCATCACCCGGGAGGGTCCCACGCCTCCCGCGCTCGGTGCCTTCCTGACCGCCATCCGGGAACAGGCCCGCCGGCTCGACCGTGAACCGGCGCCCGGTGCGGCCCCGGACACACGTGGGGCCCGGTCGGACGACCGGGCCCCACGTGACTGAACTGCGAGCTCTCCCCGCCCTGCCTTCCGCAGGAAGGCCACGAGCTCCGGGGAGGCTCCCTCGGTGGAGGTGGCGGGAATCGAACCCGCGTCCTCCGCCGCCTCGCCAGGGCTTCTCCGTGCGCAGTCCGCTGTGTCTCTGCTCGGCCCCACCGGTCACGCGGACGAGCCGGTGTGACGGGCCCAGTCGCGGTGAGTGTCCCTACCAGGCCCCGCGACCGGTCCTGGAGGTAAGCCTCCTCGCTGATGCCGGCGACCGGGACGGAGGCGCTCCCGGGCCGACAACTTCGCTACCTGCCTCAGGCGGCGAGAGCGAAGTCAGCGCGACTCTTGTTGGCGCTTATCGGTTTACGGCGACGCTTCAGGTGGTCTCCCGCCTGCACCTGCACGCTTCCCCTGACTCAACGTCCGGAGTCGAAACCGTTCACCCCCTTGTCCTTGCGGAACGCCCCAATCATAACGTCCCGGTCCCTGCGGATCATTCCCTTTATCCGGCGTCGCCGTCCCCGGCCCAGGGCCGGTCCGGGCCCAACAGCCGACACGGGTTGTCGTGCAGCACGGCCCGCAGGAACTGCTCGCCCAACCGGTCGTCGGCCATGGCCCAGGAACAGATGACGGCGAGCTGCTCGGCGTAGGGGTACGGGATGTTCGGGAAGTCGGTACCGAGCACCACCCGGTCCGCGACGTCCGCCAACCGGGCCGGCCAGTCCGGAGGCAGGGGTGCCCGTCCGGCGAGGAACGCGACACCGACCATCGTGGTGTCCAGGTGCACCCGGGGGTAGCGCCGAACCAGGTCCAGGGCCGTCTCGTAGTCGGGCATGCCGGCGTGCGCGAGCACCGCGACCAGGCGGGGGTGCCGGGCCAGGACCTCCTCGAACACGTCCAGCCCGGTGTGCGGCCCCGGAACCGGCCCGTGCCCGCAGTGCACCACCACCGGGACACCGGCCTCGGCGAGCAGGCCCCAGGCCGGGTCCAGCAGCGGGTCCCTGGGGTCGTAGCCGCCCACCTGCACGTGTGCCTTGACGCACCGCGCCCCGGCGTCCAGGGCGGCGGCCAGGTAGCGGGTGACCTCCGGCTCGGGGTAGAGGGTCGCGGTGGGCACCGCCCCCGGGGTGCGCCGGCCGAAGTCCAGCGCCCACTCGGTCAGCCACGCGGCCATGCCCGGCTTGTGCGGGTACACCAGGGGCGCGAACGCGACGACGCCGAGCGAACGCAGTACCGCGAGCCGCTCCTCGTCCCGGGGGTACCGGTAGTGGATCGGCCAGGGCGTGCCGTAGTGCTCGGCGGCGCGGTCGAAGAAGGCCCACACCTTGGTCAGCACCCGTTCGGGCATGAAGTGCACGTGCAGGTCGACCAGGCCGGGCAGGCCGAGCTCGGCCAACCACCCCGCCACGTCCGGGTCGTGACGTGGCGGGGCGACCGGCGAGTCGGCCGCCGAGGTCACCGCCGGCCCTTGGCGACCCGACCGGTGACCTTGGCGATGTAGCGCTGCGCGTCGCGCTTGGCCAGGTCGGCGCGCTTGTCGTAGGACTTCTTGCCCTTGGCCAGAGCCAGCTCGACCTTGACCTTGCCGTCCTTGAAGTACAGGGACAGCGGAACCAGGGTCAGGCCGCCCTCCCGGGTCTTGCCGACCAGCCGCAGGATCTCGCCCTTGTGCAGCAGCAGCTTGCGGACACGACGCGGGTCGTGGTTGGTCCACGTGCCCTGCTCGTACTCGGGGATGTGCACGTTGCGCAGCCACACCTCACCGTCGTCGACGGTGGCGAAGGCGTCGGCCAGCGAGGCACGGCCGGCACGCAGGCTCTTCACCTCGGTACCGGTGAGCACGATGCCGGCCTCGTAGGTGTCGAGCACCGAGTAGTCGTGCCGTGCCTTGCGATTGCTGACGATCACCTTGTGGCCGCGTTCCCTGGGCATGTCTTCGACCTTACGACGTGCCGTCCAGCGTTTTACGGGAAAGGGCTCCGGCCGTGGTGACTCAGATCCGCACGTACAGCCGCAGGGTGACGTAGCCGGTGAGGGCGGAGATCACCACGGCGACGAGCATCAGGATCGGGGACACCAGGAACACGTCGGCCATGCCGAGCCGCGGGATGATGCCGGCCTGGATCGGCGCCTCCAACGCCCGGTCCAGGAACAGCGCCTTGCCCGCGATCAGCCCACCCACGGCCAGCAGCGCGCCGATGAACCCGGCGACCACGGCCTCCAGGAGGAACGGCAGCTGGGTGTACCACCGGGTGGCGCCGACCAGCCGCATGATGCTGACCTCGGTGCGCCGGGTGAACGCCGACAGCTGGATGGTGTTGGAGATCAGCAGCAACGCGGCGAGTGCCTGCACCAGGGCGATGGCGAAGGTGGCGTTGCGGCCGCTGGCCAGCACCCCGAACAACCGTTCCAGGAAGGCGCCCTGGTCGGTGATCCGGTGCACGCCCGGCTTGCCGTCGAACTCCGCCTTGATCACGTCGAAGCGGTCCGGGTCCTCCAGCTTGACCCGGAACGACGACGGCAGGGACTCGGGCCGGGCCAGCTCGACCAGCTCCGGCTGGCTCTCGAAGATCTCCTTGAACCGCTCGTAGGCGCGCTCACGGTTCTCGAAGATCACGGACTGGACGATCGAGGCCGACTCCAGCTGCTGACGCAGGGTGGCGCACGGGTCCTGGGAGCAGTCGGGGTCGTTGGCACTGACGTCGTTGGTCAGGTAGATGGCGACCTCGACCTTGTCGTAGTAGCGGTCCTCCATCTTGTCGATGAGGCGGACCACGAGCAGGCCGCCACCGAGGAGGCCGAGCGAGATCGCGGTCGTGAGGATCATCGCGATGGTCATCGTCACGTTCCGGCGCAGGCCGGTGATGACCTCGCTGAACACGAAACTGGCGCGCATCGGGGGAGTGTCCTCGAGTCGGGGTCGGGAAAGAGGCGGGGCGCGGATCAGTGACCGACGCCGTACACGCCGCGAGCGTCGTCCCGGATCACCTGGCCGAGCTGCAGTTCGACCACGCGGCGGCGCATCGAGTCGACGATCGAGTGGTCGTGGGTGGCCATCACGACCGTGGTGCCGGTGCGGTTGATGCGCTCCAGCAGCAGCATGATGTCCTGGCTCGTGTCCGGGTCGAGGTTTCCGGTGGGCTCGTCGGCCAGGAGCAGCAGCGGCCGGTTCACGAAGGCTCGGGCGATGGCGACGCGCTGCTGTTCACCACCGGACAGTTCGTGGGGCATGCGGTCGGCCTTGCCTTCCAGACCGACCAGCTCGAGCACCTCGGGCACCACCTTCTTGATGGTGTGCCGCGGTTTGCCGATGACCTCCAGGGCGAAGGCGACGTTCTCGGCAACCGTCTTGTTCTGCAGCAGCCGGAAGTCCTGGAACACGCACCCGATCCGCTGGCGGAGCTTGGGCACCCGACGGCGGGGGAGCTTGGCCACGTTCCAGTCGGCCACGAAGACCGAGCCCTTGTCAGGGACCTCCTCGCGCAGCAGCAGGCGCAGGAAGGTGGATTTACCGGACCCGGACGGGCCGATCAGGAACACGAACTCGCCCTTGTCCACATGGACGGAGACGTCCTGCAGTGCAGGCCGGGTCGAGGTCTTGTAGACCTTGGTGACGTGCTCGAGCCGGATCACGAGGCGCGAGTCTACCTGCGGCCGTTCGGCGGATCTCAGCTCACCCACAGGGATGATCAAGTAACCCCGTTATCGATCATGGGTGATCGGCCGAGACCGGCTGGAATCTCATTCGGGTGAATTTGCCGCCGCCACGCCCGAAATCACTCCACCGAGGGAAGAGCCGGGGAGACCAACGGTGATCACGACGACGCCCGCCCCGGGTCCCTCCGGAGCGGGCGTCGGACGCGTCCTCACCCCGCCTGCTGCTGTTGCTGCTGACGCCGCCAGCGGATACCCGCCTCCAGGAAGTCGTCGATCTCCCCGTCGAGCACCGCGGACGGGTTGCCCACCTCGTACTCGGTGCGCAGGTCCTTGACCATCTGGTAGGGGTGCAGCACGTAGGAGCGCATCTGGTTGCCCCAGCTCGTGCCGCCGTCACCCTTCAGCGCGTCGATCTTGGCCCGCTCCTCCTGCCGGCGCAGCTCCAACAGCTTGGCCTGCAGCACCGCCATCGCCGTGGCCTTGTTCTGCAGCTGCGAGCGCTCGTTCTGGCAGGAGACGACGATGCCGGTCGGGATGTGGGTGATCCGCACCGCCGAGTCGGTGGTGTTCACGCCCTGCCCACCCGGGCCGGAGGACCGGTAGACATCGATCCGCAGGTCCTTCTCGTCGATCTCGACGTGGTCGGACTGCTCGACGACCGGGATGACCTCGACCCCGGCGAAGGAGGTCTGGCGACGCCCCTGGTTGTCGAACGGCGAGATACGCACCAGACGGTGGGTGCCCTGCTCGACGGACAGGGTGCCGTAGGCGAACGGCGCCTTCACCTGGAAGGTGGCCGACTTGATGCCCGCCTCCTCGGCGTAGGAGACGTCGTAGACCTCCACCGGGTAGCCGTGGCGCTCCGCCCAGCGGAGGTACATGCGCATCAACATCTCGGCGAAGTCCGCCGCGTCCACCCCACCGGCCTCGGCGCGCACGGTGACGAGTGCCTCCCGCTCGTCGTACTCACCGGAGAGCAGGGTGCGCACCTCCAGGGAGGAGATGTCGGCCCGCAGCCGCCGACGCTCCTCGTCGGCCTCGGCCAGGCTCGACTCGTCCCCCTCGTCCTCGGCCAGTTCGTAGAGCACGCCGAGGTCGTCCAGCCGCTGCCGCAACTCGGTGACGCGGCGCAGCTCGGCCTGCCGGTGGGACAACTGGCTCGTCACCCGCTGGGCGTTCGCCTGGTCGTCCCACAGGTCGGGACGGGCGGCCTCCGCCTCCAGCTCCTCGATCTCGCGGCGCAGCTTGTCGAGGTCCATCACCGCCTCGATGTTGGCAAGGGTGGCGGCGAGGTCCTTCAGGTCGGCTGCGACGTCCGGATTCACAGTACTGAGGGTACGGCAGGGGGTCGGCGGGGCCGTCGTGGACGCCCCCCTTTCCCGGACCGGTCCGCCCCACCCGGCGCCGACCGGTCGCTCCCCTGCTCGGCACCAGCGGGACCGGGGCGGAGGGATCAGCGTGGCAGCGCGTCCAACAGTCGGATGACGGCACGCACGTGGGCGACGGCGAAGTCCGCCGCCGCCTTGGCGTAGGGGTCGTCGGCGACGGCCTTGGACTTGGCCTTGAGCTCGTCGAGCAGGGGCAGGTAGGCCTCCCTGGCTCCGTCGATGAGCCTGCTCCGCTGCTTGGGAGTGAGGGCTCCGGAGTGCACCAGGCGCAGGATGAGCGGACTGCGCACCGGATCCGGCTCGGGCGGGGTGTTCAACCACGCCTTGAAGGCGCGCTTGCCGGCGGCGGTGATGACGTACTGCTGACTGGAACGCGGCCCCTGTTTGCCCAGCCGGAGCAGGCCCGCCTCGGCCAGTGCGGGCAGTTCGCGGTACACCTGGCTGCGCGTGACGCTGAAGAAGCCCCCGAACCGCTCTCTGGCGGCCGCCACCAGCTGGCCCCCGGTCATGGGGCCCTCGTGCAGCAGGCCCAACAGGGCCGCGGCCGTGGCGTTCAGCTCGGACACACCCCCACGGTGCCACGGTTCGCACACCCTGTCCACAGTGGCCGGGAAGCTCGTCCACAGTGGCCCCACCCGCCCCACCAGCGACGAAGGCCCGTCGTCCACCAGGTGGACACCCGGAAGGGGGACCCGCCAAGCTACACAGGGTGAATAAACCCCCGCCAACGCCCCGAGTAATCACTAAATTGCGCTACGGAACAGTAACAACGCGAACAATATTTCGCCACCGGGCGCAACGAGGCGTACCGTCCCCGCCAATCGACCCTAGCGGCCTGCCCCCACGGCGGCACTAACGTGCCTTGCGTTCGTGGACCTGCGGGCCACAGGGCTCGTCGACGGTGTGTGAGAGGGGGACCCGGGTGACCGGATTCCTGCTACGACGGTTGGCCAACTACGTCGTGCTGTGCCTGGCTGCCACCTTCCTGGCCTTCAGCCTCGCCTCGCTGACGTTCAACCCGCTGGCCAAGCTCAACGAACGGAACCCGCCGCCGCCGGCAGCGGTCATCGAGACCAAGCGCCAGGAGCTGAACCTGGACAAGCCGATCCCCGAACGGTTCGTCAACTGGTTCGGCGGCGTGGTGCAGGGGGACTTCGGCCGCACCGTCACCGACCAGACCATCACCGACGAGCTCGGTCGGCGGGTCGGTGTGAGCCTGCGCCTCTTCCTGATCGGCACCGTGGTCGGCGTGGTGCTCGGCGTGCTGATCGGCGTGGTCAGCGCGATACGCCAGTACCGGTTCAGCGACTACTTCGCCACACTGTTCTCGTTCGTGGTGCTGTCCACACCGGTGTTCCTGCTCGGCACCTTGCTCAAGTTCGGTGCGCTGCAACTCAACGAGGCCACCGGAACCACGATCCTCTACTTCACCGGCGAGGCCACCCCTGGCTTCCAGGGCAGTTGGGGTGCTGCCCTGCTCGACCGACTGCAACACCTGGTGTTGCCCACCCTGGCCATCGCGCTCGGCCAGATCGCCTACTACAGCCGCTACCAGCGCAGCGCCATGCTCGACGTGCTCGGCAGCGACTTCCTGCGCACCGCCCAGGCCAAGGGCCTGACCCGGCGCAAGGCCCTGTTCAAGCACGGCCTGCGCACGGCACTGATCCCGATGGCCACCCTGTTCGCCTTCGGGTTCGGCCTGCTCATCACCGGCGGAACCTTCACCGAGCGGATCTTCGGCTGGTACGGGATGGGCGACTGGCTCGTCTACGGCGTCGAACAGCAGGACACCAACATCGTGGCCACGGTGACCCTGTTCGTCGCGGTGCTGGTGCTGTTCTCCGGGTGGTTGTCCGACGTGCTCTACGCCGCGCTCGACCCGCGCGTGCGGATCTGAGGCTGGGAGGCGAACCGTGTCCGTCACCTTGAACGAGGCCGACTCCAGCGGCACCACCGGTGCCGGGACCGGCGCCCCGGTCGAGACCACCGTGGAGCCGGGCCGTGCCGCCGGCCGGGGCCAGCTGGTCGTCCGGCGCTTCCTGCGCAACAAGCTGGCCCTGTTCGGCCTGCTGGTCATCGTGCTGCTCTACGCCATGGCGTTCGTCGCCCCCACGTTCGCGCCGTGGGACTACAAGCAGCAGGACTACAGCGCGTTCCTGCAGCCGCCGAGCAGCAGCCACTGGTTCGGCACCACCCAGATCGGCGAGGACGTGTTCGCGCAGACCATGCGCGGCCTGCAGAAGTCGCTCACCATCGGTCTGCTGGTCGGCCTGATCTCCACCTTCGTCGCCGCCGCGGTCGGCGCCACCGCCGGTTACTTCGGCGGCTGGGTGGACCGGGTGCTGATGTGGGTGGTCGACCTGCTGCTGGTGCTGCCGTCGTTCCTGATCATCGCCATCGCCAGCCCCGCGTTCCGCGGCAAGTCCTGGCTGCTGTTCGTGGTGCTGCTCGCCGCGTTCAGCTGGATGATCACCGCACGCATCGTGCGCGGTATGACACTCACCCTCAAGGAGCGGGAGTTCGTCAAGGCGGCCCGGTTCATGGGCCAGTCCTCCTGGCGGATCATCGCCAAGCACATCGTGCCGAACATGGCGTCACTGCTGATCATCGACGCGACCATCAACGTGGGCTCCGCCGTGCTCTCCGAGACGGGTCTGAGCTACTTCGGCTTCGGTGTCCAACCGCCGGACGTCTCCCTCGGCACCCTGATCGCCGACGGCAGCCGTACCGCGCTGACCTTCCCCTGGCTGTTCCTGTTCGCCGGTGGGCTGCTGATCCTCGCCGTGCTCTCGGTCAACTTCATCGGCGACGGGCTGCGGGACGCCCTGGACCCCAGCTCGACCAGGGGGCGCCGGATCAAGGAGCCCAAGAAGAAGCGCGAGCGTGCCGCCGACCGCACCGAGAACACCGCAGGAGCCACCGCATGACCGCCACCGACGCCTTCCTGGAGTCCGCCGAGTCCACCACGGGCGGCCCCGTGCTGGAGGTCACCGACCTGGAGGTCTCCTTCCCCAGCGAGGCCGGACGGGTGCACGCGGTGCGCGGACTCAGCTACCAGGTCGCCCCCGGTGAGGTGCTGGGCATCGTCGGCGAGTCCGGCTCCGGCAAGTCCGTCTCCTCGCTGGCGGTGATGGGCCTGCTGCCGTCCACCGCCCGGATCTCCGGCTCCATCCGGTTCCGGGGTCGCGAGCTGATCGGCCTGTCCGACGCCGAACTGTCCCGGATCCGCGGCCGGCGGATCGCCATGGTGTTCCAGGACCCGCTGTCCGCGCTGACCCCGGTCTACACCGTCGGGGACCAGATCGCCGAGGCCATCCTGGTGCACGGGCGCGGCCGGGTGTCCAAGCAGCAGGCCCTCAAGCGGGCCGTGGAGCTGCTGGACCTGGTCGGCATCCCGAACGCCGCCGAGCGGGCCAAGGCGTTCCCGCACGAGTTCTCCGGCGGTATGCGCCAGCGCGTGGTCATCGCCATGGCCATCGCCAACGACCCGGACCTGATCATCGCCGACGAGCCGACCACCGCCCTGGACGTGACGGTGCAGGCCCAGGTCCTGGAGGTGCTCAAGACCGCCCAGGAGGTCACCGGCGCGGGCATCGTGATCATCACCCACGACCTGGGCGTGGTCGCCGGGTTCGCCGACCGGGTGATGGTCATGTACGCCGGCCGCGCGGTGGAGACCGGCCCGGTCGACGAGATCTACACCCACCCGCGCATGCCCTACACCCTGGGCCTGCTCGGCTCGATCCCCCGGCTGGACGCCACCGACAAGCAGCCCCTGGTGCCGATCGAGGGTCAGCCGCCGTCCCTGGTGGACCTGCCACCGGGCTGCCCGTTCGCACCGCGCTGCCCGATGGCGATCGAGGACTGCACCCGCACCGAGCCCGACCTGCTCCCGGTGAACGGAAGCGCCCCGGCGGCCGAGGGGACCGACGAGCACCGTGCGGCCTGTCTCCGCAGCGCGGAGATCGCCCGCACCGACGCCGACGCGGCCCAGGTCTACGAGGTGACCGAGACGGTGCCCGAGGCCGAGGTGGCCCAGGTGCCCCGCGCGGAACGCCAGGTGGTGCTGGAGGTGTCCGAGCTGGTCAAGCACTACCCGGTCACCGCGGGCTCCGTGTTCAAGCGCCGGGTGGGCACGGTGCACGCCGTGGACGGCATCTCGTTCGACATCCGCGAGGGCGAGACGCTGGGTCTGGTCGGTGAGTCCGGCTGTGGCAAGACCACCACCCTGATGGAGATCCTGAACCTGCAGGCCCCCATGGGTGGCCGGATCACGGTGCTCGGCCAGGACGTCGCCGGGCTCGACCGGAAGGGCCGCAAGGCGATCCGCCGGGACCTGCAGGTGGTGTTCCAGGACCCGATGGCCTCCCTGGACCCCAGGATGCCCATCGCGGACATCCTCGCCGAGCCGATGGAGGTGCACGGCTACTCCAAGGAGCGGATCCGCCAGCGGGTGCCGGAGCTGCTGCGGCTGGTCGGGCTGCGGGCCGAGCACGCCGAGCGCTACCCGCACGAGTTCTCCGGCGGCCAGCGGCAGCGCATCGGCATCGCCCGGGCGCTGGCCCTGGAACCCAAGCTGGTCGTGCTGGACGAGCCGGTGTCCGCACTGGACGTGTCCATCCAGGCCGGTGTGATCAACCTGCTCGACGAACTGAAGGCCAAGCTGGGACTGGCCTACCTGTTCGTGGCGCACGACCTGTCCGTGGTGCGGCACATCGCCGACCGGGTGGCGGTGATGTACCTGGGCAAGGTCGTGGAGATCGGTGAGGTCAACGCGGTCTTCGGCACACCGCAGCACCCCTACACCCAGGCGCTGCTGTCGGCCATCCCGATCCCCGACCCGGCCAAGGAACGGCAGCGGGAGCGGATCATCCTCACCGGTGATCTGCCCAGCCCGGCCAATCCGCCGTCGGGATGCCGGTTCCGCACCCGCTGCTTCAAGCACGCCGTACTGCCGGAAGCCGACAAGCGCCGGTGCATCGAGGAGGAACCCCTGCGCCGGCCGCACAACGGCGACAGCACCGATCACGAGGTGGCCTGTCACTTCGCGGAGGTGCGTCAGGTGCTGTGACGACGCGCCTCGCTCCCGCTCCGTGGTGGGCAGGCGCACCGGGTGGACCCGGCACGAGGAGGCGACGCACCGTCGCGGTCCCTCGTGGGACACCACCCGAACAACCAGGCCTCGCGTCGCTGGAGGGCAGTCGACGCGATTCTCCCCCGAAAGGAAGTGACCGTGGTTCGAGCACCTCGCAGGTGGCTCGCACTCGCCGCCCCGGTTCTGGCCGCCAGCCTCGTGCTGTCGGCTTGCGGCGGCGGTGAGAGCGGCAACAACCAGTCCGCGCCCAAGGCGGAGGACGTCGGCAAGAACGACATCAACCCGGTCGATCCGGCTCAGCTCAAGGACGGTGGGGACTTCCACTGGCCGCTGACCGGTATGCCGCCGAACTTCAACTACCACCACCTCGACGGCAGCGAGCTGGACAACTGGGAGGTCATGGCCGCCCTCATGCCGACCCCGATGGACGCGGGGGCGGACGGTGTGGCCCAGCCCGATCCGGACTACCTGACCTCGGCCGAGGTCACCAGCACCGACCCGCAGGTCATCACCTACAAGATCAACCCGAAGGCCAAGTGGTCGGACGGCACGCCCATCACCTGGGAGGACTTCCAGGCCCAGTGGCAGGCGCTGAACGGCACCAACCCCGCCTTCGTGGTGTCCAGCACCACCGGCTACGAGGACATCGAGAAGGTGGAGAAGGGGGCCGACGACCTCGAGGTCAAGGTCACCTTCAAGAACAAGTTCTCCGACTGGAAGTCGCTGTTCACCCCGCTCTACCCGAAGTCGACGAACACCGACCCCGAGGTGTTCAACAAGGGCTGGGTGGAGCAGGTTCCGGTGTCCGCCGGTCCGTTCAAGTTCGAGAGCATCGACAAGACCGCCAAGACCATCACGCTGGTCCGCGACGAGAACTGGTGGGGCGCCAAGCCCAAGCTGGACCGGATCATCTACCGGGCGATCCCGGTGGACGCCGCGGCCGACGCGCTGGCCAACGGTGAGATCGACTTCCTCGACGTCGGCCCGAGCCTGAACGACTTCACCCGGGCCCAGTCGATGCAGGGCATCGTGCTCCGCCAGGCGATGGCGCCGAACTTCCGGCACATCACCTTCAACGGTGCCAAGGGCTCGATCCTCGAGGACGAGCAGCTGCGCATCGCCATCCAGAAGGGCATCAACCGGGAAGTCATCGCCAAGGCGATGATCGGCCAGCTGATCCCGGACGCCAAGCCGCTGAACAACCACATCTTCGTCGAGGGCCTCAAGGGCTACCAGGACAACGCCCAGATCGTGGCCTACAACCCCGAAGAGGCCAAGAAGATGCTGGACGACCTCGGCTGGAAGCTGGAGGGCGACGTCCGCAAGAAGGACGGCAAGGAGCTGGTCATCCGCGACGTCATCCCGACCCAGGTGGCGACCAGCGCCCAGGAGGCCAAGCAGGTCCAGCAGCAGCT
Organism: Pseudonocardiaceae bacterium; assembly: GCA_036562635.1. Lineage (GTDB taxonomy): Bacteria > Actinomycetota > Actinomycetes > Mycobacteriales > Pseudonocardiaceae > DATCJU01. The sequence goes on from DATCJU010000007.1 coordinate 31,484, forward strand.
GGCCGAGATCGGTGTGAAGGTGGAGATCGTCACCGTCCCGTCGGACGACTTCTTCGAGAAGCACGTCAACGTCGGTGACTTCGACATCACCCACTTCTCCTGGATCGGCACCCCGTACCCGGTCAGCTCCAAGGGCTCGATCTACGGCCTGACCGAGGGCGAGACCAAGCAGAACTTCGGTCGGATCAGCAACGAGCGGATCAACGAGCTGTTCGCGCAGGCCCGTGCCGAGCTGGACGAGGACAAGAAGATCGAGCTGGCCAACGAGATCGACAAGGAGATCTGGAAGACCGGCCACTCGCTGCTGCTCTACCAGCGGCCGAACATCATCGCGGTGAAGGAGAACGTGGCCAACTTCGGCGCGTTCGGCTTCGCCGACACGGACTACACCAAGATCGGCTTCATCAAGTGAGCTGATCGGCGGTAGCCGTCACGTCACGGGGCCCGCGGACGCCGTCCGCGGGCCCCGCTGCGTTCCCGTCTCCCCCGGCCGGACCGCCGGAACGACACCGACGACCCACCCCAGCGGTTCGGCCCCGTCCCGCACAGGTGAGGATGAGCCCGTGGCCACCACCCCATCGTCCGGTTCGTCCGGACTGCTCCGGATCCGTGCCGTCCGTCACGTCCTGCTCACCACGGCCGTCGCACTGGCCGTCTGTGCCGTCGTGGCCGTGCTGTCCTGGCGGTCCGGGACCCAGGCCCGCGCCGAGCTGGACCCGCTCACCGGCCGCGCCGTGGGCGAGGTGGTGGCCGTCGACCGGAACATCGTGCGGGTCCGTTGGACACCACCGGGCGGGGAACAGCGCGAGGTGGAGGTACCGCTCGCGGTCAGCCCGCCCCCGGTGGGCACCCGGGCGGAGGTCGCCTACGACCCTGCCCGCCCGGAACACGCGATCGTTCCCGGAGCCGAGCTGATCGCCCAGGTCGACCGGGCGGCGAGCGGCGTGGTGTTCCCTGCCCTGGTGGCCGTGGTGCTGCTCGGCACGGTGGGCTGGCAGCTAGTCAGCCGGGCCAGGGCGGCACGGCGGCCGGTGCGGACCGCGGTGGTGCGCCGGGTGCGGGTGCAGTCCGGTCTGCTCGCCCGGTCGTGGCTGGAGCTGGAGAAGACCCCACAGCGGTGGATCCCGGTGCACTTCGACCCGGTGCTGGTCACCCTGCCCGCCCCCACCCGGGTGCGGCTGCACGGTGACCCGCTCCACGACCGGCTGGTCGCGGTGGAGGCCGACGGGGTGCTGCTGTACCCCTCCGGACCGGTCCGGGCGAGCGAACCCCGCGGACGGCGCACCGACTTCCCCAGCCGGCCGGACGACGAGGCACCCGCCCGGGCGCAGGCCGCAGGTGCCCTGACACGTCAGCTCCGCACCGACGTGGCGTTCGTGGTGCCGGCGCCGCTGGTCGGACTGTTCTGGGCTTATCTGGACGGGGGTGGCTTCCCGGTCTGGATCGCCGCCACCGCGATGGCTGCGGCCCTGGGCCTGTGGTGGCCGGCGGTGCGCGGCTCCGACCCCACCTGACGGTGCTCAGCCCAGCACGTCCACCCAGCCGCCGGAGCGCCAGTACTCGCCGTTCTCCCGGGAGAGCAGGCCCTCGTCGATCAGGTAGCGGCGCACCGACACGTGGTCCGTCTCGCTGTCCCGGCACCACGCACGCAGCACCGCGTCCACCTCTCGTTCGGTGTAGCGCCGACCGGGTTCGAAGGTCTGCACCAGGTGCTCCAGCACGATCCGGCGGCGCCCCTGTTGTGCCGGCAGCCGCAGCAGACGACCGTCCTGGACGAACGTCCGCACCAGGGCTTCGACCTTCGGGTCGACGTAGCCGAGCGGCTCCGCGGGCTGGGGCGGTGGCGCCTGTGCCCGCGCGACCTCCTTGAACAGCTCCTCACGCAGCCGGTAGCCCTCGGCGGAGGACTCCACCAGACCGCCCCGCTCCAGCCGGCGCAGGGCGCGCAGCACCACCTGCTCCTCCAGTCCGGTGGCCTCGGCCAGTTCGCTGGGCAGCCGTGCTCCCAGCACGAGGGCGGACGCAACCCGCAGCCGCTCCGGCTCGGCCAGCAAACCGATCAGCTTCTCCGGTGTCACGCCCTGACGTTAGCCCTCACATTGTGCTCGTCACACCACCGCGTGGTGCGGCCTCGGACGTGGGTGGCGTGGTACCGGGGTCGGACACGCCGGAAACGCGGAGAGGCCCGGGCCGAAGCCCAGGCCTCTCACTCCTAGTAGCGGGGGCAGGATTCGAACCTGCGACCTCTGGGTTATGAGCCCAGCGAGCTACCGAGCTGCTCCACCCCGCGTCG
>DATCJU010000015.1:0-38412 GCA_036562635.1 Pseudonocardiaceae bacterium
GCCCGGACCGCCCCCCGACTGCGGTCCGGGCCCTGTCTGCACAAGAGCCGGGGATCTTTGAGACCGTGTCAGACCGAGCGAGTGTCTTCTGCCTGGAGAGCAGCCTCAGGAACGTCCTCGCCGACCGAGCGAGCGAGGGAGCTCCGATGTGCAGTTGGGTGCCGACTGCGGGAATTCGTTTCCTTACCTCAGGACTTTCCTACACGTCCTCGGTGTCAATACCCGCCAGGCGGGCCAGTTCCGCCGTCCTCACCCGCTGCTTGGGATTGGCACGCCCCCGTGCGTCGAACTCGACACCTTCTGCGCGGAGCACATCACGTGGGTCGTCACTCCTTTCCTCGTCCAGCCAGGTGAAGCCAGGGGACACTACCCCCGTGGCCTTGAGCACCCGGTGTGCATTGGGGGCCGGGGTGGTGGACAACCGCTTCTCCACCGAGACAGGGTGCCGACCGATGAGAGCCCCAAGGTCACCGTAGGTGGTCCAGGAACCGGTAGGCAGCGCGGCCAGGGCCCGGTTCATCACCCCCCACAGGGCGTCGTCTGTGCTTGCGAGGGATTCCTTGGCGATCGGGCCGGGCCACAGAGTGAGGATGCGCTCGGTGAGCGCGTCGGCTCGGGCTAGGATCTCCGCACGTCCCCACCGCTCCTGCCGGGCGATCTCCTGGTTCATAACGAGCCCGCTCTGCGCCAGCCGGTTCCGTTTCACGGTGAACGAGCTGTTGCTCAACTCTGCGTTGTAGCCGGTCAGGGTGAGATTGCCCAACGTGTGCAGGAGTGCCTCGTGGATCTCCTCGACATCCTCCTCCGGACCGAGGGTCTCGCCCAGCATCCGTCGCCACTCAGGCGTGAGCGTCTGCGGCATGACGTGTTCAATGGTCAGACGGTTCGGGTCGACTGGTTCCTTACTGCTGTAAGACTCCTCCAACCACCGCAGCACCAACGTCCGCTGGTGGGCGCGGCCGTTGAGGTAGAAGGGGATAGTCCGCACCGCGGAGTGCACCTCGGCGTCGGTGGCGTAGAACTTGCGCCCGGTGGAGAGGAACCAGTGCACCGCTTCGTCGACGGCCATTTCCTTGCCGATCTTGCTGATCTCGGTGAGTGCAAGGAGCATGACCTGGTTTATGCCCGCGGTTGCTCGGCCGATGAGCAGACGACGTACGAGGAAGCTCTCCACGTACAACATGGCCCGGGCGATTTGCTCTGAGGTCGCCGTCCCCTTGTCTCGCCGGTCAAGCAGGTGCAGCAGCAGCGGATAGGCCGTGGCGGTCTCCCAGGCACGTAGCCGCTCCAGCCGGATGCGTACTTGGGGATCTTTCTCCCGGCTGGGGTCCAGGATGGTCTTGAGCAGACCACCGAGCTTGCTGAACCGGGCTATCTCGGCTTCGATCTCCTCTTCACTGCGCATCCGGTCTAGCCGGGCTTGTTGGTCGGCGTAGGTGTTGGCTTGTTTGGCCCGCCTGTCTTGCTGCACCAGGTCAAGCCAGAACAGGAGCTCCAGTTCCTTGCTGTCCAACTGCTCCTGTAGCGGCAGCCACAGGGTGTGGTAGACGATCTCGCTCCGGGTTGGTAGCCGCATGAACAGGTAGTTGCGCAGCAGGTCGGCCTGGGTCAGGCGTAGCCCCGTGTTGTTCAGTGATTCGAAGATCCGGTGCACGTTGTCCCCGTTCTGGGCGGTCACCGAGACCAGGGCCAACCCCGAGATGACTGCGTCTTCAACGCGTTCGATGTCGACAGCTTCGTCCAGATCGTCGAGAGTGAGGAGTCGCGACTGGAAGAACCGGTAGGCAGCACCGATGGGGTCACTTCCACCAGCCTGTGGGGTGGCGTCCACACAGGCCTGGTAGGCGGCCCGGTCCGCCTGGGTGGGTACCAGCTTGAGTCGTTGCCGCTCCGGCTTCCACTTGTTGATCAGGTACTGCTGGTTGATGCGCTCGCGGTGCTCTTCGCTCTCGTGCTTCGCTCGGTGGTCGCGGATGGCGCACAGCAGGACGGACAGGGTGGTCAGGCGCTGCTGGCCGTCGACGACGAGGAACTCCTGTACTCCCGCCGGGCCGTTGGTGGGGCTGGGGGCGAGGACGACCGAACCGATGAAGTGGGTGGCCTTCGGATCTTCGATCCGGTCCGCGGCCAGGGTGAGGATGTCCTCCCACAGCCGCCGCAGTTGTGGTTCCTTCCACGAGTAGGTGCGCTGGTACAGCGGCACCTGGTACTGCTTGGACCCCTCGAGCAACTCCTGCAGTGTCGTCTCACGTGCGGCGACCACGACGTCTCCCCTCATCAGTTTCTGAGGTGACGGTAGCGCTCACGTGATCTACGGTCCCCCGTTTTCTGAACACAAGATCCGACACGCTTGTCACCGTGAGTGTCGGGGAATCGCCAAGGAGGGTCGTCGCCCTTGCTGCTGGGTACGACGTGAAGCGGTTGAGTTGGTTGTGCGGAGGGTGGCCGGGAGCGACGGGGTTCCCCGCGATTCCCTGTCCTTTCCGACACGACAGGGCCCGGACCGCCCCCCGACTGCGGTCCGGGCCCTGTGCTTTCCCCCGGTACCCCCGGCCCGGCGCGCCCCGTCGCGCGGGGCCGGGAAACTTGTCCGGTGTTCTCCGACGTCGGTCAGGCGTCGCGGCGGTTGGCCACCACCAGCGCCACCACCAGGAGCCCGACCGTGATCGCCGCGAAGTAGGCCAGCGAGCCCCAGGCACCGAACGGCATCCCCCGGTTGGTCGTCGCCGAGCCCGCGGTGAGGAAGTGCTGGGCGTTGACGAACGGCATCCACTGGTGGATGTCGTCCCCGAAGTCGGGGATGAGCAGCACCAGACTCTCCACCAGCAGCGAGTACAGGAGCAGCAGGGTGATGGCCCCGGCGCTCTGCCGGACCAGGACGCCGACCGCGACCGCGAGCACCGCGGCCAGCAGATACACCAGGCCGGCCCCGGCGACCATCCGCCACTCGTCGGCGGTGTCCAGCGTCAGGTCCGCGTCGGTACGCAGCACGAAGGCCAGCCCCCAGGAGGCGAAGGCGGCGACCACCCCGATCACCCCGGCCAGCAGGGAGACCACGACGGTCTTGGCCAGCAGGGCGGCGGTGCGGTTGGGCACGGCCTGGAAGGTGGTGCGGATGGTGCCGAACCGGTACTCGGTGGTGACGGCTAGCGCGGCCATCACCATCATCACCATCAGCCCGAACTGGCCGCCGGCCTGTGTGTTCGCGATGTCGAACGTCGGGAGGAAGTCACGGCTCTGCACCGTCACCAGGGTGCTGAACCCGACGGTGAGTGCCAGGGCGATCGCCATGCACCACCACGGGGAACGGGTGGAGAACAGCTTGATCCGTTCGACGGCGAGCAGGGTCAACACAGCCTCCTGAGATCTGGGGCACCCGGAGTCGTCGCGGGTGGAGGAGAGGAACCGGTTCGGTCCCGGTCAGGCGTCGCGGCGGTTGGCCACCGCCAGCGCCACCACCAGGAGTCCGATCGCGATCGCCGCGAAGTAGGCCAGTGAGCCCCACGGCATGAACGCGGCCCGCTCCAGCACCTGCTCCTTCGGCATCGAGTCCGGTGTGCTGATGAAGTTGAACACGTTGTTGAACGGCATCCACCGGTACAGCTCGTCACCGACACCGGGGATCTCACCGATCAGGCCCTCCAGCAGCAGGACGTGCACCAACAGCACGGTGACGGCCGCGGCGCTCTGCCGGACCAGGACGCCGACCGCGACCGCGAGCACCGCGGCCAGCAGGTACACCAGGCCGGCCCCGGCGACCGTCCGCCACTCGTCGGCGAGGTCGATGGTCAGGTCCGCCTCCGGACGGACCACCGTGTTCGCCGCCCACGCGCCGAAGGCGGCCAGCTCGCCCACCACCGCGGCCAGCACGGCGACCACGACGGTCTTGGCCAGCAGGGCGGCGGTGCGGTTGGGCACGGCCTGGAAGGTGGTGCGGATGGTGCTGAACCGGTACTCGGTGGTGACGGCCAGCGCGGCCATCACCATCATCACCATCAGCCCGAACATGAAGCCGATCTGCGTGCTCCCCACGGAGACCGGCTCGGACCTGTTGTTGACCAGTGCGGGGATCAGCCCGAACCCGACGGTGATCAGCGCGGCGATCGCCATGCACCACCACGGGGACCGGGTGGAGAACAGTTTGATCCGCTCGACGGCGAGCAACGTCATCGGTCATCCCCCCACCGTGGTTAGCTCGGCATCCGTGGTGGAGCCGTACTCGACGGCGTCGCTGGTCAGCTGCATGAACGCCTGCTCCAGCGAGCCGCGCTGCGGGGACAGCTCGTGCAGCACCAGACCCTCGGCGGCGGCGATCTCCCCGACCTTCTCGCAGGTCGTCCCGCTCACCACCAGCGCCTGACCGTTCGCGGTGCTCTCGCTGTGGACCGTGCAGCCGTGCTGCAGCAGCAGGTCACGCAGGGCACCCAGCTGCGGGCTGCGCACCCGCACCCTGGTCTCGCTGGCCTGCTCCACGAACTCGGCGGTGCTGCACTGGGCGATGAGCCGGCCGCGTCCGATGACCACCAGCTCCTCGGCGGTCTGCGCCATCTCCGACAGCAGGTGGCTGGAGACGAACACGGTGCGTCCCTCGGCGGCCAGCCGCTGCATGAGCTGCCGGATCCACAGGATGCCCTCGGGGTCCAGGCCGTTCACCGGCTCGTCGAACAGCAGCACCTCGGGGTCGCCCAACAGCGCGGCCGCGATGCCCAGGCGCTGCGACATACCCAGGGAGAACGTGCCCGCCCGCCGGTTGGCCACCGAGGTCAGGCCCACGATCTCCAGCACCTCGTCCACCCGACGGCGTGGGATGTCGTTGGAGCGCGCCATCCACAGCAGGTGGGCCCGGGCCGAGCGGTTGGGGTGCACCCACTTGGCGTCGAGCAGGGCGCCCACGGTGCGCAGCGGACGGTCGAGCTCGTGGTAACGCTTGCCGTTGATCAGCACGTGGCCGCCGTCGGGACGGTCCAGGCCGAGGATCATGCGCATCGTGGTCGACTTGCCGGCGCCGTTGGGCCCGAGGAACCCGGTGACCCGACCGGGTCGGACCGTGAACGACAGGTCGTTCACCGCCGTGGTCTTGCCGTATCGCTTGGTGAGGCCGACGGCTTCGATCATGCTGACTCCTCGTTGTCACGGGGTTTCTCGGAGGCGCACGCCGGGGGTCACGGCGATACGTCGCGCTTTGACCCAACTGGTGGTTCAGGGTGCCGGTACACGGGGTGATCGCGCGTCGCTCCGTGGTCGGGACGTGATGTCCTCTTGGGGACGTACGGTCCCTCATACCTCAGGTGTAGGAATCCGGGACTCCCCCCGAGCAGGCCCTGATTCGTCCCGGAGCCGGCATCCGGACCGAGCTCGAGGATAGGGGTCAGGAGAACCAGCGCTCCAGGACGTGGGCCACCCCGTCCTCGTGCACGGTCGCGGTGACCTCGTCGGCGGCGGCGCGTACCGCCTCCGGGGCCTGGCCCATGGCCACCCCGTGCGCGGCCCAACGCAGCATCTCCAGGTCGTTGTAGCTGTCCCCGACGGCGAGCGTGGCGTCGGCGGGTACCCCCAGTTCGCGGCGCAGCCGCTCCAGCGCGGCGCCCTTGGACACTCCGGTGGGGACCACGGTGAGCCACGGCACGGAGTGGTCCAGCACCCAGTCCGCGCCGGGCAGCCGGAGGCCGTTCAGCGCGGCTGTCACCTTCGGCAGCTCGGCGTCGGGCCACCAGGCCACCAGTCGTGCGGCGGGTTCGGCGACGAGTTCGTCCCGGCTGGTCCGGACCAGCAGCCCGCTCAGCCCGTAGGCGCCGAACTCACCGGTCACCCGGTGGCCGACGCCGATGAGTTCGATGCCGTAGCGTGCGCCGGGCAGCAGGGTGTCGATGATGTCGACCACCGGTGCGGGGTCGAAGGTGGCCACCGCCGTGCCCTGCCGGCGGGTGACGTCCAGACGTACCGCGCCGTTGGAGCACAGGGCCACCCCGTGTGCCAGGCCCAGCTCGTCCAGCACCGGCAGGGTGCCCAGCACCGAGCGCCCGGTGGCGATCACCACGTGCGCCCCGGCCGCGGTGGCGCGTCTCACGGCTCTGCGCACCGCCGGGGTGACGAGCGAGCCGGGGACGACCGTGGTCTCGTCCAGGTCGAGGGCGACGAGCCGGGGACGCCAGGTGGGTACGGGCACGTGGCGAGCGTATCCGAAAAACCTTTGTAGAATGGTCGTTCACAAAGTTGCCGGTCGTGGTTGACTGAACCTTCATGGCACGACCGAGGAAAGCCAGCGACGAACAACTGCTGGCGGCGGCGGCGTTGGTCATCGGACGGGTGGGTCCGAGCTTCACCCTTGCCCAGGTCGCCGAGGAGGCGGGGGTGTCCGCGCCGACCCTGGTACAGCGCTTCGGGTCGAAACGGGACCTGCTGGTGGCCCTGGGGAGGGCCAACCAGGAGTGGGTGCTGACGGCCATGCGCCGGGCCGCGGAACGGGCCCACACCCCGCTCAGGGCGCTGTCGGCGGCGCTGCTGGCCGGGTTCGCCGAGCTCGGCGATCCCCTGGTCGTGGTGAACAACGTGGCCCAGCTCGGTGCCGATCTGGCCGATCCACAACTGCGGGCCCTGCTGCAGGAGCACTACACGGCGGTCGAGCGGATCGCCCGTGAGCTGGTGGCCGCGGCGATGCACGCCGGTGAGCTGCCCGGGGCACCCGGTCCCGCCGTCGCGGCCCGGGTACTGGTCGCCCTGATCAACGGGGCGGCCCTGGACTGGTCGATCCGCCCCCGGGGCGACCTGACCGACCGGTTGCGCCGGGACCTGGAGGCGGTGCTCACCGGATGGCGTGCGGTACCCGCCGGGAGGGTCCGGGAGACCGTGGGCGCGGGGAAACGGGAGTGAACCCGCGGGGTCAGCCCTCGCCGGGGCGAACCAGACCGGTCTCGTAGGCGAGCACCACGGCCTGCACCCGGTCCCGCAGGTTCAGCTTGGACAGGATGCGGCCCACGTGCGTTTTCACCGTGGCCTCGGACAGGAACAGCTTCTGCGCGATCTCGGCGTTGGACAGACCGCGGGCGACCAGCACCAGCACCTCGCGTTCGCGCTCGGTCAGCACGTCCAGTTCGCGGGGGTCGCGGAGCTGCCCGTTGCTGCCGCCCAGGAAACGGTCCAGCAACCGGCGGGTGACGCTCGGCGAGACCACCGCGTCCCCGCTGGCCACGGCCCGCACCGCGGACACCAGGTCGGCTGGCGGGGTGTCCTTGAGCATGAATCCGCTGGCCCCGTTGCGCAGGGCCGCCAGCGCGTACTCGTCCAGGTCGAAGGTGGTCATCACCAGCACCCGGGCCGTGCCGGCCTCCACGATCCGCCGGGTGGCCTCCACCCCGTCCAGCACCGGCATCCGCACGTCCATGAGCACCACGTCCGGGCGCAGTTGCTCGGCGAGGGAGACCGCGGTGGCACCGTCTCCCGCCTCCCCGACCACCTCCAGGTCGTCCTGGGCGCCGAGCACCATGCGGAAGCCCATGCGCATGAGTTCCTGGTCGTCGACGAGCAACACCCGAATCACAAGCGCAGCTTACGGGCCGTCCGGCGCCGGAGGCCGAGATCGGGGCGCCGGGCCGGTTCCTGCACCCGCCGATCAGGTCGGTGTGTCCCCGTTGAGCGGTATCACCGCCCGGACCTGCCAGCCACCACCGGGCCGCGGCCCGGCCTCCAGTGTCCCGCCATAGACGCTCACCCGTTCCCGCATGCCGATCAGGCCGTTGCCGCCGGAGGCCAGGTCCGGGGTCTGCACACCGAGGCCGTCGTCCTGCACCAGCAGCTCCACCCGGTCGTCCCGGCGTTGCACGCTCACGTCGGCGGAGGCGCCGGGGCCGGCGTGCTTGAGCGTGTTGGTCAGGGCTTCCTGCGCGATCCGGTACAGGCTGAGCCCCACCGCGGTGGGCAGGTCGGACAGGTCACCCTGCATGTGTACCCGTACCGGCAGGCCGACCTTCCGCATCTCCTCCGCCAGGTCGCCGAGCCGGGACACGTCCGGCTGGGGTGCGCGTTCCCCGCGGATGTCGGTGTCGCTGCGCAGCACGCCGAGCAGTCGGCGCATCTCGGCGAGCGCCTTGCGACCGGTGTCGGAGATGGTGTTCAGCGCCTGGGCGGCCAGCTCCGGATCGGTCTTCAGGGCGTAGGAGGCGCCGTCGGCCTGCACCACCATGACGCTCACCGCGTGGGCCACGACGTCGTGCAGCTCCCGGGCGATCCGGTTGCGTTCCTCGACCACGGCGATCTTGGCCTTCTGGTCGCGTTCGTGTTCCAGCAGGCGCAACCGTTGCTCGACCTCCGCGTGGTAGGCCCGGCGGGCGCCGACGAACTCCCCGCTCAGCCAGAACACGACGAAGATCATCGTCGGGAAGATGACGACGATCGGGTGGAAGCCGGGCACCACGCTGGCCCAGGCGAGCGTGCCCACGAAGAGCCACACCGCGTACAGCGCGGCGACCGACCGGCTGCTGTAGGCCAGCAGCGTGTACAGCATCACCCCCAACGCGATCGCGGAGAACCGGAGCGAGTACTCGTGGTGGGTGACCAGGGTGAAGACCCCGCCGAGCAGCACCAGGTAGGCCGCGAGCACCGGGCGTCGACGGCGGATCACCAGCGGGCCGAGCATCATCAGGCCGCCCAGCAGGTACGCCCCCTCGGACACCGCGCCCGCGCCGTACATCTCCTTGCTGGCGGCCAGATCCGGCATGAGCAGCAGCAGGGTGAGCAGGGTGTCCCCGACCACCGGATGCCGCCGCAGCCACAGACTCAGGCTCCGCACGGCACGAGGTTAGGCAGTGACCGGTGGGCCGGCGTCGACCCGCAGGCTGACTTCGGTTACCCCTGAAGGATGACCGTGCACGGCCCGGGGTGACCCGGGTGGGGGTCGACGGTGTTCTCGCCGGGGCGGCCCGGCGCGGTGAACACACGTGGCACGATGCGTGCTTGCGAACCGTAATCGACAGGTGGGGGTCGAGGGGTGAACACGGCAACCGAGCAGCAGAACTGGCCCGGTCCGCTCTCCGCCGCCGTAGCCGGCCTCTGCCAGGCGTTGCAGCCGCAGGTGTCCGAACGCACCGCCGCGGGGTTCCGCGAGGTGTTGCGCCGGCTCGCGGCGCCGCTGCAGGTGGCGGTGGCCGGCCGGATCAAGTCCGGTAAGTCCACTCTGGTCAACGCGCTGATCGGGCGCCGGGTCGCGCCCACCGACGTCGGGGAGTGCACGCGGCTGGTCACCCGGTTCCAGTACGGGACCGTGGACCGGGTGGAGGTGGTGTTCACCGACGGTCGCAAGCAGGTTCTGCCGTTCGACTCCAACGGCATGATCCCCGCTGACCTCGGGGTGGACGTGGAGAAGGTCTCCCACCTGGAGGCGTACCTGACCAACGCCGTGCTGCGCGATCTCACCGTGATCGACACCCCGGGGCTGGGTTCGCTGGACGCGGCCTCGGTGGCCCGCACCGAGCAGCTGCTGGGGGCCGCCGACGCGGAGAAGGCGCAGGAGGACGGCGAGGCGAACGACGAGCTGGACCCGGTCTCGCGCAGCGCGGTGGCCGGGGCCGAGGCGGTGCTCTACGTGGTCACCCAGGCGGTCCGCGCCGACGACCACCAGGTGTTGGCGCAGTTCACCGCCGCCACCGCCAGCCGGGAGGCGGGCCCGGTGAACGCGATCGCCGTGCTCAACAAGGCCGACACGATCGCCCCCGAGTCGGTCGAGGGCTCCGAGGGGGACGCGTGGCAGGCCGCGGTCCTGCTCGCCCAGCGGCAGGCGAACACGCTCAAGCCCCGGGTGGCCGACGTGCTGCCGGTGATCGGTCTGCTCGCCGAGACCGCGGAGACCGGTGGGTTCACCTCCGCCGACGCCGAGGCGCTCCGGCAGCTGGCCGAGCTGGACGAGGCCACGCGGGAGACCATGTTGATGTCCGCGGACCTGTTCACCACCTGGGAGTGCCCGGTGCCCACGGGCGCCCGGGCCCGGCTGCTGGAGCGGCTGGACCTGTACGGCATCCGTCGTGCGCTGGAGGCCATCGACGCGGACCCGCAGATCACCGCGGGGGCGTTGCGCCGGGTGTTGCTGGACGCCTCCGGGCTGGCCGGGGTGCGGGCCCGGTTGGACGCGGTGTTCCGGGCACGGGCCGACGGCATCAAGGCGGCCGCCGCCCTGGCCTCGGTGACCGCGCTGGCCCACGCCTCGGGGGACCACGGGGAGCGGCAGCGGGTGCACGACGCGATCGAGGTGCTGCTGGCCAAGCCCGAGGCGCACCAGCTCCGACTGTTGGAGGCGCTCACCCTGGTCACCTCCGGTGCGGTGTCCATGCCGGACGACCTGGCGGAGGAGGTGCTGCGGGTGGGCAGCAACGCCGACGTCGGCGAGCAGCTCGGCCTGCCGGGCCGCCCGCGGCACGAGTGGGAGGCGTACGCCCTGGAGCGGGCCGGCTGGTGGCGGTCGTTCGCCTCGTTCGGGGCGACCCCGGCGCAGAGCCGGATCGCCCACGTGGTGCACCGCGCCTACTTCCTCATCTGGCAGCAGCTGCGGGAGGGCGGTCCCGGGGCGGGGCCCGTCCCACCCGGCCGGCCCGCGACCGCGTGGACGCGGTGACGACGTCGTGGGGAGGGAGTGACCGTGAGCGCGTGGTTCCGGCGGAACCGGAGCGACCGGGCGAGGGCCGGAGGGAACGAGGCGGCCGCGGCGGACGTCGATGCCGATATGCGTGTCGACGACAGGGTGGCCGGGGCCGGCGCGGTCGGCGCCGGGGAGCCGGACGGGTTGTTGGACCGGGCACTGAGCGAGCGCAGGGCGCTGGTGCGGTTGTGTCTGTACGCACTGGACCGGGCACGCAGTGCCGGGGTGGCGGAGCGGATCGAGGAGGGCCTGGCCGCGGTCGGGGTGACCGCGGTGCGCCCGGACGGGGAGCGTTTCGACCCGTCGCGGCACGAGGCCGGGGGCACGGTGCCCACCGACGATCCCGCGCTGGACGGGGTGATCGCGGAGACCGAGGTGGTCGGGTTCGACGACCGTGGTCAGCAGCTCCGGGCCCCGATCGTGACGGTGTACACCCTGCGCAGGACCGGGTGAGTTCGCCGGGCGAGGGGCGCCGCTCCGGCCGGGCGCGGGTGTCCGGCGCGGGCCGGGGCGTGCGCGGGTGGACACCTGGCACGAGTGACAGGAGGGATGTGTGACTGGGGGAAGCGGTGCGGCGGCACCGGCGGCCGTGCCTCTGCCGAAGCTGGTCCGGCAGTACCGGGAACGGGTGATCGACTTCCTGCGCGAGGTGGCGCCGAAGTCCGCCGAGTGGGTGGAGCAGGTCCACTCCTCCCGGCCGCCACAGCCCACGGTCGTGGTGGTCGGGGAGACCAACCGGGGCAAGAGTTCGCTGGTCAACGCCCTGCTCGCCTCGCCGGGGCTGTCCCCGGTGGACGCGGATGTGGCGACCGCGGTCTATCTGGTGTTCGGGCACGCCGAGCAGCCTGCGGCGCGGGCGTGCTACCCCGGTCAGCTCGACCCGGTGCCGTTCGACCTGGAGGAGCTGCCGGCGTGGGTGTCGGCGCGGGTCGACCTGCCCGAGGGGCAGCTCCCGCCGCGCCACGTCGAGGTGGATCTGCCGAACCCGCTGCTGGAGCGGCTGCGCCTGGTGGACACGCCCGGTGTCGGCGGGCTGGACGAGGTGCACGGCGAGCTGGCCGCGGAGGCCGCGGCCTCGGCCACCGCGCTGTTGTTCGTGGTGGACTCCTCGGCACCGCTCACCCAGGGTGAGCTGGAGTTCCTGCGCCGCGTCGGGGAGCGGGTGGAGACGGTGCTCTTCGCCCTGACCAAGACCGACCAGTACCGCGGCTGGCGGCAGGTGTTGGAGGCGGACCGGAAGCTGCTCGCCGAGCACGCCCCGCGGTTCGCCGACGCCGAGTTCCACCCGGTGTCGGCGCGGATGTTCGAGATGGCGGACAAGGCGCCGAACCAGCAGGCGGCGGCGATGCTGCGGGAACGCTCGGGGGTCATCGAGCTGCAGACGGCGTTGCAGCAGCTGGTGGTGGGCCGGTCCGCGATGCTGGCCGAGGCGAACACGCTGCGTGCGCTGTCCACCGCGCTGGACGAGACGGCGGTGGCGCTGGAGTCCGAGCAGCGGGTGCTGTCGGTGGGCGAGGCGGAGGCCGAGCGGCTGCGGGACCGCCGGGACGAGCTGGTCGCCGAGCGCCGGTCCTCCACGCGGGGCTGGCAGGTGCGGCTGCGGGGCGAGATCCAGCGCGCCCGGGTGGAGAGCAGCCACGACGTGGCCCGACAGGTCCGCGAGGTGCAGACCTGGTTCCGGCGGGCGATCGACGCGGCGGACCGGGAGCAGTTGACGCAGTTGCCGTACCACGTGGACGCGGCGTTGCAGATGGCCTCGGCCCGGGTGAGCGGGGCGCTGGCCACCCGGTTGAGCGCGGTGGCCGACACGGTGCTGGCCGATCTGTTCTCCCCCGACGAGCTGACGGTGTTCCGGGCGCAGGTGGCCCGGGCGCCCCAGCCGCCGGTGGTGCTGCGCCCGCCGGAGCGCCGGCCGCCGACCGCCGAGGACAAGCTGCTGGTGTTCATGGGTGTCTCGGGTGGTCTGGGGCTCGGTCGTGCGGCGGCGTTGCCACTGGCCGGTCTGGGGGTTGCCGCGCTGAACCCGCTGGTGCTGCCGGTGACCATCGCGCTGGGGCTGGGAGCGGGCTGGTGGATGGCCCGGACCCGCAAGCATGCCGCGGACAAGCAGCACATGAAGCAGTGGCTGTCCGAGGCGATCGCCGACGCCAGGGGCACCCTGGACCAGCTGGTGTCCGAGCAGATCATCGAGGCCGAGCAGCAGCTCTCCCTGGCGTTGGACGAGGCCCTGGGCCGGCGCATCGAGGCCATCGAGGCGGAGCTGCGCGAGGTGGACAAGGCGCTGAAGTTGGACGTCGTGGAGCGCAACCGGCGGCTGCAGGTGGTGAACAAGCGTCTGACGGAGATCCAGACGTACCGGCAGCGGACCGAGCAGCTGCTGGGTCGTATCCGCGAGTTGCGGGACCGGCGGTGAGCGGTGGGCGGCCCGGGGCGTGCCGGCCGGTCCGGACGAACCGGACACGGTGGGGAACCTGCGGGCCGCCCGGCGAGTCGAACCGGTGGAACAGCGGTGTGCGGCGCCGAGGAACCGGAACCCGGTGTCACCGGTGGTCGACGCGAGTCACACTCGTGTTTGCTCGGTCGCGTGGTCCATCGGGTGTGGGTGTTCCGCGGAGGTTGTGCACCGACGCGGGTGACATCCGTGTCCGAGCGGCACGGTGGCCGACCGGAGGCAGGGTCCCACAGGAACACGGACGGATGGGGAGGCCGGGTTGTACATCGAGGACAACGGCGGTACCGACGGCGACATCAAGGTGATCGCCGACGGCGAGGAGTACACCGCCGAGGCGAACTACGACCTGGACGACGACGGCATCGACGAGACGGCGATCGCCGCCACGGACGACGGTTACATCGCGTTCAGCGACACCGACGGTGACGGTGAGGCCGACCTGATGACCCAGCTCGACGAGGACGGTGACGTCGTCGGGCAGGCGAAGTACGACAGCACGACCGGCGAGTGGGTCTCGATGGACTCGGGGAGCGGCGGCTTCGACGACGGCGACGACCGGTCCCGGGACACCATGGGCGGCTCCGGGGAGTCCATGGTGGTGGAGACCGAGGACGGCATGCTGGAGGCCGGGCCGGCCACCGAGGACCTCAACGACGACGGTGTCGCGGACACCGCGGTGGTGCGGGACAAGGACGGCGACGTCGTGCTGTTCACCGATGTCGACGGGGACGGCGACGCCGACATGGCCACGGAGATCACCTCCGAGGGCGAGGTGACCATCGCCCGGCACACCGGTGACGGGGACTGGGAGGTGGTCGAGCGGGGCCACATCGACGAGGACGGTTCCTACACCAGGGACGCGCTGGTCGACGACCGGACGGACGACGCCGCCTGGGCGGAGGAGGAGAAGTCGTCCGGCGTTTCCTCCGGTGGTTCCGTCAGTTCGGGCCTGGCCACCATCGACCCGGCCACCGGTCAGTGGAAGTGATCCGCGGGGGTTGTGTGGGGTTGCGGACGGCCCCGGTACCGGCTCCGGTACCGGGGCCGTCGGCTGTTCCGCCGGGGTGTGTCGGCCGTGGGGTGTGGTGGTGCCGGCCGCCGGCGCCCGGCCGCCGCTGCGCGTCCCGGTTTCCGGGGGGATTACGTCCGACAGTTTCACGCATTCTGCGTCGGGTGTTCGTCGGTGTGCGTGGTAGGTCCGACGATGTCTCCGCGATATGCAAATCCTTTTCCGGCTCCGGACAACGTTGGCCAGGGTGTCGGACCGTGAGATGTGTTCTTCGTCGCACGTTTGGGCGATGGCTCCAATACGGTGAAGTGATTGGCTGAATCGATCCCCTTATCGTTCCTGTGAGAGATCCGACAGGGTTGCGCTGCGTATTTCTCCAGTTGCGGGGCTAACCTCCAATCAACATCCCTTTCCCGACACGCCCGCTTCCCGGGCGTGGTCGACCCTTTCCTCGGTCGGCCGACCCGGGTGCCGGCGTACGCCGCGGGCAGCCTCGCCCAGTCAGGAGACACGACATGACCGCACTGGCCATCCCGGGGCTCGACGAGGCCCCCACCACGCACGCCAAACTGCTGTCCTGGGTTCGTGAGGTCGCCGAGCTCACGACCCCTGACCGCGTCGTGTGGTGTGACGGCTCGCAGCGCGAGTGGGACGAGCTGACCCAGAAGCTGGTCGACGCAGGCACCTTCGTCCCGCTCGAGAAGAAGCCGAACTCGTTCTGGTGTGTCTCGGACCCCACGGACGTGGCGCGCGTCGAGGAGCGCACCTTCATTTGTTCGCAGGACCCCGCCGACGCCGGGCCGACCAACAACTGGATGGACCCGGCGGAAATGAAGCGGATCATGACGGATCTCTACCGCGGTTGCATGCGCGGTAGGACGATGTACGTCATTCCTTTCTGCATGGGTCCGCTGAATGCGGAAAAGCCGATGCTCGGTGTGGAAATCACCGATTCGGAATACGTCGTCGTCTCCATGCACATCATGACCCGTATGGGCTCGAAGGTGCTGGAGCTGCTCGGCGAGGACAAGGAGTTCGTGCCCTGCCTGCACTCGGTGGGCGCGCCGCTGGAGCCCGGGCAGAAGGACGTGCCGTGGCCCTGCAACGAGATCAAGTACATCACCCACTTCCCCGAGGAGCGCACCATCTGGAGCTTCGGCTCCGGCTACGGTGGCAACGCGCTGCTCGGCAAGAAGTGCTACGCGCTCCGTATCGCCTCGGTCATCGCCCGTGACGAGGGCTGGCTGGCCGAGCACATGCTCATCCTCAAGCTGATTTCGCCGGAGAACAAGGTCTACTACATCGCGGCCGCCTTCCCGTCGGCCTGCGGCAAGACCAACCTGGCGATGCTGCAGCCGACCATTCCGGGCTGGCGGGTCGAGACCCTCGGCGACGACATCGCGTGGATGCGGTTCGGCGAGGACGGCCGCCTGTACGCGGTGAACCCGGAGTTCGGCTTCTTCGGGGTCGCGCCGGGCACCAACTGGAAGACCAACCCGAACGCCATGCGCACCCTGGAGCGCGGCAACTCGATCTTCACCAACGTCGCCCTCACCGACGACGGCGACATCTGGTGGGAGGACATGACCGACGAGGCGCCCGCCCACCTCACCTCCTGGCGGCGGCGGGACTGGACGCCGAAGGACGGCGAGGCCGGCGAGGTCAGCTCGCACCCGAACTCGCGCTACTGCACCCCGATCTCCCAGTGCCCCGTCCTGGCGCCGGAGTGGGAGGACCCGAAGGGTGTGCCGATCTCGGCGATCCTGTTCGGCGGTCGTCGCGCCACCACGATTCCGCTGGTGACCGAGGCCCGCGACTGGCAGCACGGCGTGTTCATGGGCGCCACCCTCTCCAGCGAGAAGACCGCCGCCGCGGTCGGCAAGGTCGGCGAGGTGCGCCGCGACCCGATGGCCATGCTGCCGTTCATCGGCTACCACGCCGGTGACTACTTCCAGCACTGGATCGACACCGGCAAGGGCGCGGACGCGCAGAAGCTGCCGAAGATCTTCTACGTCAACTGGTTCCGCCGCGGTGAGGACAAGCGGTTCCTGTGGCCGGGCTTCGGCGAGAACTCGCGTGTCCTGAAGTGGATCGTCGAGCGGATCGAGGGCAAGGCCTCGGCCACCGACACCCCGATCGGCTGGGTGCCCTCGGTGGACGACCTCGACCTGACCGGCCTGGACACGCCGCGCGAGGACGTCGAGGCCGCGCTGAAGGTGGACGTCGAGGAGTGGCGGGCCGAGCTGCCGCTGATCGAGGAGTGGTTCGACAAGATCGGCGACAAGCTGCCCACCTCGCTGCGGGACGAGCTGGAGACGCTCCGGCACCGTCTCGGCTGACGGCCTACGCCTGCCCGGGGAGCCGGTGACCGCGCCGGTCCCGTCGAACGGCAGACGTGAACGGGGGCGGGTGGCTCCGCTCCGCACCCCACGGTGTGGTCGTGGGAAGGGGAGACGGCCCCGGGACCGGCAGGTTCCGGGGCCGTTCCCATGTTCACCGTCGGTGGCGAGCACCCCGGTGGCGGGCCCGGAATTGTCACCCCTGAGGGCGAGACTGAATGCGCGACCGGGTGAGCGGCATTACGCAGAAGCCATCGATTCCGGGCGTGGGGTACCCCGGACAGGTCGAAGGGAGCGCGGAAGCGCGACAGGAGGTGTGCCATGGCCGCAGGGCTCGCGATGCTCGTGCTGGCGTTGGCCGCCGTCGTGATGGTGCTGGTGGTGCCGTCCGACGACGGCACCGGCACGGTGGAGGAGGAGTCGACGCGGAACCCGGTGGAGCGGTCCTCGGGGCTGACCCCGCGTCACGGTTGAGCACGAGGTGGGGCGGCCGGGGTGGAGCACCCCGGCCGCCCCACGCGTCGTGGCCTCCGTCGGGCCTCCCCGGTGGTGACCGGGCTCGACGGTCCACTCGTCCGGATCACGACACGCCCGCCCAAGATCGGGACACTGGTGGTGACCGGAGAGAGCGGAGCACGTCCTGACCGGCGGGTTCCGGGAGACGAGGAGCACGGTGGCCGGGGCGAGGCGCTCCGGAACGGGGGTGCTCGATGACCAACCTGCTCGTGTTCCTCGCCTTCGTCGTGCTCTCCCTGCTGTGCGGCCTGGTCGTGCTGCGGGGCACGCTGAACCTGCTGGAGGAGGGCTCCGTGGACCTGGGCGGGCACGTCGCCCCGGAGCCGACGGAGCAGAACCTGCCCCGGGGGTCCTGCCACGGCTGAGTCCCCGTCGGACGGGGCTCCTCGTGGGGTGGTGAGCCGGAGATCGTCGTGCCGACACGGACGGGCCGCCCCGAGGAGACTCCTCGAGGCGGCCCGGGTGTGTGGGGTCGTGCCCTCCGGGGCACGGGTCGGTCAGGGCAGCAGCGGCTCCGCGATGCGGGACAGCCGCTCGGCGGCCTGCAGCGGGTTCTCCGCGGTCGTGGCGAGGGTGGTCGCCGCGGTCGGGTCGGGCAGCGGCAGGCCCGGGCAGGTCAGGTCACGCCGGGGCACCACCCCGTCGACCAGGTAGGCCTCCACCACGTCGTCCACGCAGGCGTTGCCACTGGCGTAGATGCCGTGGTCCCCCTCGTCGGTGACGGTGAGCATCCGGGAGTTGGCGAACGCCCGGTGCGCCCGGACCGCACCCTCCATCGGCGTGGCGGGGTCGTTCTCGGACTGCACCATCAGCACCGGGGGCACGCCCTTGCCGTCCGGTCGGGGCAGGTCCGTCCTGGGCCGGTCCCAGCTGAGGCAGGGTTCCATGATCTCGTTCCAGCCGAGCAGCGGGTACTTGCGTCCCTGCTTCTCCGACTCGCGGACCAGGTACCGGTCGTCACCCTTCCACGGGGTGTCGTTGCAGATGATCGAGTAGAAGGTGGCCTCGAAGGCGTCCGGTGCCGGCTCGCCCGACAGGGGGGCGAACAGGTGGTGCCGGCGCAGCTCGACGACCTGCTGCCGCAGGGTCTCCCGGGTGGCCGTGGCCTCGATGGCGGTGGGCTGGGTGAGCAGCGAGTCGATCATGGCCAGGTCCTGGGCCAGGATCGGGAACGAGCTCTTGACGTAGAGCGTCCCGATGATCGCGTCGTCCAGCACCAGGGGCGTGAGCAGGAAGCCGTCGCCCAGGTCGAGGGGCTGCTCGGCGAGCCGGGCCCGGATCCGCTCGTAGCTCTGTCGGACCTGCTCGGCGGTGCTGCCCAGGTGGTAGAGCTCGTCGTAGCGCGCGACCCAGGGCAGGAAGTCCTCCCGGAAGCGGCGCTCGAAGCCCAGCGGCTGCCAGGCGAACGACTTCTGCCAGGTGGTGGTGAACTCGGTGTTGGAGTCCAGCACGAACCGGTCGACGCGGTGGGGGAACCGCTCGGCGTAGTGGGCGCCCATCCAGCTACCGCCGGAGTAGCCCACCCAGCTGATCTTGTCCCGGCCCAGCAGGTGGCGCAGCAGGTCCAGGTCGCGCACGGTCTGCTCGGTGGTCACGTGCCGGCCGAGTTCACCGGAGTGCTTCTGGCACTCCCGGGCGATCAGGCGGTTGAGGTCCAGCATGGCCCGGATGTTCTCCGGGCTGCGGTCCCGCGGGTCGATGGTCGGGTCGATGCTGAGCCCGCCACAGGTGACGTTGCTGCTGTCGCCGGTGCCGCGCGGGTCGATGCCGACGATCTCGAAGGTGTCCAGCACCTTGGTGCGGCCCGCCGCCAGGAACACCAGGGGCAGGGTTCGGCCGGGCCCGCCGGGTCCGCCGGGGTTGGTGAACAGGCTGCGCTGGGCCTCGCCGTTGGCGGGGCGCAGTCGGCTCACCGCGACGGTGACGTCGGCCCCGGCTCGGGGTCGGTTCCAGTCGAGTGGTGCGACGAAGGTGCCGCACTCCAGCCGTTCGGACCCGGGCGGCAGGCCCGGGGGCAGTTCCCCGTCGAAGCAGGGCTGCCAGTCGATCTGCTGGGTCAGGTAGCGGTTGGGCAGTCCGTGGTTCGCGGTGTCCGGGCTCGCCAGTGCTGGCGGAACCCCCAGGATCAGTGCTCCCGCGGCGGCGGCGCCGACGGCGAGCAGAGTCTTCCGCATGTCACCCCTCGTTTCGTGATGTGTCCACGGTGGACGGACACTTACCACTCAACAGGGTGAACAGCAGTTTTTCGAGAGACGGAAGTTGGCTTTTTCGCTACTCCGTTCGAACTAGATGAATCACCTTCAAGTATGAGGTCGCCACCGTTTCAATCACTCTCCGTTCTGAGTTGACGGACCAGGAGTGACCGTTCCCCGGCCACCCGGTGGGGACCGGCACGGGGAAACCCGACCCGAGGCGGATCGACTCCTGACGCGGTGGCACGTACGGAGGGGCGTGGTGGTGCGTCCCGGAACGCCGGTCTCGGACGCCGGACACCGTCCCGCGCACGCCGTGCCACCCGGTGGACGGGCCACGACCGCTGACGGCGTCACACCGGTACGGCGCCGGGGCGGGGTCACACCGGCGCGGCCACCGGATGGAACCGTCACGCCGGACGTGCTGTGGCCGACGTTCCGGCCGACACCCGGACGTAACAGGACTCCGGAACGTGACGAGCCGTTGTCGGGGTGTTCACGAAGTTGCCCGGATCAGGTCACGATTCGGCTTCCAGCCCTCGTCGAGACTCCCCGAAAGAGTGACGTGGGAAACGTTCGCGCTTAACATCCCCCACACCCCCGGCCATCCGGCCTGGTGGGCGAGACCCTGCCCGTGCTGCGCACGGAGGAAAGCGATGCCTACTGGTTCGCCACCCGGTCAGCAGGCGCGTCGCGATCGCGACGGCCTCCGCTGGAATGCCTGGAACCTGTTCCTCCTGGTCCCCCTGCTCATGTTGATTACCCCGGTGTTCAACAGGGAGGAGCCCCGGGTTCTCGGCCTTCCGTTCTTCTACTGGTACCAGTTCCTGTTCGTACCGCTGGGCGTCGTCTGCGTCGCCATCGTGTACGTCAAGACCAAGGACAAGCCGGCGCGTACCGGCGGATCGGACCGCCTGCAGGTCGACGACTCGGATGAGGGAGACGCCCGGTGAACAACCTGCAGTGGACCGAGATCGCCGTCTTCAGCCTGCTGTTCCTGCTGGTGACCGTGCTGGGCTTCGTGGCTGCGCGGTGGAAGGCCGGCAGCACCCTGGACCACCTCGACGAGTGGGGTCTGGGCGGGCGCAAGTTCGGTTCCTGGATCACCTGGTTCCTGGTCGGCGGTGACCTCTACACCGCCTACACCTTCGTCTCGGTGCCCGCGCTGATCTTCGGTGCCGGCGCGATGGGCTTCTTCGCCCTGCCCTACACGGTCGTGCTCTACCCGATCGTGTTCCTGCCGCTGCTGCGGATGTGGTCCGTCTCCCGGGTGCACGGCTACGTCACCCCGGCCGACTACGTGCGGGGTCGCTACGGCTCGCACCTGCTCGCCCTGCTGGTGGCGCTCACCGGGATCGTGGCCACCATGCCCTACATCGCGCTGCAGCTCGTCGGCCTGGAGGCCGTGCTGCGCACCATGGGCTTCAACGGCAGCGGCATCCTGGGTCACCTGCCGCTGTTCATCGCGTTCCTGATCCTGGCGCTGTACACCTACCAGTCGGGTCTGCGGGCGCCGGCGCTCATCGCGTTCGTCAAGGACAGCCTGATCTACCTGGTCATCCTGGTCGCGGTGTTCTACCTGCCGGCCAAGCTCGGCGGCTGGAGCTCGATCTTCGACCAGGCGCAGGCGAAGTTCGACGCCACCCCGGCGGCGGCTGACGGCATCCTGCTGAACAGCAACAACCAGCTCCAGTACGCCACCCTGGCCCTGGGGTCGGCCCTGGCGCTGTTCCTCTACCCGCACTCGCTGACCGGAATCCTGGCGTCCAAGGGCCGGAACGTGATCAAGCGGAACATGGTGGCGCTGCCGGCCTACTCGCTGCTGCTGGGCATGCTGGCACTGCTGGGCTACGTGGCGATCAGCGCGAGCACCACGCCGATCGTCAACCAGGCCACCGGTCGGCCGGACACCAACACCATCGTGCCGATGCTGTTCGACCAGGAGTTCCCCTCCTGGTTCGCGGGTATCGCGTTCGCTGCCATCGGTATCGGCGCCCTGGTCCCGGCCGCGATCATGTCCATCGCCGCGGCCAACCTGTGGACCCGCAACATCTACAAGGAGTACCTGCGCAAGGACGCCACGCCGGCCCAGGAGGCCAAGCAGGCCAAGCTGGCCTCCCTGGTGGTCAAGTTCGGTGCGGTCGCGGTCATCGTGTTCATCGACCCGCAGTTCAGTATCGACCTGCAGCTGATCGGTGGTGTGATCATCCTGCAGACGCTGCCGGCGGTGGCGATCTCGCTGTACACCCGCTGGTTCCACGTCTGGGGTCTGATCGCCGGGTGGGTCGCCGGCATGGCCTGGGGCTTCCAGATGCTGTACTCGATCCCCAACCCGGCGGCGGGCAAGGCGCACTTCGGTGGCTCGGCGCTGCCGCTGGACAAGCTGTCGATCTTCGGCTGGCACCCGTTCGCCGGGTCCCAGGTGCAGATCTACGTCGGGTTCGTCGCCCTGGTGGCCAACCTGCTGGTGGCCGTGCTGGTCACCCTGGTGGCCCGCAGGATCAAGGCGTCCAACGGGGTGGACCAGACCAAGCCGTCCGACTACCACGCCGACGAGGGCGACCCGGAGCTCAAGCCGGTCGCGGCGCACTGAGTCGGCACCGTCTCTCCTTCCGCGTACGGGCCACCCCTCCTCGCCGACCGTGTTCGGCGGGGTCGGGGGGTGGCCCGTGCCGTGTTCCGGCCCTAGCGTGATCGCATGGCTGACATGGAGCAGGTGAGCAGGTTCGGCACGGTCGAGCCGGAGGAGCTGCCGGAGGACCTGCGGCAGCGGGTGCAGGCGATCGCGGAGAAGTCGGGGTTCGTGCCGAACATCTTCCGTGCGCTCGGACACCGCCCGGACGAGCTGCGGGCGTTCATGGACTACCACGACGTGCTGATGGAGCGGGAGGGCGGCCTGAGCAAGGCCGAGCGTGAGCTGGTGGTGGTCGCCACCTCCGGGGCCAACCACTGCACCTACTGCGTGGTGGCGCACGGGGCGATCCTGCGGATCCGCAGCAAGGACCCCTACCTGGCCGACCGGGTGGCCACCAATCCGTGGGCGGTCGAGCTGTCCCCGCGGGAGCGGGCCATCGTCGACCTGGCGCTGCAGTTGGCCACCGACTCGGCGACGCTCACCGAGGACGATCTGGACGCCGCCAGGGCGGCGGGGTTGACCGACGAGGAGATCTGGCAGGTCGGGGCGATCACCGCGTTCTTCGCCATGTCGAACCGGCTGGCTCATCTGATGGCGTTGCGGCCCAATCCCGAGTTCCATCTCCTGGGGCGGGTGCCCCGGGGCTGAGCCACGCCGGGGCCCGCCGTGTCCGGTGCGTGGAGGGCCCACACCCGGTAGGGGTGCTGCCGGAGCCGGCTCCGCCGGTGCAGGGCGCGGGTGGTGCGCTGGCAGCGCCAGCGACGCCACCAGGTGGGTGCGGGTTGGTCGGCCAGTGCGGCCAGGACGATGCCTCCCAGGGCGGCGAGTAACAGGATCATCAGGGTCTGGGTATACGGATCAACTGACACGGTGTCCTCGTCCGCAGGTGGTGCAGTGTTTCCGGCGGCAGCGCATCCGGTGTACGAGCAGGACCAGTGTCGAGGCCACCAGGATGCCGGCCAGCAGATCGGTCGGCAGGAGGATCACCGGGCACCCCCCGGGCCCGTGAGCGTGTTCTCCTGGTGGACCTTCTGTCGGGCGGCGGGCCCACCGGGCCAGTGCACCTCGGTCTCGCACAGTCGCCGGGACTTGCGGCCCTGGTCCAGCCGCCACAACACGACCAGCCAGCGCCCGGGTGGCGCCTCACGCCGGTCCAGGTAGTCCTCGGCGCACAGCCGTGCGTACTCCTCCGGGCCGCCTCGGCCCAGGTAGGGACCGTGGTCGTCGATGTCCTCGGTGTCCACCAGCACCCGGGCGCCCCGCTCGATGCGGAAGTACTCGACACGGTGCCAGTACGACCAAGGCATCACCACACACCCCCTGTCGGAGGTATCGCAGGGGGTGTACTGACGGGTCCTTCCGGGTGGATGGCGTACTCCTTCTTGCGCTGAGGCCGTACAGTGACAGTCCGGATGCGCTCCGTTGTGTTGACATCAACATGATGCGTTGATGTCAACATGCGGGGCAATGCCCTGATCGGGGAACATCGGTCCCACGACCGTCGCCTACGCTCT
The DNA here is from genome assembly GCA_036562635.1 of Pseudonocardiaceae bacterium. GTDB lineage: Bacteria > Actinomycetota > Actinomycetes > Mycobacteriales > Pseudonocardiaceae > DATCJU01. Next base: position 23,282 of record DATCJU010000015.1, read on the forward strand.
GCGCCATGGTCGGTACCACCAGCACCGCCAAGGCCCGCGCACTCGGTGCGGAACTCCGGGCGGCACGGGAGCAGGCCGGGCTGAGCCTCCGGGCACTCGGTGAGAAACTGGGCAAGTCCTTCACCACGCTGTCGAAATGGGAGAACGGACGGCTCACCCCGCGGCCGGAGGAGGTCGCCAGCTACCTCACCGCGCTGGGGGTTCGTGGTGAGCGTCTGGACGAGTTGGTGGAGATGGCCCGGGACGCCGACGCCCCGGTGTGGGTGTCGTGGCGGATGCCGGACCTCCAGCAGCAGGTCAGCGCACTCCTGGAGTTCGAGCGCACCGCCACCCGGATCGTGGACGTCTCCCCGCTGCTGATCCCCGGGCTCCTGCAGACCAGTGGGTACACCCGCGCCGTCATGACCGCGGGTGGGGTGCCTCGGTCGGAGATCGAGACCCGGGTGGCCATCCGGATGGGACGTCGCGACGTCCTCACACGGACCGACGACCCCGTCTCACTGCTGGCACTGGTGGGGGAGACCGCGCTGCGCACCCTCGTCGGCGGGCCGCGGGTGATGCTCGACCAGCTGCGTCACCTGCTGAAGATGGCCGAGCTGCCGAATGTGGACTTGCGTGTCGTTCCAGCCGCTCTGGACTGGAATCCGGTACTGGAAGGAGCCTTCCATCTCATCGAATTCGCCGAAGCTGACCCTATCGTGCATCTGGAAGTTCGCGGCTCGGCGCTCTACTTTCACGAGCTGCAGGATGTACAGGGCTATCAGGAAGCCACGGTCAGCCTGCTGGAACTGGCGATGAGCCCGGAGGAGTCCGCCGAGTTCATCGCACAGGAAGCCAAGAGAATGGAGGCGGAGTGACCGAGTTGAAGTGGCGTAAGAGCAGCTGGAGCAGCACGAGTTCCAACTGTGTCGAGGTCGCCCCGGTACCGTCCGGCGCCGCGGTGCGGGACTCCAAGAACCCGGATGCCGGTTACTTCACCGTGGACGTGCGGCAGTGGGCCGCGTTCATCGGTGCGGTGAAGAAGGGCAGGTTGGACCTGACCTGACGCTGCGGATCGGATACCGAGCGGGGTGGGGGAGTTACGTTCCGTCAGCTCCGCTGGTCCAACCGGATGAGATCACCTCGTCCTTGATACGGCGACCGTGCCTCTCACATAGCGTGATGGCGCGAAAGCGTCATCAACCGAAGGGGGGCATGGGGTGACCGGTTCGGACCGGATCCGAAGAACACGCTGTGAGTACAGTTGTCGGGGTGGAAGCGGCGAACATGAATCGGGATTTGTGCATTCCGAATTCATGTGGCGTAAGAGCAGCTGGAGCAGTACGAGCACCAACTGTGTGGAGGTCGCTCCGATGCCGTCCGGTGCCGCGGTGCGGGACTCCAAGAATCCGGACGCCGGTTACTTCACCGTGGACGTGCGGCAGTGGGCCGCGTTCGTCCGTGCAGTGAAGAAGGGGCTGCTCGACCTGAACTGAGCCGAACCGGACGACAACACGCCGGGCGGGGCGGAAGGACCGCGGTCCTTCCGCCCCGCCCAATATGTGGGACAACACGGTGATACACCCATCACCGGCACGGATCAATCGGCCAGTACTTCCGGATCCTCTTCCACCGGTTCCTCTCCGGCACGGAACCGGAGCACCCGGGTGATGCCGATCTCCCGCAGGAACGGCAGGTCGTGGCTGACTACCACCAACGCACCCCGGTAGGCGTTCAGCGCGTCCCGCAGCTGCTCCACCGAGACCAGGTCGAGGTTGTTGGTGGGCTCGTCCAGCAGGAACAGCTGCGGGGGCGGCGTGGCGGACAGCAGACAGGCCAGACACGCCCGCAGCCGCTCCCCGCCGGAGAGCGCCGCGACCGGCAGGTCGATGTGGCTGCCGCGGAACAGGAACCGGGCCAGCCGGGTACGCAGCAGTTCCGGGTCGACGGTCGGGGCGTGCCGGCGCACGTTGGCGAACAGCGAGGCCGCGGGATCGAGCACGTCCAACCGCTGCGGCAGGTAGGCGACCCCGGCGGGGCGAGCGGTGACCGAACCGGTGGGCGGCGCGTCCACCCCGGCGACGAACCGCAGGAACGTGGTCTTCCCGGCGCCGTTGCGCCCGAGCACGGCGATCCGTTCCGGGCCGCGGACGGTGAGCCGCACCCCGGCCGGGCCGAACAACGGAGCACCGTCCGGACCCGGGGCGTTCACCCCGTCGCACACCAGCACGGTGCGGCCGGCCGGGACCGCGGTGTCCGGCAGGTCGATGCGGATGCGTTCGTCCTCCCGTACCCGCTGCTCGGCCTCGACCAGTCGTTCCTGTGCCACGGCGAGCCGCTGCTGGTGCACGTCCGCGGCACGGCCCGCGCTCTCCTCGGCCCGTCGTTTCATCGCACCGGCCACGATCTTGGGCAGGTTCGCCCGGACCGCGGCCCGCCGTCCGGTGGCCGCCCGCCGCTGGGCCCGCTCCCGGGCCAGCTGGGCGTCCCGTTTCTCCCGCCTGACCTGTTGTTCGGCCGTGCGCATCGCCTGCAGGGCGGCCTCCTGCTCCTGCTCGACCGCGGCGGTGTAGGCGTCGAAGTTGCCCCCGAACAGCCGCAGCCGCTGCGGGGTGTGCGGGGAGTACCGGTTCAGCTCGGCGACTCGGTCGACCCGGCGCAGCAGCTCCCGGTCGTGGCTGATCACCAGCAGGCAGCCCCGGTACTCCGCCAGTGCCTGGTGGAGCAGGTGGCGGGCCTGCAGGTCCAGGTTGTTGGTGGGCTCGTCCAGCAACAACACGTCCGGCCGTTGCAGCAACCGTCCGGCCAGCCCGATCAGCACGGCCTCCCCGCCGCTGACCTCACCGAGGGTGCGGTCCAGGCCGATGTGGTCCAGCCCGAGTCGGTCCAACTGGGCGCGGGCCCGCTCCTCCACGTCCCAGTCGTCCCCGACGACCGCGAAGTGTTCCTCGTCGGCCTCTCCCGCCTCGATGGCGCGCAGGGCCGCGCGCACCGGGGTGATGCCGAGCAGGTCGGACACCGTGCGGTCCGGGGTGAGGGCCAGGTCCTGGGGCAGGTGGGCGACCTGGCCGCGTACCTGTACCTGGCCCCTGCTCGGGGTCAGCTCGCCGAGGACCAGGCGGAGCAGGGTGGACTTGCCGCAGCCGTTCGGGCCGATCAGCCCGGTCCTGCCGGCGGGGAAGGCACCGGTGATCCCGTCGAGCACCGGGGTGCCGTCGGGCCAGGAGAAGGAGACGTCGACCAGGGTGATGAAGGGTTCCGTCACGAGGCGTCACCTCACGGGACGGGCCGGCCGCTCCCGCCGAACGGCGCGGCGCGGTGGTCGGGGGAAGACGGACGCCGTCTGCTCCGGGAGGTCGCGCCGTGGCGAAGGAACGACCGGGTGCCGGTCGGTGCGTCAGCCGCGCGCGGGAAACGGCGGGAGTGCGGAACCGGAGGACGGCGGAGCGCCCGGCCGGGTCAGGCCGGGTACGCGGTGTCCTTCCGGATCACAAGGGGGCAACTCCCATCGCCGGGAACGGAACACTTCGATGCTAGGCCACGCCGGGAGGTGCGCCAACGGATTTTCCGGCGCCGAACCGGCCACGACCCCGCGGCCCGCGGATCCGCCCGGCTCGGGGCCTCACCGCACGACCCGGAGCCCGGCGCGAACACCTCCCGCGCCACGCTCAGGGCGTGCGGCGCATCACCCGGGTGAGACCGGCGGCCACCGCGGAGGCCAACACCCAACCGGTGATCAACAGCGCCGTGGAGATCCACAGCGACGCCCCGTCCGCCCGCCACCGCTTGTCGTGTCCCATGTCGATCACGGGGAACAGGTGGTCCAGGGTGTACAGCACGGGGTGCCACACCATACGGTCCGTCGGGTTCACCGGCTGCAACGGGTGGGCGGCGAACCACAGGCTGCCCAGCAGCGCGGTCATCGCCAGCCACACCACCGCCCGTGCCGGGCGGTAGCCGTAGCCGAACATCGACCGCTGCATCCAGTCCCACAGCCACACCAGGGGACGCAGCCACCACGGGCTGGCCCGCAGCAGCGAGCGGTGGTAGTGGCGTTCCTTGACCATCAGCACCTCGCGCACCGCCTGCACCTGGCCGGCGGCCCGGTAGGTGGCGGCGAGCTGGTCGTACGGGCCGGGGGCGTAGTCGGGGAGCACCTGGCGCAGCCAGCGGAGCCGGACCCGCGGCTCGGTCTCCGACCGCGGGTGCAGGCACCGGTAGCTGAAGTCGTCCAGTTCCACACCCCCGGCGGACCGCCACAGGTGTTCGTTGTCCCACAGGGTGCGGCAGCGGGCGTAGTTGAGCCGGACCCGGCCGGTGGGCACGGCACCCAGGGCCAGGCCCAGCTCCTTGCACACCAGGCCGAAGGCGTTCAGCGACACCCCGCCGCGGTCCTTGCCGAGCACCGCCTCGTTCAGGTCGACCGCCCGATCGACCTCGACGTGCTGCATCCGCACCCCGCCCTCGGCGCAGAACCGCTCGGTGGCCCGCACGTCCCGGCCGATCCGGGTGGACATGATGTCCAGCGACGGCTCGGGCCGGTCCACGGGTGCGGTCCGGTCGGGGCGTTCCAGCACCGCCCCGCGCAGGTCCAGGTTGGAGCCGATGTCGGCCCGTCGCACCAGCACGCTGCCCGCCGCGCGCAGCTCCCGGAGGATGAGGTCGCTGGCCACCCCCAGTCGGTGTCCGACCAGGGCGAACCCGTCGGGGTTGTACAACCTGGCCCGGGTGAGGTCCACACTGCCCCGCACCCGGGTGCCGACCAACTCGATCCGCCCGGTGGTCCGCATGTCCTCGGCCACCAGGTCGCTGGCCACCTCGGTGCCGGACAGGCGGATCGCGATCTCCTCCATCGGGTCCACCGGTTCGCCGATGCTGCTCTCCAGTTCGGCGCCGGCCAGGCGCAGGGTGCCGTCGATCCGCGCGTTCGACATCAGCACCGGGCCGGTCGCGTGGAACCCGTTGTCGAGTTCCACCCGGCCGCCCACCTGGATGCGGTCGGCCACGAGCACCGCCGTGGACTGGGCGCTCCCGTCCTCGCCCGAGGGGCGGGCGCCGGTGGTGCGGGTGGTGAGTCGGGCCCCGGAGAGCGACAGGTCCCCGTCCACCCGGGCGCAGGGCAGGTGGAGCTGGCCGACCGCGGAGAACGCCTGGCTGCGGAGCGGCCCGGTGAGCGGCCGGGTGCAGCGCAGATGGCCACGGACGTGCAGGCAGTTGGCGTCCAGGGCCCGGCCACCGGGGTTGACCAGCCAGGCGGCGTCCAGCTTCACGAAACCGCCCACGGTGGCACTGGGCATGCGGAACTCGCCGTGCACCTCCAGCCCGGTGGCCAGCAGCCCGCCGGTGGTGTTGATCCGGTCGGCGCGCAGCGCGAGCCCACGCGGGTGGCGGATCTCGGTGCGGTCCAGTCGCAGGGAGCCCTTGATCTCGGCGTCGGTGAGGTCGACGGCGAACCGGTCCTCCTCGGCGGTCATCCGCGGGGCGTGCACGGCGCACCGTTCCAGCACCACGTCGTTGCCGCTGAACAGGTTGTTCGCCCGCAGCCCCGGCAGCCAGCACCTGGTGAAGCCGATCCCGTTGAGCCGCGCCTGGCGCAGGTCGGGGGCCTGTTCGAACCGGCACCGGTCGAACTCGATCAGGTGCGGCAGGTCGGCGGCGCGCAGCACCAGCTCACCGGTGACGTACGCGCGTTCCAGCCGGATCATCGGCGGTCGCAGGTGCTCCCGCCAGAACCGCTCGTGGCCCTCCTCGGTGAGGAGCATCATGATCACGCGCGTCAGGAACTGGGCGCGCACGGCCTGCCGCGGGTCCGGTTCCGGGTCGTACGGATCGAACTCGACCGGTGCCCGGTCCAGGGCGGGGCGGTCGGGCAGCGCCATGGGGTTGGCCAGCAGCCGGCGTTCGGCTGCGGTCCGCGGCTGCAGCAGACGTCCTGTGAGCACCCCGGCCATGGCTCACCCCCAGCGCCTGGGACCCGAGGTCGTGTCACATCCCCTCATCCGATCTATAGCGCGGCCGGGAGGCACCGTCGAGGAAAACGGGCAATTCCACTGGAATGGCCCAATCGTCGGTAGCCGAAACCCACTTCTCCGTACGACTGGCTGCTCCGGACGGGCTAGCCGGCCGGTGTCGGGTCGGGTGACGGCTCAGGACGTGCGCCGGAGGGTCCGGGTGATACCGGCGGCGACGGTGGTGGCCAACACCCAGCCGATCGCGATCAGGACCACGGTGATCCACTTGGACGCCCCGTCGGCGCGCCACATGGTGTCGTGGCCGAGGTTGACGATCGGGATGAGCTGGTCCACCGCGTACAGCACGGGGTCCCACACCGGGTGGTCCTCCTCGTTCACCGGCACCAGCTCGTGCTGGGAGAACCAGGCCGAGCCCAGCACGGCGCAGGCCACCAGCCAGGCCAGGGCCCGCATCGGCCGGTAGCCGTACCCCACCATGGACCGTTGCAGCCAGCTCCAGACGATGATGAGCACCCGCACCGGCCAGGCGCGGTTGTCCGCCGCCAGTGCCTCGTAGCGCAGTTTCTGCTTCTCCATCAGCACCTCGGTGGCGGATTCCTCGTCACCGGCGGCCCGGTAGGTGGCGGCGAGCTGGTCGTATGGCCCAGGCTGGTAGTCGCCGCCCATGGCGTGGGCCAGCCAGCGCAGGCGTCGCCGCACCCCCGTCCGGTCCCGGAGGCGGGCCCGTGCCAGGCCGCGCGGGATGTCCAGGGAGCCCCGGGGGTCCGTGGTGGAGGGTGTGCCGGGATCGGGCTGTGTCTGCTTCCGGTACGGCGGCTCCTCGTGGGCGAAGGACTCGTAGCGGAAGTCCTCCACGTCGTACTCGCCGGGGCCGGACCAGAACGTCTCGTTGTCCTCCAGCGAGGTGCACCGGGCGTGTCGCAGGATGACCCGACCGCCGGGGACGGCGCCCACGCTGAGCACCAGCTCCTGGGTGGTCAGGCCGTAGGCGTTCAGCGCGATGGCGCTGACCCCTTCGAGCCTGGCGTCCCGGAAGCTGGCCTCCCGGGCGACCACGGCGCGCCGCACCCGCACCCCGCCCTCGGCGCGGAAGGTCACGTCGGCCTCGGCCATGCCGTTGCACAGCAGGTCGCGGCCGATCCGGGCGGCGAGCAGGTCCAGGGACGGCTTCGGCGTCCTGCGGATGGTGTGTTGGCCGGGGGTGCACAGCCACGCACCGAACAGGTTGACGCTGCCGCCGATGTGGGCGCTCTGCAGCAGCAGGGTGCCCCGGGCCCGCAGTCGGCGGCCCTCCAGGTTGCCGCCCACGCTGAGCCGGTGGGCGAGCAGCACCTCGCTGCCGGGGTGGTGCAGCCGGGCGTCGCTGAACACGGCGCTGCCCTTGACCTGCACGTCCAGCATGCGCAGCTGGCCGACGACCGTGCTGTGCTGGGCGTCCAGGTCCCCGTTGATCTGGGTGCCGTCCAGGTGGATGGCCCGGGTCAGCGGCTGGTGGATGCACAGGCGTGCCTTGGCCAGCCGCAGCGTGCCGCCGATCACCCCGTTGAGCATCCGGATGGTGGCGGTGCAGGTGAAGCCGTCGTCGATCTCGACGTTGCCGTCCACCCGGATCCGGTCGGCGACCAGTGCGGCGCGGCGGTCGTCGAGGGTGCTGGGCGGGGTGGTGCCGGTGCTGTGGTTCTGGGCGCCGAACTTCGCCGGGCCGTCGCCGGACGTGTCGTTCTCGGACAGCGCGTGGTGCAGGGTCGCGCCGCGCAGTGTCAGGTCGCTGCTGATCCGGGCGTTGGGCAGCAGCAGCCGCCCCACCGCGTGGAACCGCTGTACCTCCTTCGTGGTGGGCCTTCCGGCCAGCACGTCGGGGTGCGGGCAGCCGCGCAGCGGGTTGGCCATGAGGTTGCCGCCGACGACCAGGCCGTTGGCGCTGAACGCGTCCCCGCCCCGGTTGCGCAGTCGGGCCCCGCTGAGGTTGAGGTTGCCGCCGATCCGCGCGCCGGGCATGCGCAGTTCGCCGTAGCAGCGCAGGTGGGTGGCGATGAACGCGCCGCTGACCCGTAACCGGTCCGCGCGCAGCGCCCACCCGCCGGGATTGACCAGGACGGCGTCCTTCAGTTCCAGGGAGCTCTCCACGTCGGCGTCGACCAGGTCGACGGTCCCGCCCTGCACCACGGTGTGGTGCAGCACCATGTCGTTGCGGCAGGTGAGGTTCTTGCCCTGCAGGCCGGGCAGCCAGCACTGTTCCAGCTTCAGGCCGGCGATGGTGGCCTGCCGCAGGTCGGGGGCCTCCTCGAACCGGCAGTGGTCGAACTCCAGGACGAAGGGCAGTTCGGTGGCCTGCAGGTCGATGCGGCCGGTGATGTAGGCGTCGGTCAGCCACACCACCGGGGGTCGGCCGCGCCGGCGCCAGAAGACGAGCGGGGACTGCGAGCCACCGTCGAGTGCGTTGATCAGCCGGTCGACCAGGAACTCGGCCCGCACCTGGTGCTGGCGGCTGACCGGCACCCGGGTGACCTGGAGGCTGCCGCGGCGCGGCGGGTTGGCGTTCGACCGGGTCAGCAGGTTCTCCAACCTCCGCTCCGCCGCGGTGCGGGGCGTGAGGTTGAGGATGCGCTCACCCGGCTTCGCCATACCGACACCTCCGATCACCGGATCTGATCATCTCCTGTGGGGTGGGAGCGAATCGAGGGGCACGGAAGTTCCCGTGGGGGTCCGAGTGCACCCGAACAGCCGTGGGCCCGGTGCTCCGTCGGGAGACACCGGGCCCACGGTTCGGGGGATTCGGTCAGCTCGGTCGCTGGTGGGTGGGGTCGAGCACCCGGGACAGGAACGTCCGGGTCCGCTCGTGCTGCGGGTTGCCGATCACCTGGGCGGCCGGGCCCTCCTCGACCACGTAACCGCCGTCCATGAACAGCACCCGGTCGGCGACCTCGCGGGCGAACTGCATCTCGTGGGTGACCACGAGCATGGTCATGCCGTCGTCGGCGAGCTGGCGCATCACGCTGAGCACGTCGCCGACCAGCTCCGGGTCCAGGGCGGAGGTCGGCTCGTCGAACAGCATCAGCTCCGGGTTCATGGACAGCGCCCGGGCGATCGCCACCCGCTGCTGCTGTCCGCCGGAGAGCTGGGCCGGCATGGCCGACTCCTTGGCCTCCAGGCCCACCTTGGCCAGGTTCTCCCGGGCGATCCGCTCGGCCTCGGCCTTGCTGCGGCGCAGCACCTTCACCTGCGCGATGGTCAGGTTCTCCAGCACCGACAGGTGGCTGAACAGGTTGAACTGCTGGAACACCATGCCGATGTGGCGGCGGGCGGCGTCGATGTCCACGTCCGGGTCGGTCAGTTCGGTGCCGCTGACCACGACCTTGCCCGCGGTGGGTTCCTCCAGGAGGTTGACGCAGCGCAGCAGGGTGGACTTGCCGGACCCGGAGGGGCCGATGATGCACACCACCTCGCCGCGGCGGACCTGCAGGTCGATGCCCCGCAGCACCTGCAGCGGGCCGAACGACTTCTGCAGTCCGGTGATCTCGACGACCACGTCCTCGGCCACCTGCTTCTGCTCGGTGGCCGCACTGGTGCCGGTCACGCGCTCACCTCCAGCCCGGTCGACTCGGGGGAGGCAATCTTCTTGCCCCCGGCGGCGCGTCGTTCCAGGTACCGGGACAGGAACGACAGCGGGATGGTGATCAACAGGTAGCACAGGCCGGCCAGCAGGATCGGGGTCATCGATCCGGTGGTGTTCAGGCCCTCCCGGCCCCACTTGGTCAGCTCGTACTCCGCCCGGGCCAGGCCCAGCAGGTAGATCAGGGAGGAGTCCTTGGTGAGCAGGATCAGCTCGTTGGTGAGCGGGGGCAGGACGATGCGGAACGCCTGCGGGATGACGATGCTGATCAGGGCCCGGCTGTGCGACATGCCCAGCGAGCGGGCGGCCTCGACCTGGCCCTTGGGCACCGCCTGCAGACCGGCCCGGATGGTCTCGGCGATGTAGGCCGCGCCGACCAGGCCGAGGGCCAGCATGACGGTGGAGTAGATGTTGAACCGCAGCCCGAAGGCGAGCGGCACGCCGAAGCCGAAGGCGATGAACACCAGCAGGGCCGGCACGCCGCGGAAGAACTCGATGTAGATGGTGGCGATCCACCGGTAGGGCCCGACCGAGGACAGCCGCATCAGGGCGAGCAGCAGGCCGAGCGCCAGCCCGAAGGCGAAGCCGAGGGCGGTGTAGATGATGGTGTTGACCAGGGCGGTGGTGATGATCCCCGGGAACTGGGTGGCAGCGGCGTCGAGGTTGAAGAACGCGCGGCGGATCTCCTGCCAGTCCGCCACGAGGGCGAGCACCAGGACCGCGACGACCAGCACCGCGTACTGCACGCCGCGGATCACCTGGGCCCGCTTGCGCTTGGAAAGTGCCATGGGAGCTCCTTGTGCTCTGCGGGGTACCGCGCCGGGGGTGGGGCGGGTACCCGCACCCGGTCGTTCCGCAAGCGGGGCGGCCCGCGGGGCCGGGGATGGTTCCTCAGGCAGGGGTCGGGGTCGGCACCGGTGGGTGCCGACCCCGCGTCAGTCGGTCAGCCCTGCTCCGGCGCCTTGCCGAACCACTTCTCGTAGATGCGGTCGTACTCGCCGCTCTCCTTGGCCTTCCGCAGCACCTCGTTGATCTTGTTGCGGAGGGCGTCGTTGCCCTTGCGGACGCCGATGCCGTACTGCTCACCGGTGTCGAACTCCGCCGACACCTCGACGTCGGGGTTCTCCTTGGCGAAGTCCAGGAGCACGCCGTTGTCGTTGATCGCGGCGTCCACCTGACCGGTCTTCACCGCGGTCTCCAGCAGGGCGAGGTCCTCGAACTGGACGGTCTCGTAGCCGTAGGTGTCCCTGTTCTGGGTCGCGTACTCCTCGCCGGTGGTGGAGAGCTGCACGCCGAGCTTCTTGCCGCGCAGGGCCTCCAGGCTGTCGATACCCGAACCCTTCTTCACCAGCAGGGCCTGGGTGGCCTCGAAGTAGGGGTCGGAGAAGTCCATGTTCTGCTTGCGGACCTCGGTGATCGTGATGCCGGCGGCGGCGAGGTCGCACTTGCCGGTGTTGAGGTCCTCGCCGGACTGGATGCCCTCGAAGGGGGTGTCGATGATCTTCTGCTGGACCCCGAGTTCCTTGGCCACCAGGTCGACGAGGTCGACGTCGAAGCCGACGATCTTGTCTCCCTCGGAGAACTGGAACGGCTTGTAGGGCAGGTGAGTGCAGGTGGTGAGACTGCCTGCCTCGACCAGCTGGACGCCACCGGCCTCGCCGCCCTGCCCGTTGTCGCCGCCGACCTCCTCGGCACAGGCGGAGAGGGTCACGGCGAGGGCGAGCGCCGGAAGGACTGTGAGCACCCGGTCCCTGGTTCGACGAGCCACGGTGTCTCTCCTCGTCAGTGGTTCCGTTCGGGTGCTCGGCATCCTGCCATCCAGGTGATGTGCTGCACAGCACGTAACGGTCACAAAGTGTTATGGCCGCATGCTTCTTGCGTTGATCTCGGGGTCTGACCGCAAGATATTGCGCTCGATGCCTTAACTCACACAGGTCGTTTACGCAAAGTAGCCGAAAGGGAGCCGCCCGTGTGGGCTAACCGCGGGGGTGGTGGACGCCGGGTGAACACCGGCGTCCACCACCGGGCGAGCAGGTGCGGACGGGGCCGGGACGGGCCCGTCCGGGCGGATCAGGCGGCGCGGGCGTGGGCGTCCAGGATCAACGCCACCCCGGCGGTCACCTTCTCCGCGTAGGGCAGGTTCAGCGACTCGTCGGGCACGTGCGCGTTGCTGCCCGGGCCCAGCGCACCGGTGACCACGAACTGCGCCTCCGGGTAGGCGGTGTGCAGCAGGCCCATGAACGGGATCGAGCCGCCCTCGCCGATGGTGCGCCACGGCTGACCGAACACCGTGTCGCTGGCGGTGTCCAGCGCCTCCCGCAGCCACGGGGCCAGGGTGGGGGCGTTCCAGCCGTCGGCGTGCTCGACCCGGCCCAGCTCGACCTGCGCCCCGTAGGGCACGTCCGTGGTCAGCGCCTTGCGCACCGCCTCCAGCGCGGCGGCCGAGTCGCAGGTGGGCGGCAGCCGGAAGCTCAGGCTCAGCGTGGTGTGCGAGCGCAGCACGTTGCCGGCGTCGGCCGGGGCGGGCAGGCCGTCGGCGCCGATCACCGACAGCGTGGGCCGCCAGGTGCGGTTCAGCGCCAGCTCCAGGTCGTCGTCGCTGACCAGCTGCAGCCCGTCCACCACGGGGAAGGCGTTCTTGAGCGCACCGGGGGTCACCGCCACCGTGTCGCGGGTCTCGGCGAGCCGGTCCGCGGGGATCTCCACGTGCAGCTCGGGCAGCTTGATCTCCCCGGTCCGCGGGTCCTCGATCCGGTCCAGCAGCATTCGCAGCACCCGGAACGAGCTGGGCACCACACCGCTGGCCGACCCCGAGTGCTGCCCCACCTGGAGCACCCGCACCGTCACCTCGACCTGGGCCAGGCCGCGCAGCGAGGTGGTCAGCCACATCCGCTCGTAGTCACCGGCACCGGAGTCCAGGCACACCACCAGCGTCACCCGGCCGAGCCGGTCCGCCAGGTGCTCCAGGTATGCGGGCAGGTCGGGGCTGCCGGACTCCTCACCGGTCTCCAGCAGCAGCACGCACCGCGCGTGCGACCCGCCGTGCGTCCGCAGCGCCTCCAGGGCGGTCACCGCGGCGTAGCCGGAGTAGCCGTCGTCGGCGGAGCCGCGCCCGTACAGCCGGCCGTCCCGCACCACCGGGGTCCACGGGCCCAGGCCCTCGCTCCAGCCGTCCATCGGGGGCTGCTTGTCCAGGTGGCCGTAGAGCAGGGCAGTGCCGGCCTCCTCGGCGCCGGGCGACGCCGGGATGTCCACCAGCAGCAGCGGCGAACGGCCCGGCAGGCGCACCACCTCCAGCTGGGCACCGGGCAGCTCGCGGCTGGCGATCCAGGTGCGGACGTGTTCGACGGCCGCGTCGAGGTGGCCGTTGGTGGCCCAGTCCGCGTCGAACGCCGGGGACACCGCGGGCACCGCGACGAGACCGGAGAGGCTGGGCAGGACGCTGTCCTGCCAGAGGCGTTGAACGGTACTGGTCAGCGCGGTGTGCTCCATGGCCCGATCCTGACACGCGGGGGTCCGCCCCACCGGATCGGACCGGATCACCTGGTGGAAACCGACTCCCTGCGCACTCAGCGGAGGTCGAACCGGCCGGTCCTCACCGCGCCGAGGAAGCGGGTGACCTGCTCACGCGTGAAGAGAAGAACCGGGCCGGTGGGGTTCTTGCTGTCCCGGAAGCCCAGCCAACGGGTGCCGTCGGTGCCCAGCTCCACGCACGAACCGTTGGGCTGGCTCCGCCGACTCTTGCGCCAGGTCACGAAAGACATGTCGGAGGACGACACCGGACACTCCCTCCGCTCGGTGGTCATGCGTCGATGCCCTCCGCCACCCGAGTGATCAGCCGGGTCGAGTCGGCAGGACTGAGGGCCAGCGCCTTCGCCCGATCATAGGCAACCCGGAACTTCGCGATCTCCTGTTCGTCGTCCTGGAGCACGAAGAACGAGATGTTCTCCGCGAAGACCATCTCGGGCTCCTCGGCTCCCGGGAACGTCAGCATGGTGAAGTTCCGGCCGAGCGCCGGGTGCATACCTGCGGACCAGGGCAGAACCCGCACCGTGACGTTCGGCAGGTCGGTGTTGACCTCGGCCAGGTGACGGAGCTGGTCGCGCAGGACCTGCGGACCACCGATCCGGCAGTGCAGGGCTCCCTCGCCGAGGAGGACCTCCAGGTGGATCGGGTTGTCGTCGGTCAGGCGTCGCTGCCGTTCCATCCGCACGGCCAGGTGGCGTTCGACCTCGGTGGGTGCGATGTAGGGGTCGCCTCCGGAGATGACCGCGCGGGCGTAGGCCTCCGTCTGCAGGAGTCCGTGCACGAGGTCGCCCTCGACCACGTGCAGGGTACTGGCCTCGTTCTCCAGGTCGAAGTACTCGGCCAGGACTTCCGGGACGAACTCGTGGTAGGGGCGGCGGGTCACGCCACGCCGTCGTCCCTGTTTGGCGGCCTGCACCATGTCGGCCACGACCTCGGGTGGTGCGCCGTACAGCTCCAGGGCGGCTTTCACCCGCAGCGGTTCGGCGCTTTCCCCGGTCTCCATCCGATGGATCGTGCCCATCCCACACAGCAGTTCCGTGGCGGCGCGTTCGATGGAGAGCCCGGCTTTGGTGCGCCAACGGCGCAACGTTCGTGCCAGTCTGCGCCGCTGCAGAGATCTGCTGGTGTCGGTCAACCTGGTACCTCCCGCTAGAGATTTCAGTCTGCCCGGTGGGGCACCAACACATGAGATCCCCAGATCGTGGGATAGCCAACTTGGAAGGCTTCCGTGTTCAATTCCTTCTGAACCTGGTCATTCCCCTATGGAATCCATCGGAAACGGAAGGAACTTCATGTGTGGCCGAGTAGGGAGGTACCGCCTGCTCGGTCCTGACGCTGGGGGGTAAGCGATGAACCTGCTGGGTGTGGTGCCGCGGTCCTGCTGGTTCTCCTGCCAGGACGTGCGGGATCGTGGCGGTTGGGGTGCCGAACGAGGGAGGAACTGTTCGGGGAGCTGTCGGAGGTGGTGTCCGTCGGGCGGTGACCGAAGCACCGGACGTTCAGCGGAGGTCGAAGCGTCCGGCTCTCACCGCGCCGAGGAAACGGGTGACCTGCTCGTGCGGGAAGAGGAGCGTCGGACCGGTGGGGTTCTTGCTGTCCCGGAAGGCTCCCGTCCTGCCCACGCGGGCGAACTCCACGCACTGTCCGTTGGGTGCGCTGTAGGAGGACTTCCGCCAGGCCCAGAGAGACGCTTCGGTGGTCGGCATGCGGCACGTCCCCTTTCAGTTGCGGTCCTGCGCGATCCGCTGGATGAGATCGGCGGACGCGTCCGGGTCGAGCGCGAGTTTGATCAAGCGCTCGAAAGCGAGGCTACACCGTTCGACATCAGGTTCCTCCTCGACGAACACACCACGCATCAAGGCGTCCATGTAGACGACCGGGGTGGTGTTGTTACCGAGATGGAGGATGCAGAAGGGGAAGCCCATCGCCGGGTGGGCGCCGACGTCCTCGCGGAGCACCTGCACAGTGATGTTCGGCTGCTGCGCCATGTCGAGCAGGTGGTGGAGCTGGGTGCGCATGGTGTCCCGGCCGCCGACCGG
>DATCJU010000018.1:0-9447 GCA_036562635.1 Pseudonocardiaceae bacterium
TGGTTGACGTCGTGCTGGTACTGGCCGACTCCGATGGACTTGGGATCGATCTTGACCAGCTCGGCCAGCGGGTCCTGGAGCCGGCGGGCGATGGACACCGCGCCGCGCAGTGAGACGTCCAGGTCGGGCAGTTCCTGGGAGGCGTACGCGGACGCCGAGTACACCGACGCCCCGGCCTCGGACACCACGACCTTGGTCAACCCCAGGTCCGGGTACCGCTTGATCAGCTCACCGGCCAGCTTGTCGGTCTCCCGCGAGGCGGTGCCGTTGCCGATCGCGACGAGTTCGACACGGTGTGTGCGGGCCAGGCGGGCCAGGACCTCGATCGACTCGTCCCAGCGGCCGTGCGGCTGGTGCGGGTGGATCGTGGTGGTGGCCACCACCTTGCCGGTCCCGTCGACCACCGCGACCTTCACCCCGGTGCGGTAGCCCGGGTCGAGCCCCATCGTGGGGCGGGTGCCGGCAGGAGCGGCCAGCAGCAGGTCGCGCAGGTTGGCGGCGAACACCCGCACGGCCTCGTCCTCGGCGGCCTGCCGCAGTCGGGTGCGCAGGTCGACGCTCAGGTGGACCAGGATGCGGGTCCGCCACGCCCAACGCACGGTGTCCAGCAGCCATCGGTCGGCCGGTCGGCCCTGGTCGGCGATGCCGAACCGCTCGGCGATCCGCTGCTCGTAGTCGCTGGGGCCGGTGCGCGGGGCCTCGGCGTCCTCCGCACCCTCCGGGTCCATGGTCAGGTCGAGGACCTCCTCCTTCTCCCCGCGCAGCATGGCCAGCACCCGGTGCGAGGGCAGCGAGGTGAAGGGCTCGGAGAAGTCGAAGTAGTCGGCGAACTTGGCGCCGGTCTCCTCCTTGCCCTCGCGCACCCGGGAGACCAGCCGGCCCCGGGTCCACATCCGTTCCCGCAGCTCCCCGATCAGGTCGGCGTCCTCGGAGAACCGCTCGACCAGAATCGCGCGGGCTCCTTCCAGCGCCGCGGCCGCGTCGGCGACGCCCCGGTCGGGGTCCACGAACGCGGCCGCCGCCTCGTGCGGGTCCTGGGTGGGGTCGCCCAGGAGCTGGTCGGCCAGCGGCTCCAGCCCGGCCTCCCGGGCGATCTGGGCCTTGGTGCGCCGCTTGGGCTTGTAGGGCAGGTAGATGTCCTCGAGGCGCGCCTTGGAGTCGGCCGCCATGATCTGGGCTTCCAGCGCCGCATCGAGCTTGCCCTGGGCGCGGATCGACTCCAGGATCGCCGTGCGCCGCTCCTCCAACTCCCGCAGGTAGCGCAACCGTTCCTCGAGCGCGCGGAGCTGCGCGTCGTCGAGCATCCCGGTGGCTTCCTTGCGGTACCGGGCGATGAACGGCACGGTGGCGCCACCGTCGAGCAGCTCGACGGCCGCCGCCACCTGCCACTCGTGGACGCCGAGTTCCTCGGCGATTCTCTGGTGCACAGACGTGGTCACGATCCTGATCCGCTTTCTCGCTGATGCTGGCAGTGCTGTGCCGGTGCCGGGTGGCCGGCGGGCGTCTCCGCACAGCTTGCCCGATCACGGTGCCCCGGCGTGCGGGGTGGGGAAGGAGCGGGGGCGGTGGGGAACCACCGTCGGTTCCACCACCGCCCCCGGCGTGAACTCACTCGCTCAGTTCGGCCAGAGCGCGCTTGACCTTCTCCAGCTCCGCCTCGAGCTCCTGCATCCGGGCACGATGCTGCTCCCGTGCCTCAGCCAGGACGCTCTCGATGGTGCCGGAGATGTCCGGGTGCAGTTCCCGCGCGGCCCGGGCCACGGCGGAGGCCGGGATCGGCAGTCCGCGCACGAGGCGGGTGTTGCCGTGCACCAGGTCGGCCTGCCAGTCGCCCTCGGCCGTGCCCGTCACGGTCAGGGTCAGCGCGACGGTGCGCGTCTTGCGCGCGGTGCTCTTCTGGCGCGAGCGGCCGTTCTTCGCCGGTGCCTCGTCGGCAGGTCGCGCCTCGCCCGTGGGCTGCGCGGACTGCTCGCCGTCGGTGCTCGCCGGCGGCACGGTCGACGAGTCCTCGGCGGAGACGGGAGCCGACTGCTCCGCGGCGTCCGGCTGTGTGGATGGGGCCGAGCTCACGTGATGTTTCCTCTCACCCTGAACGGTTCCTGTGCAGCGGCACCCGGTTCTCCTGTCGGGACGGTGGGCGCCGCGGGCGAGATGCTAGAACATCCGTTCGATTCCCACGAATCGCCAGGGAGAGCCCTGCGTCCACTGTAGACGACGTGTGACAGGCGCCGCGGCGGTGGATCGGCGTGACGGACAACTGGCACGGGGCCACCCGACGCCGGAACGCCGGACGCGTCGTGCCCATGATCGTCGCTCGGGCGTGGATGATGAGACCGAGCCCCTTCGGACACCGGGCCCGAGGGTCGGGTCGCCGGTCGGGGTGGCCAGGACGGACGCGGATGGGTGGTGGGGTGATGACCCGGCCGGGCACTGTCGGTCACGCGGTGCTGGAGGCGGTACTGGAGCGCATCACCTACGCCAACGAGGAGACCGGGTACACGGTGGCGCGAGTGGCCACGGACCGCAGCCGCGACCTGTTGACCGTGGTCGGCCCGTTGCTGGGCGCCCAGCCGGGCGAGTCGCTGCGCCTGCAGGGGCGATGGACGAGCCATCCGCAGTACGGCCGTCAGTTCGAGGTCCACTCCTACACCACGGTGCTGCCCGCCACGGTGCAGGGGATCCGCCGCTACCTGGGATCGGGCCTGATCAAGGGCATCGGCCCCAGGCTGGCCGAGCGGATCGTGAACCACTTCGGCGTCGACACGCTGCGGGTCATCGAGGAGGAACCGGATCGGCTGACCGAGGTGGACGGCCTGGGCCCCAAACGAACCGCGATGATCAGCGCGGCCTGGGAGGAACAGAAGGCCATCAAGGAGGTCATGGTCTTCCTGCAGGGCGTCGGGGTGTCCACGTCCCTGGCGGTGCGGATCTACAAGACCTACGGGGACGAGGCGATCACCGTGGTCCGGGAGGAGCCGTACCGGCTGGCCGCCGAGGTGTGGGGCATCGGCTTCAGGACCGCCGACACCATCGCCCAACACGTCGGGATCCCGCACGAGTCCCCGCAGCGGGTGAAGGCGGGTCTGCAGTACACCCTGTCCGAGGCCGCCGAGAACGGGCACTGCTACCTGCCCGAGGAGCGGCTCGTCGGCGAGGCGGCGAAGATCCTCGAGGTCCCGCCGGCACTGGTCACCTCCTGCCTGGACGAGCTGGTCGCCGAGGAGGGGGTGGTCCGCGAGGAGCTGACCGGCCCCGAGGGGGAGCCGGTACGGGCGGTCTACCTGGTGCCGTTCCACCGCGCGGAGGTCGCGCTGGCCCAGGGCCTGCTCCGGCTGCTGCGCACCCCTGCGGAGCGGATGCCCGCCTTCGCTACCGTGGACTGGAACCGGGCGCTGGCCTGGCTGCGCGAGCGGACCGGGGTCGAGCTCGCCGCCGAGCAGGAGCAGGCGGTCCGGCTGGCCCTGACCGAGAAGGTCGCCGTGCTCACCGGTGGCCCGGGGTGCGGCAAGAGCTTCACCGTGCGCTCCGTGGTCACCCTGGCCCGAGCCAAGGGAGCCCGGGTCCTGCTGGCCGCGCCCACCGGCCGGGCGGCCAAGCGACTGGCGGAGCTGACCGGTTGCGAGGCCGCCACCGTGCACCGCCTGCTGCAGCTCAGGCCGGGTGGGGAGGCCGCCCACGACCGGGAGAATCCGCTGGACGCGGACCTGGTCGTGGTGGACGAGGCGTCCATGTTGGACCTGCTGCTGGCCAACAAGCTGGTCAAGGCGGTCCCGCCCGGGGCGCATCTGCTGCTCGTCGGTGACGTCGACCAGCTGCCCAGCGTGGGGGCGGGGGAAGTGCTGCGTGACCTGTTGGCGGCCGAGTCCGTCCCGCGGGTCCGGCTGACCCGCGTCTTCCGTCAGGCTCAGCAGTCGGGCGTGGTGACCAACGCCCACCGCATCAACCGTGGTCTTCCGCCCGTGACCCAGGGCCTGCCCGACTTCTTCCTGTTCCCGGTCGAGGACCCGCAGGCCGCGGCTGAGCTCACCGTGGACGTCG
Organism: Pseudonocardiaceae bacterium; assembly: GCA_036562635.1. Taxonomy (GTDB): domain Bacteria; phylum Actinomycetota; class Actinomycetes; order Mycobacteriales; family Pseudonocardiaceae; genus DATCJU01. The sequence goes on from DATCJU010000018.1 coordinate 4,039, forward strand.
TGGCCCGTCGCATCCCTGCACGGTTCGGCCTCGACCCGCGGCGGGACGTCCAGGTGCTCACCCCCATGCACCGCGGTCCCGCGGGGGCCGGTGCGCTCAACACCCTGCTGCAGGAGGCGCTCACCCCCTCCCGTCCCGACCGGCCGGAGCGACGGTCCGGGGGCCGGGTGTTCCGGGTCGGCGACAAGGTCACCCAGATCCGCAACAACTACGACAAGGGCCAGGCGGGGGTGTTCAACGGCACCGTCGGGGTGGTCACCGGGATCTCGTTGGACGACCACCGGCTCACCGTGCTTACCGACGAGGACGAGCACATCGACTACGACTTCGACGAGCTCGACGAACTCGCCCACGCCTACGCGGTCACCGTCCACCGCTCCCAGGGCAGCGAGTACCCCGCGGTGGTCGTTCCGATCACCACCAGCGCGTGGATGATGCTGCAGCGCAACCTGCTGTACACGGCGGTGACCCGAGCCCGGCGACTCGTCGTCCTGGTCGGTTCCCGCCGGGCGCTGGCCCAGGCCGTGCGGACCGTCGGTGCCGGCCGCCGACACACCGCGCTGCGTCACCGACTCACCCGTTTCGAGGGGATCGCAGGTGACAACAGCTGACGCCGGGGGTGTCCGCTGGTAAAAGTGATCAGCGACATACCCGGAGTCAGGAAGCGGTGATGCTCATGGCCCAGCGGGTTCGCGGCGTGGTCGCCACGGCGAAGGGCGCGCCGGTACAGGTGGAGACGATCGTGGTACCCGATCCCGGTCCCGGTGAGGCCGTGGTGCGGATCCAGGCGTGCGGGGTCTGCCACACGGATCTGCACTACCGGGAGGGCGGGATCACCGACGACTTCCCGTTCCTGCTCGGCCACGAGGCCGCGGGCGTGGTCGAACAGGTCGGCGACGGGGTCGACGAGGTGGCCCCAGGGGACTTCGTGGTGCTCAACTGGCGGGCGGTGTGCGGCCGATGCCGCGCGTGCCTGCGGGGCCGTCCCTGGTACTGCTTCGACACCCACAACGCGGCCCAGCCGATGACCCTGACCGACGGGACCCCGCTTACTCCCGCGTTGGGCATCGGTGCCTTCGCGGAGAAGACACTGGTCCACGCCGGACAGTGCACCAAGGTGGACCCCGAGGCCCGCCCGGCGGCGGTGGGGCTGCTCGGCTGCGGGGTGATGGCCGGTCTCGGCGCGGCCCTCAACACCGGTGGGGTGACCCGGGGCGACTCGGTCGCGGTGATCGGGTGCGGTGGCGTGGGCAACGCCGCGGTGGCCGGTGCCCGACTGGCCGGAGCAGCCAGGATCATCGCGGTCGACATCGACGCGCGGAAACTGGAGTGGGCCCGCCGGCTCGGCGCCACGCACGTCGTGGACGCCCGGCAGCACGATCCGGTGGAGGCGATCCGGGAGCTGACCGGAGGGTTCGGTGCCGACGTGGTCATCGACGCCGTCGGCCGCCCGGAGACCTGGAAACAGGCCTTCTACGCCCGTGACCTGGCCGGCACGGTGGTCCTGGTCGGGGTGCCCACTCCCGACATGCGCCTGGAGATGCCGCTGCTGGACTTCTTCTCCCGCGGCGGGGCGCTGAAGTCGAGCTGGTACGGCGACTGCCTGCCGAGCCGGGACTTCCCCATGCTGGTGGACCTGTACCGGCAGGGCCGGTTGGACCTGGACGCCTTCGTCACCGAGGAGATCGCCCTGGACCAGGTGGAGGAGGCGTTCGACCGGATGCACGCCGGGGACGTGTTGCGTTCGGTGGTGGTCTTCTGATGCACCCCGTTCTCCGGGTCGGGAGGGTGAGCCGGTGACCGTGCGGATCGACCACACCATCACCTCGGGCACGTTCTCCCTGGACGGCCAGACCTTCGACGTGGACAACAACGTCTGGGTGCTCGGCGACGACACCGAGTGCGTGGTGATCGACGCCCCACACGACGTGGACGCGGTGCTGGACGTGGTGGGGGGCCGTCGGGTGCGGGCCATCCTCGCCACCCATGCCCACGACGACCACGTGCGGGTGGCTCCGGCGCTGTCCGAGGCGACCGGGGCGCCGGTGCTGCTCCATCCCGCCGACCGGGTGTTGTGGGACCTGGTCCACTCCACCACGAGCCCGGGAGGGGAGCTGCACGACGGGCAGCAGATCACGGTGGCCGGGGTGACCCTGCACGTGCTGCACACCCCCGGACATGCGCCCGGGGCGTGCTGCTTCCACGTTCCGCAGCTCGGGGTGGTGTTCACCGGGGACACCCTGTTCGCCGGGGGACCCGGTGCCACCGGGCGGTCCTACAGCGATTTCGACACCATCATCGCCTCGATCCGGGACCGGCTGTTCACCCTGCCGCCCGACACCGTGGTGCACACCGGGCACGGGGAGAGCACCTCCATCGGTGCCGAGGCCCCACATCTGTCGGAGTGGATCGCCCGCGGTTACTGACCCCTGTTCGGCGGCCGACCCGCCCAGTTCCGGTGCTGGGCGGGTCGGCCCGAGCGGAGTCGTCAGTGCGTGGCTCGGCCGAAACCGGTCCAGCAATCCGGCAGGAAAGCAGCCTGCTCCACGGTTTCTCCTCCGGTGGGGGTGATGGAGGTACACCGTGGGTGAGCCGTCGGGCGCCGTCCCGCGCGGATGCGGAGGGGGCGATCGGAACGCCTTCCGACCGCCCCCGCCCTCCCCACCGTGCCTGCGGTCCCCGATTCCGCTGGACGTGGTGTGCGGCGACCCCCTCACCGCGATGGCCGGTCGCCGCCTTTCCGGTGGACGGGCCCCGACCCCCGTCCGGTCCGGTTGCTTGGGCGTGGCACCCGCGCAGGAACCAGCATGGTCGATCCACGGCCGTGACGGTCGGGTCCAAGGTCCCGATCTTCCTGGGACCAAGGTCGGGTCCATCGCCTGCACGGTGGTTCGGGGGACCGTACGGCCGCCGTCGGATCAGTCCCAGGACGTGGTGGAGAGCTGGTTGACGTTGGTGATCCGGATGACGGCGGTGCCGGCCTCGTCCGACTCGGCCAGGTCGACTTCCGCGCTGATACCCCAGTCGTGGTCGCCGGCCGGGTCGTCGAAGATCTGCCGCACCCGCCACACGTCCGACTGCTCGTCGATGACGAGCAGGGCAGGCCCCCGGGCGTCCGGGCCGGTGCCGATCTCCTCGTGCATCTCGAAGTAGGGCTCCAGCGCCTCCTCCCAGCGCTCGGCGTCCCATCCGCAGTCCGCGTCGAGCTCGCCGAGCGCGGCGTAGTTCCGCCGGGCAGCCAGCTCGACCCTGCGGAACAGCGCGTTGCGGACCAGTACCCGGAACGCCCGCTTGTTGCCGGTCAGCGCCGGTGGCCGCTCGTCGATCGGGGCGGAGGCCGGTGTCGCGTCTGGGTTGCGCAGCTGCTCCCACTCGTCCAGCAGGCTGGAGTCGACCTGCCGCACCACCTCGCCCAGCCATTCGACCAGGTCGCGCAGTTCCTCGGTCTTGGCGTCCTCGGGCACCGTCTGCCGCAGCGCCTTGTAGGCGTCGGCCAGGTAGCGCAGCACCAGTCCCTCGGAGCGGGCCAGGCCGTAGTAACTGATGTACTCGGTGAAGGTCATGGCCCGCTCGTACATGTCCCGGGCCACCGACTTGGGCGAGAGCTGGTGGTCGGCGACCCAGGGGTGGCCGCGCCGGTAGGTCTCGAACGCGGACTCCAGCAGGTCGGCCAGCGGACGGGGGTGGGTGACCTCCTCCAGCAGCTCCATCCGCTCGTCGTAGTCCAAGCCCTCGGCCTTCATCGCGGCGACCGCCTCACCACGGGCCTTGAACTGCTGTGCGGCCAGGACCTGCCGCGGGTCGTCCAGGGTCGCCTCGATGATCGACAACACGTCCAGCGCGTAGCTGGGCGAGTTCGGGTCGAGCAACTCGATCGCGGCGAGGGCGAACGGCGACAGCGGCTGGTTGAGCGCGAAGTCGAACTGCAGGTCCATGGTGAGCCGTATCCGGCGTCCCTGCTCGTCGGGCTCGGGGAGCTGCTCCACCACCCCGGCCGCTCGCAACGCCCGGTAGATGGCGATGGCCCGCCGGATGTGCCGGCGCTGCGCGGGCCGGTCCTCGTGGTTGTCCACCAGCAGCCGTTTCATCGCGGTGAACGCGTCCCCGGGCCGGTTGATCACGTTGATCAACATCGCGTGGCTGACGACGAACCGGGAGGTCAGCGGCTCGGGTTCGGCGGCGACCAGGCGCTCGAAGGTCTGCTCGCTCCAGGAGACGAATCCCTCCGGTGGTTTCTTGCGCACGACCTTGCGGCGCTTCTTGGGGTCGTCACCGGCCTTGGCCAGCGCCCGTTCGTTCTCGATCACGTGCTCCGGGGCCTGCACCACCACCGTGCCGACCGTGTCGTACCCGGCGCGGCCCGCCCGGCCGGCGATCTGGTGGAACTCCCGGGCCTTCAGGAGACGGGTGCGTGCCCCGTCGAACTTGCTCAACGCGGTGAACAGGACGGTGCGGATCGGCACGTTGATCCCGACCCCGAGGGTGTCGGTGCCGCAGACCACCTTCAGCAGGCCGGCCTGCGCCAGACGCTCCACCAGTCTGCGGTACCGGGGCAGCATGCCGGCGTGGTGCACCCCGATGCCGTGCCGCACCAGGCGGGACAGGGTCTTGCCGAAACCGGCGGTGAACCGGAAACCGCCGATCATCTCGGCGATCGCGTCCTTCTCGGCCCGCGTGCACACGTTGATGCTCATCAGGGCCTGCGCTCGTTCCAACGCCGCCGCCTGGGTGAAGTGGACGACGTAGATCGGAGCCTGCTGGGTGGACAACAGCTCCTCGATCGTCTCGTGGACCGGGGTCTTGACGTACCGGTAGTGCAGCGGCACCGGGCGTTCCACCGACCGCACCACGGCCGTGGGGCGACCCGTGCGTCGGGTCAGGTCCTTCTCGAAGAAACTGACGTCACCCAGGGTCGCCGACATGAGCAGGAACTGGGCCCGGTTCAGTTCCAGCAGTGGCACCTGCCAGGCCCAGCCGCGGTCGGGGTCGGAGTAGAAGTGGAACTCGTCCATGACGACCAGCCCCACATCGGCGTCCGCCCCGTCCCGCAGGGCGATGTTGGCCAGGATCTCCGCGGTGCAGCAGATGATCGGGGCCGTGTCGTTGACACTCGCGTCGCCGGTCATCATCCCGACGTTCTCCGGGCCGAAGACGGCGCACAGGTCGAAGAACTTCTCGGACACCAGGGCCTTGATCGGGGCGGTGTAGAAGCTGCGTCGCCCCTCGGCCAGGGCGGTGAAGTGCGCGCCCGCCGCGACCAGGCTCTTGCCCGAGCCGGTCGGGGTGTTCAGGATGACGTTGGCCCCCGAGACGATCTCGATGAGCGCTTCCTGCTGGTGGGGGTAGAGCGAGAGCCCGCGTTCCTCGGCCCAGGCCGAGAAGGTGTCGAAGAGTGCGTCGGGATCGGGG
>DATCJU010000022.1:0-5885 GCA_036562635.1 Pseudonocardiaceae bacterium
AACTCCAGCGGCCCGCACCTGCACTACGAGCAGCGCTACAACGGCAGCGCGGTGCAGATCAAGTTCAACGGCTCGACGGTCCTCTACTACGGCACCCGCAACTACACGAGCCAGAACTGCGGTGGCAGCAGCAGCAACCCGTACACCCCGCAGCAGGTCTGCGGCTCCGGCTACTCGGTGATCGACTCGCAGGCGGTGACCGGCGGCCGGATCTACCTGCTCTACAACAGCTCCAACGGCTACAACTGCGTGGTCACCCTCAAGAGCACCAAGGTCGGCACCCCCAGCGCGGTGTCGGCCTTCCTGGAGGTCCAGGGGCAGTCCCGGGTGACCGACTCGGGCAACTTCAGCTACTACGCGGGTCCGGTCCGCAAGGCCGCAGCCAAGACCTGCGTGCGCTGGGGCGGCTCGGTCGGCTCCTCCTCCTACACCAGCCCGTTCGAGCACTGCGGCTGATGTTCGAGCACTGCAGCTGATGTGACGCGCCGGTGGTCCCGGCTCCCCGCCGTGGGGGCCGGGACCACCGTTTTCCGGACTGCGGTCCCCGGAACGCCCGGCGCGCAGCCCGTCCCCACGACCCGCGACCCCCGGGGTTCCCTCCCGGACCGGTCCCCCCTAACCTTGGGCGCGAGGGGAGTACTTCCCAGAACCGATCCGGTCAGTACGGGCGCCTCACGGCCCCTCGGACGGTTGCCCGCCCCGGCGGGTGAAGGAGACCTCGAACGGCACGGCACGTTCGAGGAGGGCCCATGACCGGTGGGGTGCACGTCGCGCAGGCCACGACCGGATCGGTCGGTTCACCGGCGCTGTGGGCCGGCACCCTGGCCGTCCTGGTCCTGCTGCTGGCGACCGACTTCGTCCTCACCCGACGGCCGCACGAGGTGTCCCTGCGCGAGGCCACGGCCTGGTCCGTCTTCTACGTCACGCTGCCGTTCGCCTTCGGCGTGTTCCTGTGGGGCCACGCCGGTTCCGCCCAGGCCCTGGAGTTCTTCACCGGATACGTGGTGGAGAAGTCGCTGTCAGTGGACAACCTGTTCGTGTTCATGCTGCTGCTGGCCGCCTTCGCGGTTCCCCCGGCGCTCGCCCAGCGGGTGCTGCTCTACGGCGTCATCGGTGCCCTGGTGCTGCGCGGGGTGTTCATCGCGCTGGGCGCGGCGCTGCTGGAGGCGGGCACCTGGGCGTTCCTGGTGTTCGGTCTGGTCCTCGTGGCCACCGCGGGCAAGATCCTGCGTGAGGCGCTGCAACACCGCCCGATCGCGGTCGACATCTCCGCCATGCGCTCGGTACGGCTGCTCCGGCGGCTGATGCCGGTGACCGACCACTACCACGGCGCCCGGATGACGATCCGCCAGGACGGCCGACGCACACTGACCCCGTTCGCCCTGGTCGTGGTGGCGGTGTTCGCCACGGACGTGGTCTTCGCGGTCGACTCGGTACCCGCCGTGTACGGGGTGACGGAGGACCCGTTCCTGGTCTTCGCCACCAACGCCTTCGCCCTGCTGGGCCTGCGGGCGCTCTACTTCGTGCTCCAGGGTGTGCTGGGCCGGCTCGCCCACCTCAACTACGGACTGGCCGTCGTCCTGGCCTTCATCGGTCTCAAGCTGGCCCTGCACTGGGCGCACGGCATCTGGCCCGCGGTGCCGGAGATCCCGACCCTGCTGTCCCTGGGGGTCATCACGCTGGTCCTGGTCACCGTGACCGTCACCAGTCTGCTGGCCGCCCGACGGGTGCCCCTGGCGGACACCGACCGCTAGGACCAGGACTCCGGCGGCTCCACGAAGGCCCGCCCCAGGTCCCGCACCAGGCCGAGTGCCCGGCGCGCCCAGCCGGGGGTGGCGCCGGCCAGCCCGCACCCCGGCACGGGCACGGCGCGCTCGGCGAGCAACGAACGCCGGAACCCCAGCCGGTCGGCGATGTCCAGCGCCGGCCGTGCGGCCTCGGCCAGCTCCGGGGGCCGCGCCGGATCGGTGCCCGGGACCAGGCCGAGCAGCAGCACCGCCCCGCCGTCCCAGGTCTCGCCCAGCTCGTCCCACCACGCCGTGGGCGCGTCGGGGAGCCACCCCGCCTCACCGGACACGTCGACGGCGATCGCGTCGGCACCTGCCCGCCGGAACAGGCCGACCGGTGGCCGGGGAGCACAGCAGTGCACCAGCACCGGCTGCCCGGTGGCCCGCCGCGCGGCCTCCACCACCCGGGACAGCGCACCGATCACCTCGGGCTCGGGCACGGCGGGCACCGTGCCGTAGCCGGAGGGCGTGGGCAGACTGCCGGCGAGCACCGCGGGCAGCGAGGGCTCGTCGAGCTGCACCACCACGTCCGCGCCGGTGCGGGAGCGCAGCTCGGCGACGTGCGCGGCCAGCCCCTCGGACAGGGACTCGGTGAAGTCCCGCAGCGCACCGTGGTCGGTGTAGACGCGGTGGCCACGCACCAGCTCCACGTTCGCGGTGAGGGTCCACGGTCCGGCGAGCTGCACCTTGACCAGGCGGGGGGTGACCCCCGCGCCGTCCAGGGCCTCGTCGAACGCGTCCAGGTCGCCGCGCAGCAGGTCCACGCCACGCCGGTGGTCCCGGCCCGGGTGTGCGGTGACCCGGTACCCGCTGGGCACGACCTCCACTGCGAGGTCGACCAGCAGCGCCGCGGTGCGGCCGATCAGGTCCGCACCGACGCCCCGCGCCGGCAACTCCGGCAGGTGGGGCAGGTCGGGCAGCTCGCCCACGACGATCCTGGCTGCTTCGAGGGGGTCGGTCCCGGGCATCGATCCGATGCCGGTCGCCGTGCCCGCCGGCCACGGTGTGTCGGTCACGCTCCCATCACTACCACCGGGGCCGACGTGACGCGCACACGGGGCGGCCCGTCCCGCGACGGCAGGCCGGGCCGCAGTCCCCACGGGAGCCGCTCACATGTTGATCATGTGGCCGGCCAGACCGTGCACCGCCTCCTTGACCGCCTCGCTGAGCGTGGGGTGGGCGTGCACGTTGCGCGCGATCTCGTGGACCGTCAGGTCCCACTGCTGGGCCAGGGTCAGTTCCGGGAGCAGCTCGGTGACGTCGGGCCCGATCATGTGGGCGCCGAGCAGCTCGCCGTACCTGGCGTCGCTGACCAGCTTGACGAACCCGGCGGTCTCCCCGAGCCCGTGCGCCTTGCCGTTGGCGGTGAACGGGAACTTCGCCACCCGCACGTCGAAGCCCCGCTCCCGGGCCTGCGCCTCGGTCCAGCCGAAGCTGGCGACCTGCGGCTGGCAGTAGGTCGCCCGCGGGATCATCACGTAGTCCAGCTCCATGGTCTCCGCCCCGGCGATCGTCTCCGCGGCGACGATGCCCATGGCCTCGGCCGTGTGCGCCAGCATCAGCTTGGCGGTGACGTCACCGATGGCGAAGATGTGCGGCACGCTGGTGCGGCACCGACCGTCGATGTCGATGGCGTTGCGCTCGGTGAGCCGCACCCCGGTGTTCTCCAGGCCGTAGCCCTCGACCCGGGGCTGGAAACCGATCGCCTGCAGCACCTTGTCGGCCTCCAGCACCTGCCGCTCGCCGTTGCGGGAGACGGTGACCCGCACCCCGGACCCGGTCTCCTCGATCGACTCGACCTTAGTCGAGGTGAGGATGTCGACGCCCATGCGCCGGTAGCGGCGGGTCAGCTCCGCGGAGACCTCCTCGTCCTCCATGGGCAGGATGCGGTCGAGGAACTCGACGATCGTGACCTGGACCCCGTAGTTGCGCAGGACGTAGGCGAACTCGACACCGATCGCCCCCGCGCCGACGATGACCATCCGGCCGGGCAGGTCCTCGCTGAGGATCTGCTCCTCGTAGGTCACCACCCGCTCGCTCACCGAGGTGTCCGGCAGCAGACGCGTGGTGGCACCGGTGGCGATGATGCAGTGGTCGAAGGTCACCGTCTCGGTGCCGCCGTCGCTCAGCGCCACCTGCAGGGTGTTGGCGTCACGGAACGTCCCCCAGCCCTGGAACTGGGTGATCCTGTTCTTCTTCATCAGGTAGTGGACGCCCTTGACCCGGCCGTCCGCGACCTTGCGGCTGCGGCGGACGGCCTCGCCGTAGTCGAAGGTGATCCGGCCGTCCACCCGGATGCCGAACGTCTTCGCCTCGTCCCGCAGCGTGTGCACCAGCTCGGCGTTGCGCAGCAGGGCCTTGGAGGGGATGCAGCCCACGTTGAGGCAGACCCCGCCCCAGTAACGGTCCTCGATGATCGCGGTGCTGAGACCGAGCTGGGCGGACCGGATCGCGGCGACGTAGCCGCCCGGGCCGGCACCCAGAACCACGACGTCGAAGTGAGTGCTCATAACGCGACCCTATGCGGTGTCCCGGCCGGTGGCGCCCGCTCGGACCACGGCGGTCCGGCTTCCCCCACGCCTGGACCGAGAAAGACGCACCAATACTCCGAACGGGTGTGATCGAAGTGGCCGACGTTCCGTATCAGGGCCACCCACCAGCGAAAATCGATCACTCCATGTGGTGATGGTGATGATGTCGGTGGCCGGCGCGCCTCGTGCGGACCAAGCTGGAGGGCATGACGATCTGCCCCGACCTCCGGATCCCGAGTGCGGTGGACGTCCAGCACGCCGCGGAACGCATCGCCCCGCACGCCCGACGTACCCCCGTGCTCCGGGCGAACGTCGACGGCCGGCCGGTGGTGTTCAAACTGGAGCACCTGCAGCGCACCGGCTCGTTCAAGCTGCGGGGCGCGCTCAACGCCCTGCTGGCCGGGGAGCTTCCGGAACGGGTGGTGACCGCGTCCGGCGGGAACCACGGGCTGGGCGTGGCGACCGCGGCCGCCCTGCTGGAGGTGCCTGCCACCGTGTTCGTCCCCCACACCGCACCGGAGGCGAAGGTGCGGCGGATCGCCGCGACCGGGGCCGAGGTGGTCCGGCACGGGAACACCTACGCCGAGGCCGCCGCGGTGGCCCAGGACCTGGCGGAGAAGCCCGACATCCGGCTGCTGCACGCCTACGACGACCCGGACGTGGTCGCCGGACAGGGCACGGTCGGCCTGGAGGTGCTGGCCGACGCGCCGGAGGTGGACGCGGTGGTGGCCGCGGTGGGTGGCGGTGGACTGGCCGCCGGGATCGCGGTCGCCCTGTCCGGGGACGGCGCGGACCGGGTCACCGTCGCGGTGGAGCCGGAGCACTGCTGCGCGCTGCACCGGGCCCTGGCCGCAGGTGCGCCGGTGGACACCGAGGTGAACTCGGTCGCCGCCTCCGCCCTCGGCGCCACCCGGGTGGGCCAGCTGCCGTTCGCCGTGTTCACCACCCGGCCGACGCGGTCGGTGCTGGTCAGCGACGACGAGATCCTGGCGGCCCGGGACCGGCTGTGGGAGGAGTTCCGCCTGGCCGTGGAACCAGCCGCGGCAGCACCGTTCGCCGCCTGGCTGGCCGGCCGGTTCGAGGCCGAGCTGCCGTGCCTGGTGCTGTGCGGAGGAAACGCCGACTGGACCCCCGCCTGATCTCCGGGGCACCTGACCCTGTCCCTACACCCATCCCCGCACCTGCGGGGACAACGTGCCCACCGCCTCCGGTGGGATTCACCTGTACGGAAGACCCCCGCATGCGCGGGGACGACACCGGGCAGCGAGGCGGCGGCAAGAGCAACCAGGGACTACCCCCGCGTGCGCGGGGACGACCGCGAGGCCGTCCGCCTGCTCAAGCAGATGGGCGGACTACCCCCGCGTGCGCGGGGACGACCACGCCTCCCGGGTCGCCCTGGTCACCCAAGGGGGACTACCCCCGCGTGCGCGGGGACGACGATCTGGCCGCGCTGTACTTGGGTGAGACCGAGGGACTACCCCCGCGTGCGCGGGGACGACCGCCATGGGCATCGACTCCTCCTTCGCGACGGGGGACTACCCCCGCGTGCGCGGGGACGACGCACGGG
>DATCJU010000028.1:0-48360 GCA_036562635.1 Pseudonocardiaceae bacterium
GTCGCGCCCTCTTCGGCCTTGGCGCGCTTGGTGACCAGGTTGTAGACGTTGTTCGACCAGTTCTGGATGGTCGTGTACCGGCAGCGGGCGCCCTTCTTGACGATGATCTCCACCACCGCCGAGTGCAGCGAGTCGGAGGAGTAGATCGGCGCGGTGCAGCCCTCGACGTAGTGCACGTACGCGCCCTCGTCGACGATGATCAGCGTCCGCTCGAACTGGCCCATGTTCTCGGTGTTGATCCGGAAGTAGGCCTGCAGCGGGATGTCGACGTGCACGCCCGGCGGCACGTAGATGAAGGACCCACCGGACCACACGGCGGTGTTCAACGCGGAGAACTTGTTGTCACCGGCGGGGATGACCGAGCCGAAGTACTCCTTGAACAGCTCGGGGTGCTCCTTCAGCCCGGTGTCGGTGTCCAGGAAGATCACGCCCTGGGACTCCAGGTCCTCGCGGATCTTGTGGTACACGACCTCGGACTCGTACTGGGCGGCGACGCCGGCGATCAGCCGCTGCTTCTCGGCCTCGGGAATGCCCAGCCGGTCGTAGGTGCGCTTGATGTCCTCGGGCAGCTCGTCCCAGCTGGTGGCCTGCTTCTCCGTGGAGCGCACGAAGTACTTGATCGAGTCGAAGTCGATGCCGGAGAGGTCGGCGCCCCAGCGCGGCATGGGCTTGCGCTGGAAGAGCTTGAGCGCCTTCAGCCGGGTCTCCAGCATCCACTCCGGCTCGTTCTTCTTGGCCGAGATGTCCCGGACCACGTCCTCGTCCAGACCGCGGCGCGCGCTGGCGCCCGCGATGTCCGGGTCGGCCCAGCCGTACTCGTAGCGGCCCAGCTGGGCCAGGGTCTCCTCCTGGCTCAACGGCTGGGTGGTGGTGCGCTGCTCAGCAGCGGCAGTCATGCGGGCTCCCCTTCGCGTTGATGGCTCGACCCTGCGTGCGGGTCGTGCGCCGGGATCCGTGCAGCATCCTCCCCCGGCCGCGGGTTCGGGTCCGCGGGCCGTGGTGGGGTTGTGGTGGTGTGCGGAGCCGTGGTGAGCGGCTCCGCGGCGTGGGGTTCCCCGGTGCCGGGGCGACCGGCTCCGGGCGACGTGCCCAACGGCACGTGGGTGGTGCAGGCCGCGTCCCCGCGGGCGATGGTGGCCAGACGCTGGACATGGGTGCCGAGCAGCTCGGCGAACGCCGCCGTCTCGGCCTCGCACAGCTGGGGGAACTCGGCCGCCACGTGCGCCACCGGGCAGTGGTGTTGGCACAGCTGTTCCCCACGACCGACCCTCCGGGTGGAGGCGGCGTAGCCCTCCCTGGTCAGGGCGGCGGCCAGAGCCTGGGTCCGCTCGGCGACACCGCGACGGGCGGTGACCGCGGCACGGTGCCGGTCCACCAGGGCGGCGATCCGACGCTCGGCGAACGCCCGGACCGCGTCCTCCCCGGCGTGCTCGGCGAGGAAACGCAGTGCCGCCACCGCCAGATCGTCGTAGGCGTGACCGAACCGGGCCCGACCGGCCTCGGTGAGCAGGAAGAGCTTCGCCGGGCGCCCGCGTCCCCGCCGTCCGCGGCGCGGTGCGTCCCTGGTGCACGCCTCACCCCCGGTGACCAGGACGTCCAGGTGACGACGAACCGCGGTCGGGCTCAGGCCCAGCTCCTCGGCGACGGTGGCCGCGGTGACCGGCCCCTGTTCCAGGAGCAACCTGGCCACGGCGTGCCGGGTGCGACCGTCGGCGTGCTGCGACAGAGCACCGGACGTCGCGCCGCCTCCGGACGCGGTGGCGGCCGGCGCAGCGACCCCGACGTTTTTCACAACACGAGTGTTGCCTATTTCCTCGAAGACAGCAAAGGAGCTGGTCACAGACGTGAGGCGAGTCACGGACGTCCCCGTTCCACGGGCCGTGACACCCGAGGAGGTGTGCGGCCTTCCTGTGTCACCCTAAGCCGAGGACACGGACGCACCGCATCACGGGGTGATCAACTCGTCACCTGTTGGGTCACGTCACCTCCCCCGGCCTCGCTACCCTTCGGCCTCGTGGTGACGGGCGAGACGGTCGGCGGTACGGAACACGGTGGGCGACTCCGAACGGAGCAGTCCCCCACCACCCGTCCCTGCCCCGGTCCGGCGACCCCGCCCCCGCTGGACCGCACCGAGCGGCGCCAGCTCCACATGGTGCGGCACTTCGGCACCCTGGGCTCGCTGCTGCTGGCCATCGCGTCGCTCGGCGCAGGCGCGGCCCCGGTGAACAACCCGACCAACGGGGTGCGTCTGCTCGGTCTGCCCGCCCGGATGCCCACCACCTCGTTGGCCGTCGCCTATGTCGGCATGGCCATGGTCGTGCTGGCCTGGCTCTGGCTGGGCCGACTCGCCCGTCCCGGCCGCCCACGGATGCTCTCGCGGACCCAGCTGGACCGCACCCTGGTCATGTGGGCCGCGCCGCTGATCGTGGCGCCCCCGATGTTCAGCCGGGACGTCTACAGCTACCTGGCCCAGAGCGAGATCGTCAGCCGCGGCATCGACCCCTACGAGCTCGGTCCGATCGACGCGCTCGGCCCGGACCACCCCCTGACCAGGGGCGTGCCCAACATCTGGCGTGACACCCCGGCGCCCTACGGCCCGCTGTTCCTGACCCTGGGACGCCTGGTCACCGCGATCGCCGGGGACGACGTCGTCCTGGGCATCCTGCTGCAGCGCGCGCTGGCCCTGGCCGGGGTGGCGATGATCGTCTGGGCGCTGCCCCGACTGGCCCGCCGCTGCGGGGTGCAACCGGTGAGCGCGCTCTGGCTGGGCGCCGCGAACCCCCTGGTGCTGTTCCACCTGGTCAGCGGCATCCACAACGAGGCCCTGATGGTCGGCCTGATGCTGGCCGGTTTCGAGATCGCGCTGCGTACCTGGGGTGACGGCCCGCTCGGCCGGGTGGCTCCCGTCGTGGTGGGCGCCACCCTGATCACCCTGTCCGCCTGCATCAAGATCCCCTCCGCGCTGGCCCTCGGCTTCCTCGGCGCGGCCCTGGCCCGCCGCTGGGGCGGCCGCCTGACCGACCTGATGCGGGCGGCCCTCCTGCTCACCGTGATCTTCGTGGTCGCCCTCACCGCGGTGTGCCTGTTCAGCGGACTGGGCTTCGGCTGGCTGGGCGCGCTGGGCACCCCGAACAAGGTCAAGAGCTGGATGTCACCGGCCACGGCCCTGGGCATGCTCGGCGGCGGTATCGGCATCGCCCTGGGGCTGGGCAACCACAGCGACGCGGTGATCACCCTGACCCGGGCGATCGGCCAGGGCCTGAGCGGGGTGATCTGCCTGGGACTGCTGTGGGTGTCCTTCCGCAGCTGGCGCGGGTACCGGGCACGGGAGCCACTGGCCGGCCTGGGCATCGCGCTGGGCGCAGTGGTGCTGTTGGGCCCGGTGGTGCACCCCTGGTACCTGCTGTGGGCGGCGATCCCGCTGGCCGCCGCCACCACCTCCCGCCGGTTCCGCCGCGCGGCGACGGTCATCAGCGTGGCCCTGGCCCTCGCGGTGCCCCCGCCGGGCGCCACGTTCGACGGACGGGCGTACGTGGTGCCGCAGGCCATCGTCGCTGCCGCCATCGCCACCGTGCTGCTCCTGCTCGTGGTGCGTCACCGCATCCCACGGACGAGCGAGACGCAGACCGCATAGCGGCGGCCCCGCCTCGGCGGTACACATCCCGACGTCCTACGCTTGCCGCCCGTGAGCCCGCACGCCGTCACTCCCGCCGTCGAGGTGTCCGGGCTGGTCAAGCGCTACGGGTCCACCACGGCGGTGGACGGGGTGGACCTACGCCTGGACCGCGGCCAGGTGCTGGCCCTGCTCGGCCCGAACGGCGCAGGCAAGACCACCACCGTGGAGGTGTGCGAGGGGTTCCTGCGTCCGGACGCCGGCCGGGTGCGGGTGCTGGGCCTGGACCCCGTCGCCGACGCCACGACCCTGCGCCCCCGTGTCGGGGTGATGCCGCAGGGCGGTGGCGCCTACCCCGGGGTGCGTGCCGGGGAAATGCTGCGGTTGGTGGCCTCCTGTGCGGCCGATCCCCTCGACGTGGACTGGTTGCTGGAGGTGCTCGGCCTGGGAGAGGTGCAGCGCACCCCGTTCAAGCGGCTCTCCGGCGGCCAGCAGCAGCGACTGTCCCTGGCCTGCGCGTTGGTCGGCCGGCCCGAGTTGGTGTTCCTCGACGAACCGACCGCCGGAATGGACCCCCAGGCCAGACACCTGGTGTGGGAACTGATCCGCGCACTGCGCGAGGACGGGGTGAGCGTGCTGCTGACCACACACCTGATGGACGAGGCCGAGACACTCGCCGACCACGTGGTCATCATCGACCGGGGCCGGGTGGTGGCCGAGGGGTCCCCGCAGGAGCTGACCACCGACAAGGCGGACGGCAAGCTGAGCTTCCGGGCCCTGCCCGGTCTGAACCTGAGCCTGCTGCTGGCCGCGCTGCCGGAGGGGTGCCGGGCCAGTGAGGTCGCCCCCGGGCGGTACCTGGTGCAGGGCGTGATCGATCCCCAGGTCGTCTCCACCGTCACCGCCTGGTGCGCCCAGCACGGTGTGCTCGCCCAGGAACTGCACGTGGTCAGGCGGAGCCTGGAGGACGTCTTCCTCGACCTGACCGGGCGGGAGCTTCGTTCGTGAGTACCACACCCCGTTTCCCCACCGGCACCTTCCGTCCGGCACCCGGTCGCGGGCGCCCGACGGCGATGCTGACCGCGCAGACCCGCACCGAGTTGCTGCTGACACTGCGCAATGGCGAGCAGATCCTGCTCACCCTGCTCATCCCGCTGGCCCTGCTGATCGGTCTGAGCACCCTCGAGGCGCTTCCGGTGCCCGTGGAGGCCGGCCTACCGCGGGTGGACGCGGTCACCCCGCGGATCCTGGCCCTGGCGGTGATGTCCACCGCGTTCACCGGGGCGGCCATCGCCCTGGGGTTCGACCGCCGTTACGGGGTGCTCAAACGGCTGGCCGCCACCGCACTGCCCCGCTGGTCCATGATCACCGGCCGGGTGCTGGCCAACCTGGCGGTGATCGGTATCCAGCTGGTGGCGCTGGGTGGGGTCGCGGCGTTGCTGGGTTGGCGCCCGGTGGCGGCAGGCATCGGCTGGGCACTGCTGGTGGTGCTCCTCGGTGGGTTGGCCTTCGGCGCGCTGGGGGTGCTGTTGGGTGGTTCCCTGCGCGCGGAGGTGGTTCTGGCGCTGGCCAACGCCGTGTGGTTCGTCCTCCTGCTGGCCGGCGGGGTGGTGGTGCCGCTCGACGCACTGCCCGACGGGCTCGCCGCGGTGGTCCGCTTCCTGCCGTCCGGTGCGCTGGCCGAGGGTCTGCGTGTGGCGCTCACCGAGGGCGCCGCTCCGGCTCCGTCGTCGCTGCTGGTGTTGCTGGGCTGGGCGGTGGCCGCAGGTGCGGTGGCCGTCCGCACCACCCGGCTGAGCTGATCCGGCCGACGCCGCCGGCCTCGTGTCCCGTTGCGAAGCGGGTCACAACGGCAGGGGGCCGATCGGACGTGTAGGCAGCCCACGTACCATCGACGCCGTGCCGGCTCTCACCTGGTTCTCCCGACTGGCTTCCTCTCCTTTCGGCGAGGTCTTCGGTTCGCGTTCCGCACAGCGCAATCTCGCCGTGGCCACCCTCGTCGCACAGGCGGGTATCTCGGTGACCGGTTCCATCGTCCGGGTGACCGGCTCGGGCCTGGGATGTCCGACCTGGCCACAGTGCTTCCCCGGCAGCATGGTCCCGGTGTCTCACCCCGAGGTCGCCCTGCTGCACCAGTGGATCGAGTACGGCAACCGGCTGCTGACCGGCGTGGTCGGCATCACGTCCGCCCTGTGCCTGCTCGCCGCGTTGCTGGGACGGCCCCGACGCCCCCGCCTGGTGCGGTTGGCCGCCACCATGCCGATCGGGGTGGTGGTGCAGGCGGTGGTGGGCGGTATCACGGTCCTCACCAGGCTGAGCTGGTGGACCGTGTGCCTGCACTTCCTGCTGTCGATCGTGCTGGTGTGGCTGGCCACCCTGCTGGTCCGCGCGGTGAACGAGGGCGACGAACCGGCCCGGCCGGTGGTGCCCGTCCCGTTGCGCGGCCTGCTCGCCGTGATCAGTGGTGTGCTGGCCGCGTTGTTGGTGGCGGGCACGCTGGTGACGGCAGCCGGACCGCACGCGGGCGATGCGGACGTACCGCGCCTGGACCTGCCGATCCTCTCGCTGGCACAGCTCCACGCCGACCTGCTGTTCCTCTACCTGGGCATGCTGGTCGCCCTCGGCTTCGCCCTGCGGATCGGCGGCGCCACCCCGCCCCGGGTGTGGCGTCGGTACCGGGAGCTGCTGGCCGCGGTTGTCGCCCAGGGTGCCCTGGGCATGGTCCAGTACTGGACCGGGGTTCCCGAGGTGCTCGTCCCGATCCACGTCCTGGGTTCCATCCTGGTCACCGTGGCCACCGCGGCGTTGTGGACCGCCACCCGTGACCGTGGCCCGCATCCCGAAGCACCCGTCCCGTCGGCGCAGCAGCCGACCGCCGACACCTCCGGAACGGTGGAGGCCCACTCCCCCGCGTCGGTCGGCACGAGGTCCTGAACAGCCGTCGCCGGCTCGAAGGCCCGGGCCGGCGACGGGGCGATGTCTCAGCCTCAGCGGCCGGCCCGCTCGCTGTCCCAGCGGCTGAACAGGGCAGGCAGTTCCCGACCGAGGAAGGCGTAGACCTCGTCCACGGCGCGCAGCCGTTCGGCACGCTGCGGGTCCCCGCTGAGCAGGCGCAGACCACCCGCGGTCAGCCTGCGTGCCTCGACCATCGCCTCCAACCGACGCCGCACGAAGTCGGCCCACTGCTTCTCGTCGATGCGGTACAGGGCGGCCAGCCTGCCCCGCCGGGTGGACTTGCGTACCAACCCCATGCCGCCGAGCAGGCGGAGGTTGGTGCTGATGGAGCCGCTGCTGGCCTCCAACGCGGCCGACAGCTCGGCGGGTGTGCGCTCCGGCGGGTCGCACACCAGCAGGTAGCCCAGGATGCGCCCCGCGATGAGCGGCAGCCCCTCCCGCTCGAAGGTCATGGCGAAGTCCTCGATCCAGGACGCGATCAGGTCCTCGCGCGCCACGCGCCCTCCCCTCGCCGTCATGTTCAGTGGGCACTGAAACTACAGGCTAACCTGTTTCTGGCATAGTGATCAACAGTTCACGTGGCGGAGCGTCGTCGAAGCAGCGCGCCCCGCATCCCCGGGACGTGCCGAAGACGCGGGGCGCGCGGCTCACCAGGGTCGGACGACGGACCGTGTGCCCTCAGGACCGGGCCAACAGGGCACGGACGGCGGAGGCGAACCGCATCGGGGCGTTGCCGTCGGTCTGTCGGAACCCCAGCGACGGTTCGGTGAGCTCCAGCTCCAGCAACAGCGGTCCCCGGGCGCCCCGCACCACGTCCACCCGCGCATACAGCAACTCGGCGCGGTGCCGCAGACCGAAACGGGCGCAGACCTCGTCCAGCACGTCCTCGGCCAACGCCCGCTGTGCCGGGTCGGGCTCGGCCGGCTTGAGGCGCTCGGTGACGAACAGACCCGAACCGTCCACCGGGTTGGCCGGGGTGGACTCGGCCAACATCGGACCCTTGTTGAACGCGTGCGAGAACACCCCGCCGAGGTAGACCAGGGCGGTCTCCCCCTCGGTGTCCACCGCAGGCTGGTAGGGCTGCACGAGGGCGGTACGCCCGTCCGCGTGCAGCGCGGCCAGGTGTTCCTCCGCCGCGGCCCGCTGCTCCGGCCGGAATCGCCGGGCGCCGCGGGAACCGGCTCCCACCGCCGGCTTCACCACCACCTCGTCGTCCGGCCACGACGACGGCTCCGCACCGGGGGACACCACCTCGGTGGGCACCACCGGGAGACCGGCCGACGCCAGGTCGGCCAGGTAGCTCTTGTCGGTGTTCCACCGCACCACGCGCGCCGGGTTGGCCAGGTTGGGCACCGTCTCGCACCAGGCCAGGAACTCCGAAAGGCGATCGGTGTAGTCCCAGGTCGCCCGGAGCACGACCAGATCGGCCTCGGCGAATCCCGCCCCCGGGTCGTCCCAGGGGGCGAAGGCGGCGTCCACCCCCACCGCACGCAGTGCAGGAGGCAACGCGTCGTCGTCCCCGTCCGAGGTCGGCAGGTCCGCACAGGTGGCCAGCAGGACCCGCGGGCGCGAGGTGGCCATACGGGTCCTCACCTGCCCGCCATGCGGCGACGGTGCGCCGCGCCGATGCGGACCGCCGCGCTGGTGTCCCGGTCCCACTCGGCGAGCTCCAGGTCCTCCACCGCCGAGACCACCGCCTCCCCGGTGGCCACGTCCGGCACCACGACGTCCCCCAGCGCGCCGTCCTCACCCACGAGCACCACACGGGCACCGGCCCGACCCAGGTGCTCGACGACGGCTCGGCCGCTCTTGCCGTGCTCGGCGACGAAACGGCGGGCGGCCTCGACGGCCTTCGCCGGGGCAGTGCTGCTGCTCTTCTGCTCGGCCATGGCGGCAGCCTAGATCGACGGACACGGCCTGCCGAAGTCCCGGCGGGCCGCGAGTCTGGTCACATCCCCACCTCCGGGGGGCCACCGGCGCTCCGGTATCCGCTGTGCGGAACGGTTAGGTTCAGCAATCGTGCCGAACATCCCAACACCACTTCCCACCCTGCTCGACGAGTTCCTGAACTGGTACCTCGACCGGAACCCGACGGTCGCGACCTCCCTCGGCGCCCCGGGGCGTGACCACACCTTCGGCGACCTGAGCGCCACCGCCCTGACCGCCCGGCAGGCCGAGCTGAGCCGCTGGCGTTCCCGTTTCGAGGCGGTCGAGGTCGACGGCCTCGGGGTCGAGGACCGCGTCGACCGGGACCTGGTGCTGGCCATGCTGCGTGGGGAGGAGGTGCTCGCCGACTGGCCGAGCTGGCGGCGGGACCCCTCCTTCTACACCGGACCGGTGTTCAACGGGCTGTACACGCTGTTCCTGCACCGCCTGCGTCCTGAGGCCGAGCTGGTGGCCGACACGGTGTCCCGCCTCGCCGAGGTGCCGAGCGTGGTCGCGGCGTGCCGGGCCAACCTCGACCCCGACCTGGCCGCGCCGCTGCTGGTACGGCGAGCGCTGGGACAGGCCCGTACGGCGCGACGGTTCCTCACCTCCGCACTGCCGGCCGAGATCACCGACCCCGACCTGCGGGCCGAGGTCGCCGAGGCCGCGGAGCCGGCCGCCGAGGCGTTCGACGAGCTGGTGACCTTCCTGGCCGACTTCGCCGAGCGGGCCCGGGGGGACTGGCGGATGGGCGAGGAACGCTATTCGGCACTGCTGCGCGAGCGCGAGATGCTGGGTTACGGCGCCGCCGAGCTGCACGAACGTGGCAAGGCGGCCTACGCCGAGCTGGACGAGCAGATGCGTGCGGTGGCGCAGCGCGTCCCCGGTGGTTCGGCGGACTGGCGTGCGGTGATGGAGTCGCTGCAGGACGACCACCCACCGACCCTGGAGGCGATGCGCGCCGAGTACGCCGCCGAGACCGAGCGTGCCCGCCGGTTCTTGCGCGAGCACGGGCTGGTGTCCTTCGCCGAGGGCGAGGAGTGCCGGGTGGTGCCCTCCCCCGAGTTCCAACGCCCCGTGCTGTCCGTGGCGTTCTACATCGCGCCGCCCCCGCTGACCGACTCGCGGACCGGACACTTCTTCGTGCCCTACACCCCCGAGGAGTTCACCCCCGAGCAGGTGCGCCAGCGGCTGCGCACCAACGCGCGCGCCCAGATGCCCACCATCGCGGTGCACGAGGCCTACCCGGGTCACCACTGGCACCTGTCCTGGATGGCGGGCAACCCGCGGACGGTGCGCAAGGTCTTCCGCACCCCGTACTTCAGCGAGGGCTGGGCCCTGTACGCCGAGCGGGTGCTGGCCGAGCACGGCTACTTCGCCGATCCCGCCCACGAGCTGGCCCACCTGGAAGCCAGGATCTTCCGCGCGGCCCGCATCGTGGTCGATACCGCACTGCACTGCGGGGACATGAGCATCGAGCAGGCCGAGGAGTTCATGGCCACCAAGTCCTCGCTCACGCCGGGCACCGCCAAGGGCGAGGTCAACCGGTACTGTGCCTGGCCCACCCAGGCTCCGTCCTACCTGACCGGCTCCCTGGAGATCGAACGAATCCGGGCCGACTACCTGGCCGCGGGACGAGGCGACCTCCGTTCCTTCCACGACACCCTGGCCGGCTCGGGGGCCCTGCCGCTGGGCCTGGCGCGCCGTGTGGCACTGGAGTCCTGACCACCCGGTCGTGGAACACGGGCGCCCGTGGTGGAACAGCCGCGGGCGCCCGTGGCGTTGCGGACATCGAACCGATCACGCGAGGAGGTTGGCCATGCGTGCTGTCCAGGTGCGCTCCCACGGCGGCCCGGAGGTACTCGAACCGGCCGAACTGGACGACCCCACCCCCGGTGCCGGGAACCTGCTGGTCCGGGTGGCGGCTGCCGGCGTCAACTACATCGACACCTACCATCGCACCGGTGCCTACCCCCTGCCGTTGCCGTTCGTGCCCGGGCTGGAGGGAGCCGGGCGCGTGGTGGCGGTCGGGGAGGGCGTCGAGGGGTTCGTCCCCGGTGACCGGGTGGCCTGGGCGCACGCCCCCGGCAGCTACGCCGAGCTGGCCGTGGTACCGGCCCACCAGGCGATCCACGTGCCCGACGAGCTGGACGACCACACCGCGGCCGCGATCCCGCTCCAGGGCATGACCGCGCACTACCTCACCGCGTCCACCTACCCGGTGCAGCCCGGGGACGTGGCCCTGGTGCACGCCGCCGCGGGCGGGATGGGCCTGCTGCTCACCCAGATGATCAAGGCACGCGGGGGACGGGTGATCGGCACCGTGTCCACCGCGGAGAAGGAGAAGCTGGCCCGTGAGGCCGGAGCGGACGAGATCATCCGCTACACCGAGGTCGACGACCTGGCCGGTGAGGTGCGTCGGCTGACCGGCGGCGAAGGGGTGCCGGTGGTCTACGACGGCGTGGGGGCCGCCACCTTCGAGGCGAGCCTGGCCAGCCTGCGTCCCCGGGGCATGCTGGTGCTGTTCGGCGCGGCCAGCGGCCCGGTCCCGCCGTTCGACCTGCAGCGGTTGAACGCGGCGGGCTCGCTGTTCGTGACCCGCCCCACCCTGGCGCACCACATCGCCACCCGCGAGGAACTGGACTGGCGGGCCGGTGAGGTCTTCGGCGCGGTGATCCGGGGCGAGCTGACGATCCGCGTCACCGGACGCTACCCGCTGGAGCGTGCCGCCGACGCCCACACGGACCTGCAGTCCCGGCGTACCACGGGCAAGCTGCTGCTGGTGCCCTGAGACACGGCTGTGGGGTGGGTCCGCCCCGGGACGGACCCACCCCACAGCGAGGTCGGAACGGATCGGAACGTCAGAACGGCCAGCCCAGCGCCGGCCAGCCCACGACCGAGTCCACCGCGATCGCCACGAACACCAGCGTCAGGTAGGTGTTCGACAGGTGGAACAGCCGCATGGGGTCGGCCTTCTCGCCCTGACGCACCGCGTTGTGCAGCCGGTGCGCCACGGCCAGGAACCACGCGCCGACCGACACGGCCACCGCCGCGTAGATCCAGCTCGTCGCCGGGACCAGCAGCAGACTCCAGAGCACCATCACCCAGGTGAACAGCACGATCCGCCGGGAGACCTGCACCGGAGTGGCGACCACCGGCAGCATGGGCACACCCGCCCGGGCGTAGTCGTCCCGGAACTTCATCGCCAGCGCCCAGGAGTGGGGCGGCGTCCAGAAGAAGACCACACCGAACATCACGAGTGCCGGCCAGTCGAGGCCGCCGGTCACCGCGGCCCAGCCGATCACCACCGGCATGCAGCCGGCGGCCCCGCCCCACACGATGTTCTGTGCGGTGCGCCGCTTGAGCACCAGCGTGTAGACGAGGACGTAGAACAGGATGGTGGCCACCGCCAGCACCGCGGCCAGCAGGTTCGCCACGGCCCACAGCACACCGAAGGCGGCCGCCCCCAGCAGCACCGCGAACACCAGGGCGTTGCGCGGCGGCACCTCGTGGGTGACCAGCGGCCGGGCCTTCGTGCGCTTCATCACCGCGTCGATGTCGGCATCCACCACGCAGTTGAGCGCGTTGGCGCTGCCTGCGGCCATCGTGCCACCCACCAGGGTGCCCAGGACCACCCACAGCGACGGCACACCGCGCTCGGCCAGCAACATCGCCGGGATGGTGGTCACCAGCAACAGCTCGATGATCCGGGGCTTCGTCAGCGCCACATAGGCGCGCACCACGTCGCGCGGGCGCCGGGGCTGCACTGGCGCGGCGGTGGTGTTCACGACGCCTTCCTGCGCAGCATCGACCGGCATGATGCTCCTCGTTCTCGTCGGGAACGGCCCGGCACGGACCTGGGGCAACGGGCCTCGGCAATAGTAGCCGCGCTACTCACCGGAACACCGTCCGGGGTGTTGCAGGACGCAGGGTGGGTACGACGGATCTCGGAACCCCGGGGGGCAGGACTAGGCTGACGCTCGGACGAGGGAGACGGCGGGCCGGGCCAAACCGGGATTGGTTCGTGCCCCCCGCACGTCGAATCTGAACGATCTTGGGAGCTGCGTCCGTGTCCGTGACCGACGACCTCACCCGCCTGACCACCCCCAACCTCCCCGAGGACTGGACCGACCTCGACAAGCGCGCGGTCGACACCATCCGGGTGCTGGCCGCCGACGCCGTGGAGAAGGTCGGCAACGGCCACCCCGGAACGGCGATGAGCCTGGCACCCACCGCCTACGCCCTGTTCCAGCGGGTCATGCGGCACGACCCGACGGACCCCGAGTGGATCGGTCGGGACCGGTTCATCCTCTCCTGTGGTCACTCCAGCCTGACCCTGTACCTGCAGCTGTACTTCTCCGGCTACGGCCTGGAGCTGGAGGACATCAAGTCGCTGCGCACCTGGGGGTCGCGGACCCCGGGTCACCCGGAGTACTGGCACACCCCCGGTGTGGAGATCACCACGGGTCCGCTGGGGCAGGGCCTGGCCTCCGCGGTCGGCATGGCCATGGCGGCCCGCCGGGAGCGTGGCCTGTTCGACCCGGACGCCGCGCCGGGCCAGAGCCCGTTCGACCACTACATCTACGTGCTGGCCTCCGACGGTGACATCGAGGAGGGCGTGACCTCCGAGGCCTCCTCGATCGCCGGCCTGCAGAAGCTGGGCAACCTGATCGTCATCTACGACGACAACAAGATCTCCATCGAGGACGACACCGCGATCGCCCTGTCCGAGGACGTGGGCAAGCGCTACGAGGCCTACGGCTGGCACGTCCAGTACGTCGAGGGCGGGGAGAACGTCGCGGGGCTGCTCGACGCCCTGGCCGCCGCCAAGGCCGAGACCGAGCGCCCGTCGATCATCCTCCTGCGGACGGTGATCGGCTACCCGGCACCAAAGAAGATGAACACCGGCAAGGTGCACGGCGCCGCGCTGGGGGCCGAGGAGGTCGCCGAGGTCAAGCGCATCCTGGGCTTCGACCCGGAGAAGACCTTCCAGGTCGAGGACGAGGTGCTGGCCCACGCCCGCAAGGTGGTGGAGCGCGGCCGGGCGGCCCACGCCGAGTGGCAGAAGGCGTTCGACGCCTGGGCGCAGGCCAACCCGGAGCGCTACGCCCTGCTGCGGCGACTGGCCAAGCGGGAGCTGCCCGACGGGTGGACGGCGAAGCTGCCCGCCTGGGAGCCCGACCCCAAGGGCATGGCCACCCGCAAGGCGTCCGGTGAGGTGCTCGCCGCGCTGGGGGACGTGCTGCCCGAGCTGTGGGGTGGTTCGGCCGACCTCGCCGAGAGCAACAACACCACCATCAAGGGGGCGGACTCCTTCGGTCCGGAGGAGATCTCCACGAGGGAGTGGAAGGCCCACCCCTACGGCCGGACACTGCACTTCGGTGTCCGCGAGCACGCGATGGGCGCGATCCTCAACGGCATCGCGCTGCACGGCGGCACCCGCCCCTACGGCGGCACCTTCCTGGTGTTCAGCGACTACATGCGGCCGGCGGTGCGGCTCGCCGCCCTGATGAAGGCCCCGGTCATCTACGTGTGGACGCACGACTCGATCGGCCTGGGCGAGGACGGCCCCACCCACCAGCCCATCGAGCATCTGGCCTCGCTGCGGGCCATGCCCGGCCTGGCCGTGGTGCGCCCCGCCGACGCCAACGAGACCGTGGCGGCCTGGAAGGCGGTGCTGGAGCGTCCGGACGGTCCGGCGGCGCTGGCCCTGACCCGGCAGAACGTCCCGATCCTGGAGGGCACCGACGCCGAGGGGGTCGCCCGCGGCGGCTACGTGCTGGCCGACACCGAGGGCGAGCCGGACGTGGTGCTGATCGCCACCGGTTCCGAGGTGCAGTTGGCCGTGGAGGCCAGGAAGATCCTCGCCGATCAGGGCGTTGCAGCTCGTGTGGTCTCCATGCCGTGTGTGGAGTGGTTCGACGCCCAGGACGAGGCATACCGGCAGCAGGTGATCCCGCCCTCGGTCCGGGCGCGGGTCGTCGTGGAGGCCGGTGTGGCCCAGCCGTGGTACCGCTTCGTCGGCGATCTCGGTGAGATCGTCTCCATCGAGCACTTCGGCGCATCGGCGGACTACAAGACGCTGTTCCGGCAGTTCGGTTTCACGCCCGAGGCGGTCGCCGAGGCGGCACGTCGCAGCCTGGACCGGGTGCGTGGCACCGCGTGAGTGGGGAGGTACCTGGAGTGAGCACCACGAATCCGCTGGCCGCGCTGAGCGAGGCCGGTGTCTCGATCTGGCTCGACGACCTGTCCCGGGAGCGACTCACCTCCGGCGACCTGGCCGCGCTGGTGCGCGACCGGCACGTGGTCGGGGTGACCACCAACCCGACGATCTTCGCCGCCGCGCTGGCCAAGGGGCACGCCTACGACGCGCAGGTGCGCGAGCTGGCCGCCCGCGGCGCCTCCGTCGAGCAGGCGGTCCGTGAGATCACCACGACCGACGTGCGCAACGCGTGCGACCTGTTCCGCGAGGTCTGGGAGCGCACCGACGGCGTGGACGGCCGGGTGTCCCTGGAGGTGGACCCGCGCCTGGCGCACGACACCGAGGGAACGGTGACCGAGGCGCTGGAGCTGTGGAAGACCGTCGACCGGCCCAACCTGATGATCAAGATTCCGGCGACCGTGGAGGGTCTGCCGGCGATCACCCGGGTGCTGGCCGAGGGCGTCAGCGTCAACGTGACGCTGATCTTCTCGGTGGAGCGGTACCGGGCCGTCATGGACGCCTTCCTGGCTGGTCTGGAGCAGGCCAGGACCAAGGGACACGACCTGAGCACGATCGCCTCGGTGGCCTCGTTCTTCGTCTCCCGGGTGGACACCGAGATCGACAAGCGGCTGGACGCCGTCGGCACGCCCGAGGCCCGCGAGCTGCGGGGCCGGGCGGCCGTCGCCAACGCCCGGCTGGCCTTCGCCGCCTACCAGGACGTGGTGGCCGGTGAGCGGTGGCGGCAGCTGGCCGAGGCCGGTGCCCGACCGCAGCGCCCGCTGTGGGCCTCCACCGGGGTCAAGGACCCCGCCTACCCCGACACCCGCTACGTCGACGAGCTGGTGACCCGGGGGGTGGTCAACACCATGCCGGAGAAGACGCTGCTCGCCGTGGCCGACCACGGCCAGGTGCGGGGTGACGTGGTCTCCGGCACCGCCGCCGAGGCCCAGCAGGTGTTCGACCGTCTCGCCGCGATCGGGATCGACCTCGACGACGTCTTCGCGCTCCTGGAGCGCGAGGGTGTCGAGAAGTTCGAGAAGTCCTGGGAGGAGCTGCTGGGCACGGTGGCCGACCAGCTGGCACAGGCGAGGGGCTGAGTATGGCAAGTGGGACTTCCCGGGGGACGACCCCGCACACCGGCATCGCCGTGGAGATCACCGACGGCGACCTGGCACGCGAGGCCGAGCCGCTGGTCGACCAGCTGGTGACCGACAAGGTCGCGAGCAGGTTGACCGCGCAGGACCCCACGCTGTGGGGTCCTGCGGCCGAGTCGGAGGCCTCCGTCCGCCTGGCGTGGACCCAGCTGCACGAGACCTCGCGCCCGCTCCTGGCCGAGATCGACGCGCTGGCCGCCGAGCTGCGCGCCGAGGGCCTCACCCGGGTCGTGCTGGCCGGGATGGGTGGTTCGTCGCTGGCCCCGGAGGTGATCTGCGCGACGGCCGCCGCCGAGTCGGCACGTTCGGGTGGCGAGGGGACCAACCGGCTGGTGGTGCTGGACACCACCGACCCGGGTCAGGTCGCCGAGGTGCTCGCCGGTGACCTGGAGCGCACCGTGCTGGTGGTGTCCTCCAAGTCGGGTTCCACCGTCGAGACCGACAGTCACCGGAGGATCTTCGAGCGCGCGTTCACCGAGCGAGGGATCGACGCGGCCTCGCACATCGTGGTGGTGACCGACCCGGGTTCTCCGCTGGAGGCGGCGGCCCGCGAGGCCGGGTACCGCAAGGTGTTCCTGGCCGACCCCCACGTGGGAGGCCGCTACTCGGCGCTCACCGCGTTCGGCCTGGTACCCGCCGGTCTGGCCGGGGTGGACGTCTCCGCCCTGCTGGACGAGGCGGCGGCCGCGGCCGGGGTCCTGTCCGCCGACGACCCGACCAACCCCGCCCTGCGACTGGCCGCGGCCCTGGGTGCCGCCCACGCCCGAGGTGCGGAGAAGGTGGTCCTGGCCGACACCGGGTCGGGTGTGGTCGGTTTCGGGGACTGGGCCGAGCAGCTGATCGCCGAGTCGACCGGCAAGGACGACACCGGTCTGCTCCCGGTCGTGGTGGAGGGCCCGGAGGCCCCCGGGTTCGCCGACGCCGGGGAGGACGCCACGCCGGTGGCGATCGGTCCGGCCGTCGACGCGGCCGCGATCAGCACCACCGGCTCGCTCGGCGGTCTGTTCCTGCTGTGGGAGTACGCCACCGCGGTGGTCGGCCGGCTGCTGGGGATCAACCCCTTCGACCAGCCCGACGTGGAGGCGGCCAAGAAGGCGGCCCGGGCCCTGCTCGACGCCCCCGCCGAGGACGCACGACCCACCCCCACGCTGGTGGACGGCCCGGTGGAGGTGTACGCCTCGGGTGACTGGCTCCCCTCCGGGGCCACCACCGTGGCACAGGCGCTGCGGGCGCTGCTGGCGACCGCACCCGAGGGGGGCTACCTGGCCGTGCAGGCGTACCTGGACCGGATCGACGACGCCTCCGCCACGCTGCTGCGGAGCGAGCTGGCCCGGCGCACCAGGGTGCAGACGACGTTCGGCTGGGGGCCCAGGTTCCTGCACTCCACCGGCCAGTACCACAAGGGCGGCCACCAGAACGGGATCTTCCTGCAGCTCACCGGGGAAGCCGAAGCCGATCTCCAGGTGCCCGACCGACCGTATACGCTCTCGGTGCTGCAACGGGCACAGGCGCTCGGTGACGGACAGGTACTCGCCGGACGCGGGCGGCCCGTGCTGCGCCTGCACCTGACCGACCGGGTCGCCGGGCTGGCCCATGTGATTAGGGCGGTGCAGGAGGTCGATTCGTGACGCTCCCATGGAGCAATCCGCTTCGTGACAAACGGGACAAGCGCCTACCGCGGATCGCCGGGCCCTGCGGCCTGGTCATCTTCGGTGTGACGGGTGACCTGTCCCGCAAGAAGCTGATGCCGGCGATCTACGACCTGGCCAACCGCGGTCTGTTGCCGCCGGGCTTCGGCCTGGTCGGCTTCGCGCGCCGTGACTGGGCCAACCAGGACTTCGGCCAGGTCGTCTACGAAGCGGTCCGGCAGCACGCACGTACCCCGTTCCGCCAGGCGGTGTGGGACCGGCTGGCGGAGGGGTTCCGTTTCGTCCCGGGGACCTTCGACGACCCGGAGGCCTTCGACACCCTGGTGACCACGGTCAAGGATCTGGACCGCACGCGGGGAACGGGGGGCAACTTCGCCTTCTACCTGTCCATTCCGCCCTCGTTCTTCCCGGTGGTCAGTCAGCAGCTCGCCCAGTCGGGCCTGACACAGCAGAACCCCGACCAGTGGCGCCGGGTGGTGATCGAGAAGCCCTTCGGGCACAACCTGGCCAGTGCCCGGGAGCTCAACCGCATCGTCAACGAGGTCTTCCCCGAGGAGTCGGTGTTCCGCATCGACCACTACCTGGGGAAGGAGACGGTGCAGAACCTGTTGGCGCTGCGCTTCGCCAACCAGCTGTTCG
Organism: Pseudonocardiaceae bacterium; assembly: GCA_036562635.1. Taxonomy (GTDB): domain Bacteria; phylum Actinomycetota; class Actinomycetes; order Mycobacteriales; family Pseudonocardiaceae; genus DATCJU01. Next base: position 18,139 of record DATCJU010000028.1, read on the forward strand.
AGCCGATCTGGAACGCCCACTACGTCGACCACGTGCAGATCACGATGGCCGAGGACATCGGCATCGGGGGCCGGGCCGGCTACTACGACGGCATCGGTGCGGCACGTGACGTGATCCAGAACCACCTGCTGCAGCTGCTCGCGCTGACCGCGATGGAGGAGCCGACCTCCTTCCACCCGGACGCACTGCGGGCGGAGAAGATCAAGGTGCTGTCGGCCACCCGACTGGTGGGGCCGCTGGAGGAGACCACCGCCCGCGGTCAGTACACCGGGGGCTGGCAGGGTGGTCAGCTGGTACGGGGCTACCTGGAGGAGGACGGCATCCCCAGCGGTTCCCGTACCGAGACCTTCGCCGCGATCACCCTGCAGATCGACAACCGGCGCTGGGCGGGTGTGCCGTTCTACCTGCGGACCGGTAAGCGGCTGGGCCGGCGGGTGACGGAGATCGCGGTGGTCTTCAAGCGGGCCCCCCACCTGCCGTTCGACGCCACCATGACCGAGGAGCTGGGGCAGAACGCGCTGGTCATCCGGGTCCAGCCGGACGAGGGCGTGACCATGCGCTTCGGTTCGAAGGTGCCCGGCACCGCCATGGAGGTCCGGGACGTCACCATGGACTTCGGGTACGGTCACGCCTTCACCGAGTCCTCCCCGGAGGCCTACGAACGGCTGTTGCTGGACGTGCTGTTGGGTGAGCCGTCGCTGTTCCCGGTCAACCAGGAGGTCGAGCTGTCCTGGCAGATCCTCGACCCGGTGATCGAGTTCTGGGAGGCGAACGGCGCGCCCGAGCCCTACCGGGCGGGCACCTGGGGTCCGCCGTCCGCGGACGCGATGATGGCCCGCACCGGCCGGTACTGGAGGCGCCCGTGATCATCGATCTCCCCTCCACCACCACCTCGCGCGTCAACAAGAAGCTCGTCGAGCTGCGCGAGCAGGGCGGCGCCGTGGCCCTCGGCCGGGTGCTCACCCTGGTGATCGTCACCGACGACGGTTCCCAGACCGAGGAGGCGATCGACGCCGCGAACGTGGCCAGCCGGGAGCACCCGTGCCGGGTGATCGTGGTGGCTCGTGGCTGGGTCGAGGCCGCCCCCAGGCTGGACGCCCAGATCCGCATCGGCGGGGACGCCGGGGCCAGCGAGGTCATCGTGCTGCGCCTGTACGGTCCGCTCGCCAACGAGGGGGCCAGCTGCGTGGTGCCGCTGCTGCTGCCGGACGCCCCGGTCGTGGCCTGGTGGCCCGGTCAGGCCCCGGAGCACCCGGCGAGTGACCCGATCGGGCAGCTGGCGCAGCGTCGTATCACCGACGCCGCGGCGGAACCGGACCCGATCAAGGCCCTGGAGGTGCGCCGGCGGAACTACGCCGAGGGCGACACCGACCTGGCCTGGACCCGGTTGACCACCTGGCGGGCACTCCTGGCGGCGGCGCTGGACCAGCCGCCCTACGAGAAGATCACCGCGGCGGCGGTGACCGGTGGCTCGGACTCCCCGTCCACCGACCTGCTCGCCGGGTGGCTGGCCGCCTACCTGGACATCCCGGTGGTCCGGCACCAGACCTCCCCCGGTGAGGGCATGTTCTCGGTGGTGCTGGAGCGCAAGTCCGGCAACGTCGAGCTGGTCCGTCCGGACGGGCAGGTCGGCATCCTGACCCAGCCGGGGCAGCCGGAGCGTCGGGTGGCGCTGCAGCGCCGCGAGGTGAGCGACTGCCTCATCGAGGAGTTGCGCCGGCTGGATCCGGACGAGGTCTACGAGGCCACCCTGCACGGCCTGCCCCGGGTGGTGCACGGCGACGCTCCGGACAACGGAGGGGCGTCGTGAGCCGACCGCAGGTGGTGGTGCACTCCACTCCCGAACTGCTCGCCGCAGCCGTGGCGGCCCGCCTGGTCACCAAGCTGGTGGACGTGCAGGCGGCTCGAGGCTCGGCGTCCCTGGTACTCACCGGTGGCCGGACCGGTGTCGCGGTGCTGGAGCAGTTGCGAGCCACGCCGGCCCGGGACGCGGTCGACTGGTCCCGTGTCGACCTGTACTGGGGCGACGAGCGGTTCCTGCCGGCCGGCCACCCGGACCGCAACGAGACACAGGCTCGGGAGGCCCTGCTGGACCACGTCCAGGTGGACCCGGAGCGGGTGCACCCGATGGCCCCGTCCGACGGCAGGTTCGGCGACGACCCGGAGGCGGCGGCCGCGGCCTACGCCGAGCTGCTGGCCCGGGCGGCCCGGCCGGAGGACCACGGGCCGGTGCCGGCGTTCGACGTCTGTCTGCTCGGTGTGGGCGAGGAGGGGCACACCGCCTCGATCTTCCCCACCTCCCCCGCGGTGTACGAGACCGAGCGGACCGTGGTGGCGGTGCGGGGCTGCCCCAAACCGCCGCCGACCCGGGTGTCGCTGACCCTGCCGGCCATCCGGGCCTCGTCGGAGGTGTGGCTGCTGACCACCGGTGCGGCCAAGGCCGCCGCGGTGGCGATGGCCCTCGGCGGGGCCGGTGAGGTCCAGGTGCCGGCAGCCGGTGCCCGCGGGCGTCGGCGCACCCTGTGGCTGCTCGACCGAGCCGCGGCGGCCAAGGTGCCGGGGGTGTTCGTCGCCCCGCTGGCCTGACCGGTCGAGTCCACCGTCCCACATTCCGGGCCGAGGGGCGTTCGGAGTCATCCCGGGCGCCCCTCGGCCCGTCCGTGGAGGCCGACAGTACGCACACCCCCGTCCGGCGACGGAAGCCCCGCCGACCTGCACCGTTGTCCCACCGCCGTACTCTCCCCCGGCCGATGTGCACCGGGGCGGACTGTGCGGGCCGCCGTCGCCTCGATCGCGAGCCTCTCCCGGGAAGATCCTCCGCCCAGTACCGTTACATCACCCTGACGGGTGAAGTGACGGGAGGTGGATGCCCTGACCACGGAGGCGCTGCAGACCATCCGCCGTGACCGGCCGCAGAAACGGCGGGCCGACCGGGACAGGGGAAGCCGATCCGCCCGTCCGGCCTGGCGACAACTCGGCTGGGACGCCGGCGCGGTCCTGCTGGCGTCACTCGACTTGGTGCTGGTGGCGGACGAGTTGCCGCCCGAGGTACCGACCTACGCCCATGCGCTGTCCTGGTTCTCCTGCGCCGTCCTGGTGTTCCGCCGCCGCTTCCCGCGGCTGGTGCTCGCCGTTGCCGTCCCCGGCCTGCTCGCCGGCTACGCGCTGGTCGCCGCCATGATCGCGCTCTACACCACGGCCAGGACCCGGCCGCTGGACTGGCAGGTGATCGCCGGCTGCGCCGGGGTGTGGGCCTCCGCGTTCGTGCTCTGGCCGGTGTCGGAGTTCCTGCAGCTGTCCGCCCACCAGGTCAGCGCCCGTTTCATGTACAGCGGTCTGGAGGCCATCGCACCGTTCGCGCTCGGCACGCTGATGCGTACCCGCACCGAGTTGTCCCAACGACTCCGGGAGCTGGCCGAGGGGCGAGAACGGGAGAAGCGGCTGCACGCCCACGCCGTCCTCGCCCAGGAACGCACCCGGCTGGCCCGGGAGATGCATGACGTGGTCTCCCATCAGGTGACCCTGATCGCCATGCAGGCGGGGGCCCTGCAGGTGTCGACCGCCGATCCCGACACGCAGGAGATCGCCCGGAACATTCGCGCGCTCAGCACCCGGACGTTGGACGAGCTGCGTCAACTCGTGGGTGTACTGCGGGTCGCCGCCCTGGACGCCGAGGCCGCGTCCCAGCCGGGGCTGGACCGCCTGCCGGAGCTGATCTCCGCGTGTGCCGTGGACGTGGAGCTCCGGATCGGGAACCTGCCCGAGAACCTGCCCCGCCCGGTGTCCGCCACCGCCTACCGCACCATCCAGGAGGCACTGACCAACGCCCGCAAGCACGCCCCGGGTTCCTCCGCCCGGGTGGAGGTGCGCGTGGAGGACGAACAGCTGCTGGTGGAGGTACACAACGGGCCGGCTCGCCGTCCGGCGGAGATCTCCGCCCTGCCGTCCGGCGGCCACGGGCTGTGCGGGCTGCGCGAGCGTGCCGAACTGCTCGGGGGTGTCTTCTCCGCGCACCCCACCGAGGACGGTGGCTACGTGGTGCGTGCCACGTACCGGCTGACCGACCCCCGCCACGGCCGGGGCAGGGCGAACCCGTCACGGCCCTGACCCCTCACCGTCCGGGTCACCCCCTCCGACAGGCCGCCCCCAGGAATGCCGGTGGCCCGGAACCTCTCGTCCCGGGCCACCGGCTCGCCGTGCACGTGTCAGACCTCGCCGCGGCGGGCCCGCAGCTTGGCCAGAGCCTCCTGCAGGATGGCCTCACCGTCGGCGTCCGAGCGCCGCTCCTTCACGTAGGCCAGGTGCGACTTGTACGGCTCGTTGCGGGGCGGGGCTGGTGGATTGTCCTTGTCCCGCCCTGCGGGCAGACCGCAGCGCGGGCAGTCCCACAACTCCGGTTCCTCGGCGTCCAGCGCGAACGACGGACGCACCTCGTGCCCGTTGGCGCACCAGTACGAGACACGACGGCGCGGCGCGGCCTCCCCCCGCTCGGACTCACCCATGGGGCCCGCGCCGACACGCGTGCCGCGTATCGCGTTGCCACCAGCCATCGACCTTCACACCCCCAGGAGGTGGTTCACCCTGTGCCCGATCGGGTTCACGGTCACTCGACCTTGAGCAGCAGGCCGACCCCGACGATGGAGATCACCCAGATCGCGGCGACGAACAGCGTCAGCCGGTCCAGGTTCTTCTCCACCACGGTCGAACCCGACAGGCTCGACTGCATGCCCCCGCCGAACAGCGAGGACAGGCCCCCGCCGCGACCCCGGTGCAGCAGCACGAGCAGCACCAGCAGAACGCTCGAGACGATCAACGTGATCTGCAGAAACAGCTTCATCTCTTCCTCGCTGTAGGCGGTCGACGTCACAGGGTACCGGGTCGCGCCAGCGAACCCGACCGCCATGTGGATCAAGCCCTGTGTGCGTGGCTCAGGGCAACGGACCACCGGCGGCCAGGGCACACAGTTTGGCGAACTCCTCGCCGTCCAGGCTGGCCCCGCCCACCAGCGCACCGTCGACGTCGTCCTGCTTGATCAGGTCGCTGACATTGCTGGACTTGACCGAACCGCCGTAGAGCACCCGGACCTGCCCAGCCGCCTCGGAACCGTACTTGGCCGCCAGCTGGGCCCGCAGGGCACCGCAGACCTCCTGCGCGTCGGCGGGAGTGGCGACCCGACCGGTGCCGATCGCCCAGACCGGCTCGTAGGCCACCACGACCCCGGCCACCTGCTCGGCCTTCAACCCCTTCAGGGCGGCGATCAGCTGGGCGTTGCAGTGCTCGACGTGCCCGCCCTGCTCCCGCACCTCCAACTTCTCCCCGACGCACACGATCGGGGTCAGGCCGTGCTTGAGCGCGGCCCGGACCTTGCGGTTGACCAGCTCGTCGTCCTCGTGGTGGTACTCGCGACGCTCCGAGTGCCCGACCACCACGTACGTGCAGCCGAGCTTGGCCAGCATCGGGCCGGAGACGTCACCGGTGTAGGCACCCGCATCGTGCGGGGACAGGTCCTGCGCGCCGTAGCGCAGCAACAGCTTGTCCCCGTCCACCAGCGTCTGGACGCTGCGGATGTCGGTGAACGGGGGCAGCACCACGACCTCGACCTTGTCGTAGTACTTCGCCGGCAGCGCGAAGGCGATCTTCTGCACCAGCGCGATCGCCTCGTAGTGGTTGAGGTTCATCTTCCAGTTGCCGGCGATGAGCGGCTTGCGAGCCATGGGCATCCTCACGTGGTCGTCGTCGGATCAGGGAGCGGGGCGCCGAATGCACGGCACCGGCTGCCCCGCAGGTCACCTGCGGAACAGCCGGTGCCGGTGGGGGCGAGGCGCCGGATCAGGCGTCCCCGGCCTCCAGCACCGCCACCCCGGGGAGTTCCTTGCCCTCCAGGAACTCCAGCGAGGCGCCACCGCCGGTGGAGATGTGCGAGAAGCCGTCCTCGGGCAGGCCGAGCTGACGCACGGCGGCCGCCGAGTCACCGCCGCCGACCACGGTGAACGCCTCGCTGTCCACCAGGGCCTGCGCCACCGCCCGGGTACCGCCGGAGAAGGCCTCGAACTCGAACACCCCCATCGGGCCGTTCCAGAACACCGTCGCGGCGTCGGCCAGCTTGCCGGCGAACAGCTCCCGGCTGCGCGGACCGATGTCCAGCCCCATCCGGTCGGCGGGGATGGCGTTCGCCGGCACCACCTCGTACTCGGCGTCCGCGGCGAATTCCTTGGTGGCCAGCACGTCCACCGGCAGCACCAGCTCCACGCCCCGCTCGTCCGCCTCGGCCAGGAAGCGACGCACCTGGTCGATCTGGTCGGCCTGCAGCAGCGAGGAACCGACCTCGTGCCCCTGGGCCGCGAGGAAGGTGTAGGCCATCCCGCCACCGATGAGCAGGCGGTCCACCTTGCCCAACAGGTTGGCGATCACGCCGATCTTGTCGGAGACCTTGGCACCACCGAGCACCACCACGTAGGGGCGGGCCGGGTCCTCGGTGAGCCGACGCAGCACTTCGACCTCGGCCAGCACCAGGCCACCGGCGTAGCGGGGCAGCAGCGTGGCCACGTCGTAGACCGAGGCCTGCTTGCGGTGCACGACACCGAAGCCGTCCGAGACGAACGCCCCGTCCGGGCCGACCAGTGCGGCCAGCTCGGCGGCGAACGCGGCCCGCTCGGCGTCGTCCTTGCTGGTCTCCCGCGCGTCGAAACGCACGTTCTCCAGCAGGGCCACCCCGCCCTCGTCCAGTGCGGCCACGGTGGCCCTGGCAGACTCGCCGACCACGTCGGCGGCCAACGGCACCTCGGTGCCCAGCAGCTCACCCAGCCGCCTGGCCACCGGGGCCAGGGAGTACTTCGGGTCGGGCTCTCCCTTGGGTCGGCCCAGGTGCGCCGTCACCACCACCCGGGCACCGGCCTCGGCCAGCGCCCGGATGGTGGGCAGCGACGCCCGTACCCGCCCGTCGTCGGTGATCCGGTCTCCGTCGAGAGGGACGTTGAGGTCGGCGCGCACCAGCACGCGCCGGCCCCGCACACCCTCCGACAACAGGTCCTCGAGCGTCTTCACGACTTCGGAACTCCGTCTCGTCCGCCTGCGGTGCTCAGCCCAGCTTCGAGGCGACCAGGGCGGTCAGGTCGACCAGACGGTTGGAGTAGCCCCACTCGTTGTCGTACCAACCCACGACCTTGACGGTGGTGCCCTCGATGACCATGGTGAGCGAGGCGTCGAAGGTGCAGGAGGCCGGGGAGCCCACGATGTCGCTGGAGACGATCGGGTCCTCGGTGTAGACCAGGATGCCCTTCAGCGGGCCCTCGGCGGCCTTCTGGAAGGCCTCGTTCACCTCCTCCTTGGTGACCTCCCGGGCCAGCTGCACGGTCAGGTCGGTCACCGAGCCGTCCGGCACCGGCACCCGCATCGCGATGCCGTCCAGCTTGCCCTTCAGCTCCGGCAGCACCAGCGCGGTCGCCTTGGCGGCACCGGTGGTGGTCGGGATGATGTTGGTGGCGGCGGCCCGGGCCCGACGCAGGTCCTTGTGCGGGAAGTCCAGGATCACCTGGTCGTTGGTGTAGGCGTGCACCGTGGTCATCAGGCCCTTGACGATGCCGAACGACTCGTGCAGGACCTTGGCCATGGGGGCCACGCAGTTGGTCGTGCAGGAGGCGTTGGACAGCACGACCTGGCTGCCGTCCACCTTGTCGTCGTTGACGCCCATCACCACGGTGAGGTCCTCACCCTTGGCGGGGGCGGAGATGATCACCTTCTTCGCACCGGCCTCGATGTGCTTGCGCGCGTCCTCGGCCTTGGTGAAACGGCCGGTGGACTCGATGACGATGTCCACGCCCAGGTCGCCCCACGGGAGCGCGGCGGGGTCGCGCTCGGACAGCGACTTGAAGGTCTTGCCGTTGACGGTGATCCCGTCCTCGGTAGCGCTCACCTCGTAGGGCAGGGCACCGAGCACGCTGTCGTACTTGAGCAGGTGGGCGAGCGTGGCGTTGTCGGTGAGGTCGTTGACGGCCACGATCTCGATGTCGTGCTCGAGTGCGTCCACAGCGCGCCAGAAGTTGCGTCCGATACGGCCGAAACCGTTGACACCAACGCGAACCGTCACGGTGCGTCTCCTCGCGACTGGACCCGACCGGTGCCCCGGGCGGGTGGCTGTTGTTTCCCTCCACCGCCACCCTATCGACCCGCAGACCCGCAGGTCAGATGAACCCGGACGCGTCGCTGCATCGAGACAGAGATCGAACAAGCCGAGGTGCGGGGCGGTGCGCGAAGCGTCCGATGTGTCCTCGAGCCGCCGCCGTTGTGGGCAGGCACACACCAGGGACGGTGCGGCGCCGTCGCCCCGGGAGCCACGAAACGGGAACCGGCCGCGTCGGGGGGACGATGAGTACCCCGGCGTGCCCGGGTGTCATGCCCACACAATTCCTCCGATCAGGCGACAGGGTTCCGCTGTCCCGATACCGGCGGCCGGGTGACCGGGACTCCGGGTGGCGGCCCCGGAAACGATCCGTGCCCCGCCCCTGGGTGGGGCGGGGCACGGTCGGGAGCACGATCACGCCTCGGCCAGCATCTCCGGGGTCACCGCGGACTCGGTGGTCGGCAGTCCCAGTTCCCGGGCCCGCTTGTCCGCCATGGCCAGCAGTCGCCGGATCCGTCCGGCCACCGCGTCCTTGGTCATCGGCGGGTCGGCGAGCTGCCCGAGCTCCTCCAGAGACGCCTGCCGGTGGGCCAGCCGCAGCTGGCCGGCCGCCACCAGGTGCTCCGGGGCGTCGTCACCCAGGATCTCCAGGGCGCGCTCCACCCGAGCGGCGGCGGCCACCGCGGCGCGGGCGGAACGCCGCAGGTTGGCGTCGTCGAAGTTCGCCAGCCGGTTGGCCGTCGCCCGCACCTCACGACGCATCCGCCGCTCCTCCCAGGCCAGCACACTGGCGTGGGCGCCGAGTCGGGTCAGCAGGGCACCGATCGCGTCCCCGTCACGGACGACCACCCGGTCGGCACCACGCACCTCCCGTGACTTGGCCTGGATGGACAACCGCCGGGCCGCACCGACCAGCGCGAGCGCCGCCTCCGGGCCGGGGCAGGTCACCTCCAGCGCCGAGGACCGGCCGGGTTCGGTGAGCGAACCGTGGGCCAGGAACGCCCCGCGCCACGCCGCCTCGGCGTCGCACACCCCACCGGACACCACGTGCGAGGGCAGACCACGCACCGGTCGGCCGCGTTGGTCGAGCAGACCGGTCTGTCGGGCCAGGGCCTCCCCGTCCTTGACCACGCGCACCACGTACCGGGTGCCCCGACGCAGCCCGCCGGAGGTGATCACGTGCACATCCGTGGTACGCCCGAACAGCTCGTGGATCTCCTTGCGGAGTCGGCGAGCGGCGGCACCGGTGTCCAGCTCCGCCTCCACCACGACCCGGCCCCCCACGATGTGCAGGCCTCCGGCGAAACGCAGCAGGGACGACACCTCTGCGCGGCGGCAACAGATCTTGGTCACGGGCAGCCGGCTCAGCTCGTCCTTGACCGCCGCGGTCATCGCCACGGGGTGCCCTCCTCTCGCTCCACGGTCCCCTGCAGGGCTCCGGACTCCTCCAACGCCCGCCCTGGACGTTCCTGGTCCAGGAATCCAAGAGCTTCTCGCAAACTCGACGCGAGCGCTCGTGGATCGTGCCGATCGGACACTCCCGGGGTGCTCACCCGACCGAACACGGTGTGGGCACCCAGCTCCGCCGCGGCCCGGCGCAGCCGGTCGGGGGTGGGGACCGCGTCCACGTCGGCCACCACGGTGTCGATCCGCAGCCGGGGCGCGTGCTCGGCCAACACGTGCAGGTGCTGTTCGGGGGAGAACCCCGCGGTCTCCCCCGGCTGCGGTTCCAGGTTGAGTATCACGAGCCGCCGCGCCGGTGTCGCCACCAGCGCCTCGTGCAGCTCGGGCACCAGCAGGTGCGGCAACACACTGGTGAACCACGAGCCGGGGCCGAGCAGGACCACGTCGGCGTCCAGCACCGCCTGGACGGCCTGCGGGCAGGCTCGGGGCCGGCTCCGGGGGTCGTCCGCGCGGTGCAGCCGTACCCGCTGCACCCGGCCGGGGGTGGTGGCCACGGCCACCTGTCCCCGGATCCGCCGCACCGCCGTGGGGTCCTCGTCCAGTCCGATCACGTCGGCCTCGATGTCCAGCGGCTCGCAGCACATCGGCAGCACCCGGCCGCACACCCCCAGCAGCGCACCGACCCGGTCCAGCACGGCCACCGGGTCGCCGACCACCTCCAGCAGTCCAGCGAGCACCAGGTTGCCGACGGCGTGCCCGGCCAGGGCACCGTTGCCGCCGAAACGGTGCTGGAACACCCGGGACCACACCGTGTCGTCGGTGTCCCCGGCCAGGGCGACGAGCGCCTTGCGCAGGTCACCGGGGGGCAGCAGCCCCAGCTCCCGGCGCAGCCGCCCCGAGGACCCCCCGTCGTCGGCCACGGTGACCACCGCGGTGACGTCGGACGTGATCTGCCGCAGCGCGCGCAGCGTGACCTGCAGGCCGTGTCCGCCGCCCAGGGCCACGGCGCGCAGCGGTACCGCATCGTGCATGACGGTCCGCTCCTCGGTCACTCGCGCCCCAGATCCCGGTGCACGACCTTGACCGCGAGCCCGTCCTCGGTGGCCAGCCTGGCCGCCAGTGTCTCGGAGATCGCCACGCTCCGGTGCTTACCACCGGTACAGCCGACTGCCAAGGTGAGGTACCGCTTCCCCTCCCTTCGGTATCCCGCGCCGATCAGACGCAGCAGCTCGTGGTAGCGCTCGAGGAACTCCTCGGCTCCCTCCTGGCTGAGCACGTAGTTGCGCACGTCCTCGTCCAGCCCGGTCTGGTCCCGCAGCTCGGGGATCCAGAACGGGTTGGGCAGGAAGCGCACGTCGACCACCAGGTCGGCGTCCATCGGCAGCCCGTACTTGTAGCCGAACGACACCACGGTCACCCGGGTGCGGGCCGCGGTCTCGCTGCCGAACGCGTCCTCGATCTTGGCTCGGAGCTGGTGCACGGACAGGTTGGTGGTGTCCAGCACCAGATCGGCCTCCTCGCGCAGCGGCGTGAGCAGCTTGCGCTCGGCGTCGATCCCGTCGGAGAGCCGTCCGTCGCCCTGCAGCGGGTGGCTGCGACGCACCGACTCGAAACGACGGATCAACGCGGCGTCGGTCGCCTCCAGGAACAGCACCCTGGGCTTGTAGCCGCGGGCGTCCAGATCGCGGATCACCGCGGCGAGGTCACCGGTGAACGCGCGGCTGCGCACGTCCATCACCACCGCGACCCGGGTGACGGCGCCGCGGGAGGTGGCACCGAGCTCCACCATGGTGGAGATCAGTTCGGGCGGCAGGTTGTCCACCACGAACCACCCGAGGTCCTCCAGGCACTTGGCCGCGGTGCTGCGACCGGCCCCGGACAGCCCGGTGACGACGGCGACCTCGATACCCGACTTCTCGTCGGTCACTTACTCCCCCTCCCCGTTCCGCTCGGCCCCCGTGACCGAACTCTCACCTCGCAGAGCTGCGTGCACGGCCTCGGCGGTGCGCCGTCCCACACCGGGCACCGCGCTGATCTCCTCGATGGTGGCCTCACGCAGCCTGCGCAGCGACCCGAAGTGCTTGAGCAGGGCGACCCGCCGAGCCTGCCCCAGTCCGGGTATCCCGTCGAGCGCGGACTCGACCATGCGCCTGGACCGCTTCTGCCGGTGGTAGGTGATGGCGAACCGGTGTGCCTCGTCCCGCACCCGCTGCAGCAGGTACAGGGCCTCACTGGTGCGTGGCAGGATCAGCGGGTCCGGCTCCCCCGGCAGCCACACCTCCTCCAGCCGCTTGGCCAGCCCGATCACCGCCACGTCGGTGATGCCGAGCTCGGTCAGCTCGTCGGCGGCCGCGTTGACCTGCGGGGCTCCCCCGTCCACCACGAGCAGGTTGGGCGGGTAGGCGAACTTGCGCGGTCGACCGGTTTCCGGGTCCAGTCCCGGGGGCGCGGTCGCACCGTCCCCACCGGCGGTGGAGGCCACCCGATGCCCGCCGGTCTCCCGCAGGTAGGCGGTGAACCGGCGCCGGACCACCTCGGCGATGGAGCCGACGTCCCCCCGTTCGGCCCCGTCCCGGACGGCGAAACGCCGGTACTCGGACTTGCGGGGCAGCCCGTCCTCGAACACCACCAGCGACGCCACCACGTCGCTGCCCTGCACGTGGCTGACGTCGACGCACTCGATGCGCAGCGGGGCGGTGTCCAGACCGAGTGCGTCCTGCAGCTCCTGCAGCGCGGCCGAGCGGGCGGTCAGGTCCCCGGCACGGCGCAGCTTGTGCTGGGCGAACGCCTCGGCGGCGTTGCGCGCCACGGTCTCCAGCAGTGCCCGTTTGTCACCACGCTGCGGTACCCGGAGCCGGACCCGCGCGCCACGGAGCCCGGACAGCCAGTCGGCCAGGGCCTCGGCGTCGGGGGGAAGCTCGGGCACCAGTACCTCACGGGGCACCGGGCTGGTGCCTCCCGTGTCGGACTGTTCGGCGAGCGCGGCCTGCTCCCCGTAGAACTGGGTGAGGAACCGGGCGACCAGCGCAGGGGTGTCGGTCTCCTCGACCTTGTCGATCACCCAGCCGCGCTGTCCACGGACCCGACCGCCGCGCACGTGGAACACCTGGACGGCGGCCTCCAACTCGTCCTGGGCGAAGGCCACCACGTCGGCGTCGGTGCCGTCGCCGAGCACCACCGCCTGCTTCTCCATGGCGCGACGCAGCGCGGCGATGTCGTCCCGCAGCCGGGCGGCCCGCTCGAACTCCAGTTTCTCGGCGGCCGCGTTCATCTCGCGTTCCAGCTGCCGGACCATGCTGTCGGTGCGACCGGACAGGAAGTCGCAGAAGTTCTCGACGATACGGCGGTGCTCCTCGGCGTCGACCCGCCCCACGCACGGGGCCGCGCACTTGCCGATGTAGCCGAGCAGGCAGGGGCGGCCCATCTGCTGGTGACGCCGGAACACGCCGTTGGTGCAGGTGCGGGCCGGGAACACCCGGAGCAGCAGGTCCAGCGTCTCCCGGATCGCCCAGGCGTGTGAGTAGGGGCCGAAGTAGCGGACCCCCTTGCGCCGCGGGCCCCGGTAGACGTGGAGCCGGGGGAACTCCTCGTGCAGGGTCACCGCCAGCACGGGATAGGACTTGTCGTCGCGGTAGCGGACGTTGAACCGGGGATCGAACTCCTTGATCCAGGAGTACTCCAGCTGCAACGCCTCGACCTCGGTGGACACCACCGTCCACTCCACCCCGACCGCGGTGGTCACCATCTGGCGGGTGCGTGGGTGCAGGCTGGCGGGGTCGGCGAAGTACGACGCGAGGCGGCTGCGCAGGCTCTTGGCCTTGCCGACGTAGATCACCCGGCCCGCTGCGTCGCGAAACTTGTAGACCCCCGGCTCGTCGGGGATGGTTCCCGGCGCGGGACGGTAGGTCGACGGGTCGGCCACGCCCCCAGCCTACGGTGGGGGTCCGTCATCCGACCGGTGGTGGGGTCCGAGGTCACGGGGCGGGCACGTACCGCGCCGGTGGGGACCGTGCCGAGCGCCGCCCTTCGCGGGGTCAGGCCAGGACGACCTGCCCGTCCTCCACCCGCACCGGGATCGGGGTCAGGCCGCTGCGTGCCGGCCCCTGCAGCAGCTCACCGCTGGCGGCGTCGAACTGGCTGCCGTGGGTGGGACAGGTCACCACTCCCCCGCCCGGCTCGCCGACCAGGGCACCGGCATGGGGGCACGTGGGGTCGAAGGCCCGGGCCTCGTCCTCCGAGGGACGCACCACGAGCAGGCGGCCACCGCCGTCCACGTCGACCAGTCGACCGCCGCCCACCGGCAGCTCGGCCAGCGCGATCAACGGGGTGCCCGGGGTAGCGGTGCCGGTTCCACCACGACGCCGCGGGGTCGTTCCCCCGCATCCGGCCAGCGCCCCCGCGCCCAGCAGCCCGACGACCGCCCCGCACAACACCGTCCGGCGGCGGGTGGTGCCGCCGGGCCGCTCCATGTCCGTCTCCTCCGTCATGACGGCACGAGCATCCAGCAGTACCGGACCTGCGGCCAAACCGGAACGGGGTGGAGCGACCGGTCTCACACCCGCACCGCCCGTCCGGACGTCGTCCACGGCGGCGACCTGACGGAACTGCGGATCTCAAGTGTGCAACTAGTTGCTATGCAACTAGTTGCATAGCAAGATGTCGGCATGGCCCTGGAGCACGCGATCCTGGTCTCGCTCAGCGAGAAACCCGGCACGGGCTACCAGCTCACCCGACGTTTCGAGCGGTCGATCGGCTTCTTCTGGAGTGCCACGCACCAGCAGATCTACCGGGTGCTGCACCGGATGGAGCAGCTCGGCTGGGTGGACCACACCCTGGTCGCCCAGGACGGCCGACCGGACATGAAGGTCTACTCGATCACCGACGCCGGCCGGCAGGAGTTGGCGCGCTGGTTCGCCGAACCGGCCGATCCGGAACCGATGCGGGTGGACCTGGGGGTCAAGGTGCGCGCCGCCGGTCAGCTCGACCCGGAACCACTGCTGGAGGAACTGGCCAGGCACCGGGACCTGCACGCAGCCCGCCTGGAGCTGTTCCGCGAGATCGAACAGCGCGACTTCCCCGACCCCGACCGGCTCGACGCCACCGCCACCGCCCAACACCTGGTGCTCCGGGGCGGAATCATGATCGAACAGAGCTGGGTGGACTGGTGCGAGGAGGCGTTGCGCACCCTGCACGAGCTGACCCGCCGCACCCGCCCCGCGGCCCCTGCGGAGGACGACCGGCCATGACCCGCTACCCCCACCTGCTGCGCCCGCTCGACCTGGGCTTCACCACCCTGCGCAACCGGGTGATCATGGGATCGATGCACCTCGGCCTGGAGGACCGGGTCGCGAACCTGCCCCGACTGGCGGCCTTCTACGCCGAGCGGGCCCGCGGCGGTGCCGGACTCATCATCACCGGGGGCTACGCACCGAACTGGCGGGGCATGCTGTACCCGATGGCGGCCCGGCTGACCAGCCGTCGCGCCGCGGCCAAGCACCGTGTGGTCACCGACGCCGTGCACGCCGAGGGCGGCAGGATCGCACTGCAGATCCTGCACGCCGGCCGGTACGCCTACCACCCGTTGAGCGTGTCCGCCTCGGCCCTGCGCTCCCCCATCACCCCGTTCCGTCCCCGCGCACTGTCCGCACGCGGGGTGGAGCGTGAGATCCGCGCCTTCGTGCACTGCGCCGAGCTGGCCCGGGAGGCCGGCTACGACGGCGTGGAGATCATGGGTTCGGAGGGGTACCTCATCAACCAGTTCCTCGCGCCCCGCACCAACCACCGCACCGACATGTGGGGTGGTAACGCGGAGAACCGGATGCGCTTCGCCGTGGAGATCGTCCGGCGCACCCGGCAGGCCGTGGGGCAGGACTTCATCCTGATCTACCGGCTGTCCATGCTGGACCTGGTCGAGGACGGGCAGTCGTGGGACGAGGTGGTGCGCCTGGCCAAGGCGGTCCAGGAGGCCGGCGCCACCATCATCAACACCGGCATCGGGTGGCACGAGGCCCGGGTGCCGACCATCGTCACCTCGGTGCCCCGGGCAGCCTTCAGCTGGGTGACCGCCAAGCTGCGCCCACACCTGGACATCCCGGTCGCCGCCGCCAACCGGATCAACATGCCCGACGTGGCCGAGGAGATCCTGCAGCGCGGCGACGCCGACCTGGTCTCCCTGGCGCGCCCGTTCCTGGCCGACCCGGAGTGGGTGGCCAAGGCCGCCGCGGACCGCACCGACGAGATCAACACCTGCATCGCCTGCAACCAGGCGTGCCTGGACCACGTCTTCCAGCGCAAGGTGGCCACCTGCCTGGTGAACCCACGGGCCGCACGGGAGACGGAACTGCGGGTGCTGCCCACCCGGCGACGCCGCCGGGTGGCCGTGGTCGGGGCCGGGCCGGCCGGCCTGTCCTGTGCCACCACCCTGGCCGAACGCGGCCACGAGGTGGAGCTGTTCGAGGCGTCCGAGGAGATCGGCGGACAGCTCGTCATGGCCCGGCGGGTTCCGGGCAAGGCGGAGTTCGACGAGCTGATCCGCTACTTCCGGCGGCGCGTCGAACGCACCGGCGTCACGGTGCACCTGAACCGGGAGGTCGACGCGGCGGAGCTGCTCGCCGGCGGCTACGACGAGGTGGTCCTGGCCACCGGGGTGCGGCCGCGGGTGCCCGACATCCCCGGGATCGACCACCCCATGGTGCTGTCGTACGTGGACGTGCTGCTGCACGGCAGGCCGGTGGGCGAGCGGGTGGCCGTGGTCGGGGCCGGGGGGATCGGCTTCGACATCAGCGAGTTCCTCACCCACGACTCCTCCCCCACCCCGGACCTGCCCACCTGGCTGGCCGAGTGGGGGGTTGTCGACCCCGAGCAGGCCCGCGGCGGCCTCGGCACCCGGGTGGCGGCCACCGTGCCGCGGCAGGTCTACCTGTTGCAGCGCCGGACCACCAAGGTGGGCGCCGGGCTGGGCAAGACCACCGGCTG
This sequence comes from Pseudonocardiaceae bacterium, assembly GCA_036562635.1. Lineage (GTDB taxonomy): Bacteria > Actinomycetota > Actinomycetes > Mycobacteriales > Pseudonocardiaceae > DATCJU01. The sequence continues at coordinate 34,637 of DATCJU010000028.1, forward strand.
GGTGCACCGGACGTCGCTGCGGAACCGGGGCGTGGAGATGATCCGGGGCGTCAACTACGAGCGGATCGACGACGACGGCCTGCACCTGAGCTTCGGTCCGCAGCGCAGGGACCCCCGGGTGCTCCCGGTGGACCACGTGGTGATCTGCGCCGGGCAGGAGTCGCGCCGGGACCTGCACGCCGACCTGGTGGCCGGTGGGGTGAGGGTCCACCTCGTCGGCGGTGCCGAGCGCGCGGCCGAGCTGGACGCCCAGCGAGCCATCGAGCAGGGCACCCGCCTGGCCCTCACCCTCTGAGCCGGCAGGCGGGCACGCCGCCGCGCCGACGGATCAGCGGCGCGGCGGCGTGTAGTTCTCGATCCGACGGATCAGGCTACGGATCCGCAGGGCCCGTAGCGGCGCCAACGCGTACCCGGGATAGGTGTTCGGGAACCAGGTGGCACTGCCCAGGCTCACCGCGTCCGCACCGGCCCAGAAGAACTCCCGGCAGTCGTCGAAGGTGCGGATACCCCCGGTACCGATGATGGGCAGGGTGATCCCGGCGTCCCGCAGTTCGGCGATCACCCGCAGCGCGATCGGCTTGATCGCCGGCCCGGACAGACCGCCGAAACGGTTCTTCAGCCACGGCCGCCCGGTCCTGGGGTCCAGCCGCAACGCCTTGACCGTGTTGATCGCGGTCAGCGCGGACACCCCGTGCCGGGCGGCCAGGCGGGCGTGCGCCAGGTAGTCGTAGTCGGGCGAGAGCTTGAGGATCACCGGATGGTTGCTGCGCGGCACCGCCTCCGCCAGCACCGACTCGATGATCCGGTTGAAGTCGAAGTTGACGTTGTGGCAGGAGACGTTGAACTCCACCGCCGCGATCTCCCCGGCCGGCACCGCGGCGTTGACCTTGTCGACCAGCGTGACGAACTCCTCGGCCGAGAACCCGCCGAGGGAGATGATCGTGCGTTGGTCGCGGGTGCGTGGGTAGTAGTCCCGCAGGTAGGCGTCGATGCCGATGTTGCACCAGCCGAAGGCGTTCAACCAGCCGCCGTCGGCCCGACGCAGCACGGTGGCGTAACGGCGCAGCAGCTGCGGCAGCTCGGTGAGCCGCCAGTCGTCGCGCAGGGTGAAGTGCCCCTCCCGTGGTTGCACGGTGAGGGTGCGGGTGGTCACCGCGCCGAAACGGTGCAGCGGGACGAAGGTGGAGATGGGGCTCATGCCCCAGCGGAACACCGGTGTGTTCGCCACCCCGTAGCCCAGCAGGCTGGAGGAGGTCACCAACCGGTTCCGCAACACGATGTCCCCGAGCCGCACCTGCCCCTCGGCCGCCGCTCCGCGTTCCGCCGTCACCGCCACGCCGTGCCCCTTCTGCCCGCGCCGTCCGTCCGCCCCATTCTCACCCATCCGGCGGGTACCGCCCCGGGTGGCGCGACCGCCCCCACCCGGGCCCTGCAGCGGCGAGCGGCGGGCCCGGGACGACCCCGGCCCGCCGCCCCACCACGACGACCGCCCGGCCCGGGACACCCGGGCGGCTCGGCTCAGGACGGGTCCTCGGTGACCTCGCGGTGCAGACGTCGTAGCGCGCGCAGAGAGTCCACGGCGTACTGCCCGTCGGCGGACTGGATCGCCATGACCGCCACGTACTCGTCGTCGGGCAGCTCCAGCCGCCCCCACGACGCACCGGACGGGAAGGTCACCGCCTGCACCATCGACCAGGGGAAACGCTGGGTGGTGAGTACGTTGCGCACCTCGATGCCCTCGGCGTCGGCGACCACGCGAGGGCGGGTGAACAACAGGGCGCCCGCGGCGAGCAGCACCCCCAGCCCCGCCATGGCCACCTGGTCGGAGGTGCGGAAGTACACCCCGGTCGGGGTGTCCCGCAGCAACACGGCCACCACCGAGAAGACCGTCACCAGTACCACGGCCGCCGTCCCGGCGACCCACCGCACCCGTCGGGGCCGTATCACCAGGCGCGTCGGCTCCTGGTCACTCACCGGATCCTCCACCACGTTCCCCGGACGGCCCGTTCGGCCGCCGTCACGTCAACCGTCCTGTCGCCGCGCCGCCGCGCGCAACTCCCGCAGCACCCGGGCGGTGTCCAGAGCGGCCACGCAGGCCTCGAACCCCTTGTCCTCCGCCGAATCCGGCAGACCACAACGGTCCAGCGCCTGCTGCTCGGTGTCGCAGGTCAACACGCCGTTGCCCACCGGGGTGGACTCGTCCAAGGCCACCCGGGTCAGTCCCGCGGTCACCGCGTCACACACGTACTCGAAGTGCGGGGTGCCACCGCGGATCACCACACCGAGGGCCACCACCGCGTCGTGCTGCCGCGCCAGCTCCTGACACACCACCGGCAGCTCCACCGAGCCGGCGACACGCACCACGGTCGGATCGGTGATCCCGGCCTTGCTCGCCGCGGCCAGCGCCCGCTCCAGCAGTGTGTCGGTGATCCGGGCGTGCCAACGGGTGGCCGCGATGCCCAGGCGCATGCCCGAGCAGTCCGGGACCTCGATCTCGGGGCGTCCTGCGCCGCTCATGCCGTCACTCCTCCCCCGACGTTGGGTTGGTCGGCGACCTGCTCACCGATCTGTTCCAGGTGGTGCAGCTCGTGGCCCATGCGGTCACGCTTGGTGGTCAGGTAACGCAGGTTCTCCGGGTTGGGCCGGATCGGCAGCGGTACCCGGCCAACCACCCGCAACCCGTAGCCCTCCAGGCCCGCTCGCTTGGCCGGGTTGTTGGTCAGCAGCCGCATCGAGCGCACCCCGAGGTCGGCCAGGATCTGCGCCCCGGTGCCGTAGTCACGGGCGTCGGCCGGCATGCCGAGCGCCAGGTTCGCCTCCACCGTGTCGTGACCGGCGTCCTGCAGCTGGTAGGCCTGCAACTTGTGCATCAGGCCGATGCCCCGCCCCTCGTGCCCCCGGATGTAGAGCACGATGCCGCGCCCCTCCTCGGCCACCCGCTGCAGCGCCGCGTCCAGCTGCGGACCGCAGTCACAACGCAGCGAGCCGAACACGTCACCGGTCAGGCACTCCGAGTGCACGCGGACCAGGATGTCCTCGCCATCACCGATCTCGCCGTAGACCATGGCGATGTGTTCCATGCCGTCGAGCAGGCTGTCGTAGCCGACGGCGCGGAAGGTGCCGTGCCTGGTCGGAATGCGGGCCTCGGCGACCCGCTCCACCTGCTTCTCGAACCGCCGGCGGTAGGCGATCAGGTCGGCGATGGTGATCAGCTGCAGCTCGTGCTCGGCGGCGAACACCTCCAGCTCGTCCCGCCGAGCCATGTCGCCCTCGTTCTTCTGGCTGACGATCTCGCAGAGCACACCCGCCGGACGCAGCCCGGCCAGCCGGGCCAGGTCCACCGCGGCCTCGGTGTGACCGGGACGGCGTAGCACCCCGCCCTCCTTGGCCCGCAGCGGTACCACGTGGCCGGGACGGGTGAAGTCCCCGGGTCGGGCGTCGGGATCGGCGAGGAGGCGGATGGTGTGGGCCCGGTCCGCGGCGGAGATCCCGGTGGTGACGCCCTCCTTGGCGTCCACGGTCACCGTGTACGCGGTTCCGCGCTGGTCCTGGTTGGTGTGGTACATCGGCGGCAGGTCCAGCCGGTCGCAGTCCGCCCCGGTCAGCGCGACGCAGATGTAGCCGGAGGTGTAGCGGACCATGAAGGCCAGCAGTTCCGGGGTCGCCTTCTCCGCCGCGAAGATCAGGTCACCCTCGTTCTCACGGTCCTCGTCGTCCACCACGACCACCGGGCGACCGGCCGCGATGTCCGCCAAGGCGCGTTCGATGTTCTCGAAGTTCCTCACCGGGTCTCCTCGCCACCTTCCGGGCCACCCGTCACACCAGGGACATTGTCCCCCGAATGCCGTACATGCGGATCGGTGAGCCGCTCCACGTACTTGGCCAGTACGTCCACCTCGAGGTTGACCAGGTCCCCCGGCCGACGCAGCCCCAGGGTGGTCAGTTCCAAGGTGGTGGGGATGAGGCTGACGGTGAACTCCTCCACACCCGCCTCCACCACGGTCAGCGACACGCCGTCGACCGCGATCGACCCCTTCTCCACCACGTAACGGGCCAGGTGCCGCGGTATTCCGATCCGCACCACCTCCCAGTGCGCGGACGGCTCACGGGAGAGCACCACACCCGTGCCGTCGACGTGGCCCTGCACGATGTGCCCGCCCAGGCGCTGGCCGAGCGCCATCGCCCGCTCCAGGTTCACCGGGTCGCCCACCCGGACCGCGCCCAGATTCGAGCGGCGCAGTGTCTCCCGCATCACGTCCGCGGTGAACGCACCGTCCGCGGCTTCGACGACGGTCAGGCACACACCGTTGACGGCGATGGAGTCCCCGTGCTCGGCGTCGGAGGTGACCAGGGGGCCGGACACGGTGAGCCGCGCGGCGTCGGGCAGCTGCTCGACGGCGAGGACCTCACCGCGTTCCTCGACGATCCCGGTGAACACCGCTGCCTCCCTACTGCGGATCGGCCGGTGCGGGAGCGCCTCGGTGCCGGGGCACCGCGCTGATCCGCACGTCCGGTCCGCTCATCATGATGTCCTCGATCTCCAGCTCGACGGCCTCGGCGATGGTCGTCACACCGGCGTCGGCCAGTGCACTGGGCCCGGCACCGAGCAGTTTCGGCGCGAGATAACCCAGTACCCGGTGCACGCATCCCGCCGCCAGGAAGGCTCCAGCCAGTCGCGGCCCGCCCTCCAGCAGCACGTCCACCACACCGCGTTCGGCGAGGACGGCCAGCACCTCCCGCGGATCGTGGGTGCGCAGGTGCAGCGTCTCGGCGGCGTCGTCCAGCACCCGCGCCCCGGTGGGGATCTCCCCCGTGCCGACCACCACACGCAGCGGCTGGCGGGGCAACAGGGTGCCGTCCGCGGCCCGGGCGGTCAGGTGCGGGTCGTCGGCCAGCACGGTGCCGCGCCCGACGACGATCGCGTCGACCCGCCGCCGTATCCGGTGCACCTCGGCGCGGGACGGCGCCGCACTGATCCACCGGCTGGTTCCGTCGGCGGCCGCGGACCGCCCGTCCAGGGTCGCGGCGTACTTCCACGTCACATGGGGCAGCCCGGTGCGGGCGTAGTGCAACCAGGCCCGCAACGACTCCGGGGGTGGGGTGCCCTCAGGGAGCCCGGGGAGAACCCGCACCCCGGCGGCGCGGAGTACCTCGGCCCCGCCTGCGGCCACCGGATTGGGGTCGCGCACCCCGAACACCACACAGGCCACCCCAGCGGCCAGCACCGCATCGGTGCAGGGCGGGGTGCGTCCGTGGTGCGCACAGGGCTCCAGGGTGACCACGAGGGTGCCGCCGCGGGCACGCTCCCCGGCCTGACGCAGCGCCATCACCTCGGCGTGGGGGCCGCCCGGCGGTTGGGTGGCTCCCTCGCCCACCACCTGCCCGTCCGCGTCGAGCACCACACACCCCACCGGCGGGTTCGGGCTGGTGGTGCCGTGCACCTCGGCGGCCAGCTCCAGCGCCCGGTCCATCGCCGAGGACACCGGGGGCTCCAGCCGGTCTGACGGTCGGCTCACCGTGCCGCTCACCGGTGTGCCGCGTTGGCGGCCAGCTCCCGCAGCGCCCGCACCGCGCGCGCCGGGTCCTCGGCGCCGTACACGGCCGAGCCGGCCACGAAGCAGTCCACACCCGCCTCGGCCGCGGCCTCGATGGTGTTGGGGTTGATACCGCCGTCGATCTCCACCAGCAGGGTCAGGTGACCGGTGTCCACCAGCCGCCGGGCCGTGCGCACCTTCTCCAGGACGTGCGGGATGAACTCCTGCCCGCCGAAACCCGGCTCGACCGACATCACCAGCAGGGTGTCGAAGTGCCGGAGCACCTCGACGTAGGGCTCCAGGGGAGTGTTCGGCTTGATGGACAGACCGGCCTTGGCGCCCGCGGCACGCAGGTTCTTGGCGATGGCCACCGGGTCCTTGGCCGCCTCGACGTGCACCGTGACGTTGTACGCCCCGGCCTCGGCGTACCCCACCGCCCACCGGTCAGGGTCCTCGATCATCAGGTGGCAGTCGAGTGGGATGTCCGTCGCCTTGCGCAGCGACCGGACGACGGGCAGGCCCAGGGTCAGGTTGGGCACGAAGTGGGCGTCCATCACGTCCACGTGCAGCCAGTCCGCGCCCTCGCCGGGCGGGCCGGCCACCGCGGCGGCCTCCTCGGCCAGGCGGGCGAAGTCGGCGGACAGGATGCTCGGGGCGATCATGGGACCAGGCACGTCGCCAGTCTAGGTAGCTCGGGCGGAGCAGTCGTGTCCGGCCACCGGTCCCAAGATGGCCACATAACGCACACATCTCCCCTGATGTCGCTACGGTGACCAATACCACGCCCGGTGGATGAGGGCGACATCGGTCACACCTCGCCGCCGCGCGTACTGCTGCAGCCACCGGATGAGGCGATATGACCTTCGAGAAGCGGCGGATGGCCTTCGGCAACCGGCTGCGCCACCTCCGTGAGGAGTCGGGGCTGACCGGTAAGCAGCTCGCCGAGCAGCTCGGCTGGCCGCCCTCGAAGGTCAGCAAGATCGAGAACGGCCGGCAGACCCCCACCGACTCCGACCTGACCCTGTGGTGCCGGGCCACCGGCGCCGCGGAACCGGTGGCCGCCGAGCTGCACGACACCCTGCTGGACCTGCGACTGGAACAGACCACCCGCCGGTCCCGGGCGGCTCGTCGTCACGACCGACGTCGGTACCTGCCCCCCGAATCGACGGCCCGACGGATCCGGGTGGTGGACGTCGGTGTGGTACCCGGCCTGGTGCAAATCCCCGCGTACGCGCGGCAGGTTCTGGCGCTGCACGACGAGCTGCAGGGGAGCGACCAGGACATCGAACAGGTCGTGGCCGCCCGTATCGCGAGCCAGACCGTCCTGTACGACACCACCCGGAGCATCGAGGTGCTGGTCGCCGAGGCCGCCCTGCGCTACCCGGTGGTGCCGCCGGATGTGATGGTCGCCCAGCTCGACCGGTTGATGTCCCTGATCGGGCTGCGCAGCCTGCGCCTGGGCGTGCTGCCACTGGACCACCGCATGCCGTGGATGCCGCTGCACGGCTACTGGATCGTCGACGAGACGGTGCTGGTGGAGAACGTCACAGCGGACGTCCACATCACCGACCCCGACGAGGTCGCCGTCTACGACGCGCTCACCGATCGGTTCTGGGAGGTGGCCGTGGAGGGTGACGAGGCCCGCGTCCTGCTGGCCCGCATCGCCGCCGACCACACGGGCTGACGGGCTCCTCCCCGGGAGGAGCACGCCTTCCCCGACGGCGCGACGCGCCTCACCCGCGGCGGAACAGGGCGCAGAACATGGCGTCGGTGCCATGACGGTGCGGCCAGAGCTGCACGTGCGGCCCCTCGCCCAGCTCGGGTACCCCGGGGAAGCAGGACCGGGCGTCCAGTTCCTCGACGGCCAGTCCCTCCCGCGTCGCGTGGCGCACCACGTCGGCCACCACCCCGACCGTCTCCGCCAGGTGCGGTGAGCACACCACGTAGGCCACCACCCCACCCGGCCGAGCCAGGCGCAGGGCGGAGCGCAACAGCTCCCGCTGCAGGCGGGTCAGCTCGGCCACGTCCGAGGGCTGACGGCGCCACCGTGCCTCGGGCCGGCGACGCAGTGCCCCCAGGCCGGTGCAGGGTGCGTCCACCAGTACCCGGTCGAAGGTGCCTTCCGGCAGCCCCGGTTCCCGACCGTCGGCCACGTGCACGGTGACCGGCAGCTCACCCACCGCCCGTCGCACCAGTTCGGCCCGGTGTTCCGCGCGTTCCACCGCGTCCAACGTGCCGCCGTTGAACGCGACCAGGGCAGCGAGCAGGGCCGCCTTGCCGCCGGGACCCGCGCACAGGTCCAGCCACCGCTCGTCCCGCCCGGTCAGCTCCGCCCGGGTCAGGGCGAGTGCCACGAGCTGGCTGCCCTCGTCCTGCACCAGAGCCAGCCCCTCCCGGACGGCGTCGAGCTCACCAGGATCACCGGTCCCGGCCTCCAGGTGCACCCCGTAGGGCGAGTAGGGCGCGACGTCCCCACCGGTCATGGCCGCGAGTTCCTCGGCACTCACCTCGCCGGGGCGTGCGGCCAGGTGCACCTTGGGCCGGGCGTCGTCCGCCTGCAACGCCTGGGCCAGCTCGTCCCGCGCCGCCCCACCCAGGGCGTCGGCGAACGCCTGGGCCACCCAGCGCGGGTGGGCGTGTGCCAGGGCGAGGCGACCGACGCGGTCCTGTTCCGGTGCGGGGGCCAGTCGGTCGATCCAGGCGGCCTCGTCCTGTTCGGCGACCCGACGGAGCACGGCGTTGACGAACCCCGCCGCGCCGGACCCCAGTTCACCACGGACCAGATCCACGGTGGCGGCGACCGCGGCGTGTGCCGGAATACGGGTACGCAGCAGCTGGTAGCTGCCGAGGCGCAGTGCGTCCAGCACCTTCCCGTCGACCCGGTCCAGCGGGCGGTCGGTGCACTCGGCGAGCACCGCGTCCAGCAACCCCTGGGCCCGACAGGTGCCGTAGGCCAGTTCGGTGGCCAGCGCCGCGTCCCGGCCGCTGATCCGGCGCTCACGCAGCAACACGGGCAGCACGAGGTTGGCGTAGGCGTCCCGCTCCCGTACCGCACGCACCACGTCCAGCGCGGCCCGACGGGCCGGGTCCTCGACGGGAGGTCGCCGCGGGCTGGTGCGCCGTTTCGGCGGCCGGACGTGACGGGGCCGCTGTTCCCTCCGGCGCGGCTCGCGCGCTTGACTCATCCCAGACTCTCCCCCGGTTCCACCCGTACACCACGCGCCCAGTCCGGAGCGGGCATGCGCTTTTTGCCCTGGGCCTGCACCTCACCCAGTTCGAGAGCTCCACCGGCCGCACCGACCAGGACCCGTCGCTTCTCCACGCGCAGCTCCCCGGGCGCCAGGCCCTCGTCCGTACCGGTCATCCGCACCGGGCCGAGCTTGAGGCGTTCACCGCGGAACACCGTCCACGCCCCCGGCTCAGGGGTCACCGAGCGGACCAACCGGTCCACGGCCCGCGCGGGGAGGGTGAAGTCGACCCGGGCGTCCTCGACGGTGACCTTGGGTGCGTAGCTCACCCCCTCCGCCGGCTGCGGCCGGGGCTGCAGGATCCCGTCCTCGATGCCGTCGAGGGTGGACCGGAGCAGCTGCGCCCCGGACTCGGCGAGCCGGGCGAGCAGCTCACCGGCGGTGTCGGTGGGACGCACCGCCTCGGTGACCACGCCGAACACCGGGCCGGCGTCCAGCTCCTTGACGATCCGGAACGTGCTGGCCCCGGTGATCTCGTCCCCGTGCCTGATCGCGGCCTGCACCGGCGCCGCACCACGCCAGGCCGGCAGCAGCGAGAAGTGCAGGTTCACCCAACCGTGTCGGGGGATGGCCAGCGCCACCTCCGGCAGGAGTGCACCGTAGGCCACCACCGGGCAACAGTCGGGAGCCAACGCACGCAGCCGGTCCAGGAACTCCGGGTCCCCCGCCCGACGTGGGGTGAGCACCTCGATGCCGTGTTCGTCGGCCAGCGCGCCGACGGGGGAACGCACCAACCGCCGTCCCCGGCCGGCCGGGGCGTCGGGCCGGGTGACCACCGCGACCACCTCGTGTCGTGGCGACTCCAGCAGCGCACGCAGTGAAGGCAGGGCGACCTCGGGGGTGCCGGCGAAGACGAGCCTCATCTCACCTGGCCTTGCCGAACAACGGGTGCGGGCTCTGCTTGATCACGGGGGCCGGCTCGCCGAACCACTCCGCCTCACGGATGGCCCGGAGGGCGGCCTTGCGGGTCTCCGGGTCGAGGCGGTCGACGAAGAGCACCCCGTCCAGGTGGTCGACCTCGTGCTGGATGCACCGGGCGAGCAGCTCGGTTCCCTCCACCTCGACCGGCTCGCCGTGCATGTTCCAGCCCCGAGCCACCACGTGCAGGTGCCGCTTGCAGTTCCACCGCATACCCGGGATGGACAGGCAGCCCTCCGGACCGTCCTGCATCTCCTCACCCACGACGTCGAACGTGGGGTTGACCAGATGTCCGGCGAATCCGTCGCAGTGGTAGGTGAACACGCGGAGGCTCACCCCGATCTGCGGGGCGGCGAGGCCGGCGCCTCCTTCGTCCTCCATGGTGTCCCACAGGTCCCGGACCAGAACCCGCAACTCCTTGTCGAAGTCGACGACCTCCTGAGCGCGAGTGCGCAGTACGGGGTCCCCGAACAACCGGATCGGCTGGACGGCCACAGGTCTCCCTTCGACTGGTGGTGGACGTCCTGCCGAGTCTAGGCGTTCTCAGCCGTGGATCTGGTCCACACCGCTCTGGCCGATCATGAACACCGCCACCAGGGCGAGAAACAGGTTGCCGGTGAACCGGGCCGCGGTGCGCAGCGTCTCCACCGACAGGACGGGCTTGCGGGCCTCGTGGGACTCGGTCGTCGGGACGGTCTTGGACATCGCGTTCTCCTTCCCTCTCGCGGTCTTCCTCCCCCTTCGGCTCCTTCACCTTCCCGTGTCAGCTCCTGCGCGCACATCGGCTCACGGTCGCGAACCACGACCGACCGGAGGCTGATCGGCGGTACCCCGCCCTCATTCCCGAGGTGGACACACCCCCTACTCCCGGGTCCGGGCTCCCCGGACCCGGGAGTACGGGGTGGGAGTCCCGTCGTCCCACACCTCCCCCGTGACGGTGTCCGCCTCGGGCCCGGGCGACCACGACCCACGCGCCGTCATCCCACGGGGACGAGCACCATCGCCGCTCCGCCACCACCGCGGGTGCGCTCGGCCGCCGCCAGCCATCGACCGTCGGGCAGGCGTTCCACACCGGTGGCCAACCCGATGCTGGTCTGTTCCTTGAACACGTGACCGAGCTGCTCCAGTCGGCTCCGCTCCGGCTGGGCGAGGAACCCCGGCTCGGCGTCGGTGGTCGCGGAGTTGCGCTGGCTGGCCCGTGGCTCGGCGATCGCCTCGACCAGCGGCAGGCCCCGGTCCAAGCGCCCGGTGAGCACCTGCAGCACCGTGGTGATGATGGTCGCACCACCGGGGCTGCCCACCGCCAGCAACGGCGCACCGTCCCGGAGCACGATCGTGGGGCTCATCGAGCTGCGTGGCCGTTTGCCCGGTCCGGGGAGGTTGGGGTCCGGCACCCCCGGGGTGACCGGTTCGAAGTCGAAGTCGGTCAGCTCGTTGTTGAGTAGGAAGCCACGCCCGGGCACCACGATGCCGCTGCCGCCGGTCTGTTCGATGGTGAGGGTGTAGGCGACCACGTTGCCCATCGCGTCGGCGACGGTCAGGTGGGTGGTGCTCTCCCCCTCGTCGGGCCGGGTCCCGGCTGTGCCCGTGCCCTCGCAACGTCCCGGGGCGGCCGGGTCACCCGGGGCCACCGGTGCCGGTAGTACTCGCTCGTCGGAGATCAGGCACTCCCGGGAGTCGGCGAACTCCTGGGAGAGCAGTCCCGTGGTGGGCACGTCGGAGAAGGCCGGGTCGCCCACCCATCGGTTGCGGTCGGCGAAGGCGATCTTGCTGGCCTCCAGGAAGCGGTGCAGGTACTGCTCCTTGGACACCGCACCCAGGTCGGTGCGCTCCAGGATGTTCAGCGCCTCCCCCACGGTGGTGCCACCGGAGGAGGGCGGGGCCATCCCGTAGATCGTCATCCCGCGGTAGGTGACCTCGGTGGGGCGGCGCAGTGGGGCACGGTAGGTGGCCAGATCGGCCTCGGTCAGCAGACCCCGGCGCACCACCCGGTCTGCGGCGGGGTCGACCGGTGGGTCCTGCACGGTGCGCACCAGGTCCTGGCCGATCTCCCCCCGGTAGAGAACGTCCGGCCCCTGCTCGGCGAACAGCCGGTAGGTCTGGGCGAGGTCGGGATTGCGCAGCACGGTGCCCACCTCGGGCGGCCGGCCACCGGGCAGGAACAGGCTCCGGGTGGCCGGGAAGTCGGCGAACCGGTCGGCGTTCTGCTCCACCAACGACCGGAAGTACTCGTCGACCACGAAACCCCGCTCGGCGAGCCGGATCGCCGGGGCGAGGACCTGCTCCATGGGCATGCTCCCCCAGCGCCGCAGGGCCTCGTGCCAGGTCATCGGGGTACCGGGCACCCCCACGGACAGTCCGCTGGTGACGGCCTCGTCGAACGGGATCGGTTGACCGTCCTCCAGGAAGAGCTCCTCGGTCGCGGCGGCCGGCGCGGTCTCCCGGCCGTCGATGGTGTGCACCTGGCCGGTACGGGCGTCGTAGTAGACGAAGAACCCGCCACCACCGAACCCGGAGGAGAACGGCTCGGTGACGCCGAGGGCGGCGGCCACCGCGACCGCGGCGTCCACCGCGTTCCCACCGCGGCGCAGGATCTCGATCCCGGCCGCGGTGGCGTCGAGATCCACACTGGCCACCGCTCCGCCGTACCCGACCGCCTCCGGGGCCTTCACCGGGGGCTGGGCCCCGGCCCGGACTGGTGGCGCCACCAGCGTCAGGACCGTGACGGCCAGGGTCACCAACAGGCGTGCCGACCTCATGACCCACCTCCTGGTCGGTCACTGTGTCGCCACGCCTCGGGTGGCACAACTTCTGTGCGTACCAGGGTCACCCACACACAGGGTGACAGAAGTCACAGTAGCTCGACCGGGTCGAGACGCACCCGGACGGGGTCGGACTCACGGCGCGCGGTACGTCGTGCCTGTGCCTCGGCCAGGGCTCGGGCCAGGGCCCGTCCTTCCGGGCGTGGTACCCGCACCAGGGCACGCTCCCGCTCCGCGTTGCCCTCCGCGTCCGGCTCCCCCAGCGGTACCGGACCGAGCACCTCGGCCGAGTCGGGCAGCGACAGCATGTCCAGCAGCGCGGCGACCGCGTTCGGGGCACCGTCGACGGCCGCCATGCGCACCGCCGGGGGGAAGCCCAGCTCGGACCGGGCCGCCAGTTCGGTGGCGGCGTGCCAGGCGGGATCCCAACGCACCAGGGCCTGTACCGGTGTCAGGGCGGACTCGGCGATCACCACGATGCGGCCGCCCCGGCCTGCGGGTCGTACCAGGGCTCCGGCGTTCAGCCACCGGCGCAGCGCCTCCTCCGTGGCCCGCAGGTCGGCCCGGGACAACAGGGCCCAGCCGTCCAGCAGCAACGCCGCGCCGTAGCCGCCGTCCGCCACCGGTTCCGCACCCGGGGTGGCCACGACGAGGGCCGGCTGCCCCGGCACCCGGGCCAGGACCTCACCGGCACCGGAGGTACGCACCGGCACCCCGGGAAAAGCCCGGCCCAGCTCCTCGGCGGTCCGTTTGGCGCCGACCACCACGGCACGCAGTCGACGCGATCCACAGTTGGGACAGCGGAACGCCCCCTCGGTGGCCCCGCACCACCGGCACGCGGCGGGACCGGGGCCCTCCCCGCCGACGCGCCCCGGGAGCGCCAGGGGACCGGCACAGCGCCGACAACGGGCGGAAGTACGACAGTCCGCGCAGGCCAGCGCGGGCACGTAGCCGCGGCGGGGCACCTGGACCAGGACGGGGGCGCCGGCGGCGAGCGCGGCGCGGGCGGCCTCGAACGCCACCGACGGCAACCGGGCGGCCCGGGCGGCGGGGTCACGGGCGAGCTGGGTGTCGTCCTCCCCGATGGCGGTCACCCGCGGTGCCGCGACCCGCACCGTGTCCCGCCCGGCCACCACCTCGTGGGCCCAACCGCTCTCCACCAGGAGCTGGGCCTCCACGGTGCGGGCGAACCCGGCCACCAACAGCGAGGCTCCACTGGCGTGGGCGCGGTGCATCAGCACGTCACGGGCGTGCGGGTAGGG
>DATCJU010000032.1:0-12134 GCA_036562635.1 Pseudonocardiaceae bacterium
CGTTCGATCAGGACCTGGTGTCCCCGGCGCACCAGCTCGACCACCCCGGCCGGCGTGATCGCCACCCGGTACTCCCGGTTCTTCACCTCGCGAGGTACCCCGACAATCACGTCGCACGCCTCCTCGAGCGACCCCGCCCCAACACCCCCATCGGCCGGTGCCCACAGCCTAGCCCGAGATCACCCCGGTGAACGGTCACCGTCCCATCAGCGCCGGGAGGCGCGGAAATCGATAGCCTGCAGGAGTGAGTAGGGGAAGTAGTGGCCGGGACGAACTGCGTGTTGGTCATCGGGACCGGGAAGAGGCGGTCCGTGCCCTGGGCGATCACTTCTCTGCCGGTCGTCTGAACCTCGACGAGTACGAGCGCCGGGTGGAGCAGGCGGTCTCCGCCCGCACGGTCGGGGATCTGCGCGCGCTGTTCGTCGACCTGCCCCCGCCGTACCCGACGTTGATCAGCCCGCCACCACCCCCACCGCTGTTCCCCGCGACGATCGGCCCCTACCCGTCCGGGAACGTCACGGTGTGGTCGGACAAGTCCCGTATCGTCGCCGGGATCCTGCAGATCATCCCAGGTTTCGGGCTGGGTCGTTTCTACACCGGGCACAGGGGGATGGCCCTCACCCAGCTGTTCGTCGTGCTGGTGACGTGCGGTGTCGGCCAGGTGTGGCCGATGATCGACGGAATCGTGACCCTGATCAACGGCGGGACCGACAGCGACGGTCGGCCACTGCGCGACTGACCCCGACACGGGCACGGCCACCCACACCGGACGTCTCCCAGTGCAGGTGGCCGTGCGTGCGGTTGTTCAGGACGCCGAGCCGTGCCGTCGGGCCGCCCAGCGGTGCGGGCGGTCGCGCCAGGGAGCATCCACCGGGCGGGGCCGTACCCGACCCGAGCGGACCGCATGGGCGGCGAGCAGCCCCGCTGCCGTGGACGCGTTCGCCACCTCGCCGCTGAGCACCCACTGCACCGCGTCCTCGAGCGGCACCCGCCGTACGACGAGGTCGGCCTCCTCGTCCCCCACCGCGACCATGCGCTGCTCGGGGTCGACCTCGGAGAGCCCGCGCGCCAGGAACACCCGGATCGACTCGTCGCTGAAGCCAGGTGAGGTGTCCACGTCGACCAGCACGGACCACTCGGTGGCGGTCAGGCCGACCTCCTCGGCCAGTTCGCGCTGCGCCGCCGCGAGTGGGTCCTCGCCCTGCACGTCAAGCAGCCCCGCCGGCAACTCCCACAGACGGCGGCCCACCGGGTGCCGGTACTGGTGGATCAGCACGACCCGGTCGTCCTCGTCCAGCGGCACCACCGCGACGGCACCGGGGTGCTCCACGATCTCGCGGACCGCGGTGCCGCCCCCGGGCATGACCACCTCGTCCACCCGCAGCGCCATCACCCGGCCGACGTAGACGTCACGGCTGCCGACGGTGCGGAACTCGTGCCGTTCCTCCAGCTCCTCCACCGCGGTCACGCCCCCGCCGTTCCCGCCGTGGCCTTCTGGGAGCTGCGTACCGTGCGGGACTTGCCCGCGGGCTTGCTGTTCTCGGTGTCCAGGTCCACCGGCAGCCGGGTGCTCGCCTGCCGGTCCAGTGCGGCACGGATGAACGCGGCGAACAGCGGGTGCGGTCGGGTGGGGCGGCTCTTCAGCTCCGGGTGCGCCTGGGTGCCCACGTAGAACGGGTGCACCTCCCGCGGCAGCTCCACGAACTCCACCAGACGCCCGTCGGGCGAGGTGCCGGAGAACACCAGTCCGGCCTTGGTCAGCTGCTCGCGGTAGGCGTTGTTCACCTCGTAGCGGTGCCGGTGCCGCTCGGAGACCTCCGTGGTGCCGTAGACCTCGGCCACCCGGGAGCCGGGCAGCAGTGTCGCCGGGTAGGCCCCGAGCCGCATGGTGCCGCCCATGTCCCGCTCACCGGCCACCACGTCGGCCTGGTCGGCCATGGTGCTGATCACCGGGTGCGGGGTGCGGGAGCCGGCCTCGTCGAACTCGGTGGAGTTCGCCCCCTCCAGGCCCGCCAGGTTGCGGGCCGCCTCGATCACCATGCACTGCAGGCCCAGGCACAGGCCGAGGGTGGGGATGCCCCGGGTACGGGCGTAGGTGAGCGCACCGATCTTGCCCTCGATACCACGCACACCGAAGCCGCCGGGCACCAGCACCCCGTCCACTCCGGCCAGGGTCCGCTCCGCGCCCTCGGGGGTCTGGCACTCGTCCGAGGGCACCCAGCGGATCTCCACCTTGGCGCGGTGGGCGAACCCGCCGGCGCGCAGGGCCTCGCTCACCGACAGGTAGGCGTCCGGCAGGTCGACGTACTTGCCGACCAGGGCGATCTGCACGGTCTCGTTGGGGTTGTGCACCCTGTCCAACAGGTCGCCCCACACCGTCCAGTCGACGTCGCGGAACGGCAGCCCCAGCCGGCGCACCACGTAGGCGTCCAGCCCCTCGCTGTGCAGCACGCGGGGGATGTCGTAGATCGACGGGGCGTCGGGGGCGGCCACCACACCGTCGACGTCGACGTCGCACATCAGTGCGATCTTGCGCTTGAGCGCCTCGGGCAGCTGCCGGTCAGAGCGGCACACGATCGCGTCCGGCTGGATACCGATGTTGCGCAGCGCCGCGACCGAGTGCTGGGTCGGCTTGGTCTTCAGTTCCCCGGAGGGGGCGAGGTAGGGCACCAGCGAGACGTGCAGGAAGAAACAGTTGTCCCGGCCCACGTCGTGGCGGACCTGCCGACAGGCCTCCAGGAACGGCAGGGACTCGATGTCGCCGACGGTGCCGCCGACCTCGGTGATCACCACGTCGGGAGCGCGGCCGTCCTCTCCCGGCCGGGCCATCGCCATGATTCGCGACTTGATCTCGTCGGTGATGTGCGGGATCACCTGGACGGTGTCACCCAGGTATTCGCCACGGCGCTCCTTGGCGATCACGGCCGAGTAGATCTGACCGGTGGTGACGTTCGCGTTGCCCCCCAGGTCCCGGTCCAGGAACCGCTCGTAGTGGCCGATGTCCAGATCCGTCTCGGCGCCGTCCTCGGTGACGAAGACCTCCCCGTGCTGGAACGGGTTCATCGTGCCGGGGTCGACGTTGAGGTACGGGTCGAGCTTCTGCATCGTCACCCGCAGCCCCCGCGCGGTCAGTAGCTGACCGAGGCTCGACGCGGTCAATCCCTTACCGAGCGAGGAGGCAACGCCCCCGGTGACGAACACATGCTTGGTCGTACGCGACTGCAGCGCCAAGGAGGCTCCCCGTGGATTCGAACGCCGTTGCTGTCACCCGATGTGATTCGGGGTCTCTCGGCGGGCCACCCATATGGCGGCACCGACCGATCCACGGGACTTCACCGTATCACTCCCGGGCCGATTCGCAGTACGGTGACGCCTCCCCACCGCGGGGGAGGCGTCACCGATCATGCCGTGCGTCCGACGGTCAGCCTGCCGGTTCCGGTGCGGGTGCCTGGGCGTTGCCGGCCGTGCCGTACTTCCCGGAACGACCGTCGACCTCGTCACGCAACGCCAGCACGGTGACCACGCGACCGGCCGTGGTGTGCACGTTGTCCACGGTGGAGAGCGTCGAGGTGGCCGCGCTGTCCGCACGGACCACACCCACCGCGCCGGTGCCGTCCGCCGAACCGGCTCGCCCGGCCAGCACGCCGCCCGCCCCCGCGCGCTCCACCTGCACCGCGAACCGCGCGACGGTGGCGGCCCGGTCCGCAGCCTCGTCGCCCGCGTAGGCGCCTCCGGTGAGGATCACCACAAGCTGCGCCGGCTGCAGTCCTTCACCCACTCGAACGAAACCGCCCTCGGACAGGCCGCGCAGCGCCGCCGTCACCTCCTCGGCCGACGCCCGCGGCTGACCGGTTTCCCGGTCCACCAGCACCAGCGGCCCGATCAGGCCTCCGGCCAGCGTTCCGGGATCGGTCTCCGTGGGAAGCTGCACCCCGGCCGGGAGCAGCCGGGTGACCAGTTCCCGGAGCTGGTCGGCGTGGGCCGGGTCGGTGAAGGTGTCGGTGAGCTGCACCTCCCCGGTGAGGGTGGCGCCGGCCTCACGCAGCAGTTCGATCACCGCCTCCCGGTCGGCCGGATCGGCACCGTCGACGGTGATCAGCACGACGCTGCGCTGGTCCAGCGCGCCACGCACGATGGTCGGCCCCATGGACACCGCGAACCGCTCGGCGTCGGCCAGCTGCATCCGCAGCGCGTTGTTGCCCTCCTGGAGGCTGGTCACCTCCTGACGCAGGGCGCTCCGGTCACCGGACACTCCGGACAGCAGACGGTCGCTGAGCGCGGTCGACCCCAGCACCACCCCCACCGCAAGGGCGAGGAACACCACCGTGAGCGAGACGACGTGGTACCGAAACGAGATCACGTGAACAGCCCCCTGATCCAGGCGACGAGGTCGAACCAGGTGTCGCGGACGAGATCGGCGTAGACCTCACCGGTGTCGGTGAGCAGCAACGCCGCCGGCACCGAGAGCGAGGCGGCGAACACCAGCAGCAGTGCCGCACCCGCCGAGACCGGGGCGCGGTGCAGCGCAGCCACGGCCGCGCCGTCCACCACCTTGTTCCCGAGCCGCAGCCGGGTCAGGAAGGTGGAGGCGTTGGATCCCGAGCGACCGCGGTCGAGGAACTCACGCAGCGTCGCCTGGAACCCGACGGTGATCACCAGGCTCGCCCCGTGCGCCTCGGCCAGCAGCAGCGCCATGTCCTCCGCGTTGGCGGAGGACGGGAAGGTCACCGCCCCGACGCCCAGGTCCTGGACGTGCTCCAGCCCTGGGGCGTATCCGTCGGCCTGGGCCGGCACCACGACGATGGCGCCACAGCGCAGGGTCTCGGCGCTGATCTCCCTGGGATCACCGACAACGACGTGCGGGGTGTGCCCGGCCTGGCGCAGGGCGTCGGCTCCGCCCTCCACCCCGATCAGCACCGGCCGGTACTCCTTGACGAACCTCCGCAACCGACCGAGGTCCTCGGCGTGGCCGTAGCCGGGGGCGACCACCAGGACCTGCCGGCCCTCCATGGACATCGGGAGCTCGGGCACACCGATGCCGTCGAGGATGAGGGCGCGTTCGCGCTGCAGGAACTCGACGGTGTTCGCCGAGAACGCCTCCAGCTGGGCCGACATCCCGGCCCGGGCCTCCGCCATCAGCTCCGCGACCGACGACGGTGTCTGCAGGGTTCCCCTGGCCACCTCCCGGGTGCCGACGTAGACCACGCCGTCGTGCAGCCGGACCCTGGCGCCGTCGCGGACGGTGCGCAGCACCTGCGAGCCCACCCCGTCGACGAGGGTCACCCCCGCATTGACCAGCACCTCCGGCCCCAGGTTGGGGAAACGACCGGAGATCGAGGGGGCGGCGTTGACCACGCCGGCCACCCCGGCTGTGACGAGCGCGTCGGCGGTCCGCCAGTCCAGGTCGATCTCGTCCAGGATGACGATGTCCCCGGGGCCGACGCGGCGCAGCAGGTCCCGGGCGCGCCGATCGACCCGGGCCACCCCGGTCACTCCCGGTAGCGTCCGCCTGTTCCGTTTGAGCAGGCCGGCGAGACTCATGGCGCGATGCTGGCAAGCGAACACTCCGGAACCGGCTCGCCACGCCGCGCACACACCGGCAATCAGCACATCCGGTTAAACCGGACCTCACATCCGACACCGCTCGGGAGGAGCGGAGTCAGATCGCGGTGTCGCTCCCCGTGCGTGCCCGCTCCGCCTGGGCCCGCTTCTCCCGGGCCGCGGTGGCCAACAGCTCCTCGGCGTGGGCCCGTCCGGTCTCGGTGGAGTCCAGCCCGGCCAGCATGCGGGCCAGCTCGACCACCCGCTGGGAATCGTCGAGCACCCGCACCCCACTGCGGGTCACCCCACCGCCGGCCACCACCTTGTCCACCACGAGATGCCGGTCGGCGTAGGCCGCGACCTGGGCCAGGTGCGTGACCACCACCACCTGGTGGGTGCGGGCCAGTCGGGCCAGCCTCCGGCCGATCTCCATGGCGGCCCGCCCGCCCACTCCGGCATCGACCTCGTCAAACACCAACGTGGGCACCGGGTCGGCGTCGGCCAGCACCACCTCCAACGCCAGCATGACCCGGGACAGCTCACCACCGGAGGCGCCCTTGTGCACCGGCAGCGCCGGGGCACCGGGGTGCGCGACGAGCCGGAGCTCGACCTCGTCCACCCCGTCGGGGCCGGCGACCACCCAACGGTCCCCGACCCGCAGCGCGCCGTCCTCACGGTCGTGCGCCTGCCGAGGCAGCACCGCGACCTCGATCCTGGCGTTCGGCATGGCCAGTCCGGCCAGCTCGGCGGTGACGGCAGAGCCGAGCTGCTCGGCGGCACCCTTCCGCGCCTCCGTGATCTTCTGCGCCAGCCCGGCCAGTTCGGCCGCCAGTTCGTCACGCCGCCGAGCCAGCGCCGCGAGCGCCTCCTCCGAGGTGTCCAGCGTGGCCAGTCGCTCCTCGGCCTGCCTGGCCCAGGCCAGCACGCCGTCGATGTCCGCGGCGTACTTGCGGGTCAGCTGCTTGAGCTCGGCCTGCCGGTCCAGCACCTGCGCCAGTCGGGCCGGGTCGGCGTCCAGCCCCTCCAGGTAGGTGGTCAGCTCCGAGCTGATGTCCACCAGCAGGGGAACGATCTCCGCCAGGCGGGGCTCCAGCTCCCGCAGTGTCGGATCGTCCGCGGTGGCCAGTCGCCGCCGAGCCTCCCCCACCAGGCCCAGGGCCCCGGGGGCGTCGGGGTCGCCGTCCGGGTCACCGGCCAGGGCGTAGTGCGCAGCGGTGGCGATCTCCCGCAGCTGGTCGGCGTCGGCCAGCCGGCGGGCCTCGGCGACCAGCGCTTCGTCCTCCCCCGGCTGCGGGTTCACCGCGGCGATCTCGCTCAGTCCGTGTTTGAGCAGGTCCGCCTCTCGCGCCAGTTCCCGGGACCGCTCGGTGCGTTCGGTGAGCTCGGCGCACACCGCCAGCCACTCCTCGCGGACCCGGCGGTAGTCGGCCAGGGGCGCGGCGACCGCCTCCCCGGCGTACCGGTCCAGCACCGCCCGCTGTTCGGCGGGACGCAGCAGCCGCAGCTGGTCGTTCTGCCCGTGCACCGCCAGCAGGGTCTCGGACAGCTCACCAAGCACCCCGACCGGCACCGAACGCCCGCCGAGGTGGGCCCGGGACCGCCCGTCGGCGTTGACGGTGCGCACGGCGATGAGACTGCCGTCCTCGTCCAGTTCGGCACCGGCCTCCTCGGCCACCCGGAGAGCCGCACTGTCCTTCCTCGGACGGAACCGTCCCTCCACCACGGCACGGCCCGTGCCCGTACGGATACGCGACGCCTCCGCGCGGCCACCGCTGAGCAGGTGGAGCCCGGTCACCACCATGGTCTTGCCGGCCCCGGTCTCACCGGTGAGCACGGTGAGCCCCGGGTGCAGGTGCAACGTGGCCTCGTCGATGACGCCGAGGCCCTTGATGCGCATCTCGGCCAGCACGTGATCGACCCTAGTCGTTCCGCATGACGGAGTGGGGCCCGTCCCGCCTCCGGGGTCCGGCGGGACCGCAGGCCCTCGTTCCCGGGCGCACACCGTCCGGCTCAACGGCGGCGTGGCCCACGCCAGCCCTGTACCGGAAGACCGAACTTCTGCACCAGGCGATCGGTGAACGGGGCGTCGCGCAACCGCACCAGCCGCACCGGGTGCGCCCCGCCGACCACCTCGACCCGGGAGCCCGGTGGCAGCTCCACGGTGCGCCGTCCGTCGCAGCACAGCACCGCGGGATGCCCGCGCGGATCCACCTCCACCGCCACCGTGCTCTCCGGTGCCACCACCATCGGGCGGGCGAACAGCGCGTGAGCGTTGCTGGGCACCACCAGCAGGGCCCGGACCTGTGGCCACACCACCGGGCCGCCCGCGGAGAACGCGTAGGCGGTGGAGCCGGTGGGGGTCGCGCAGAGCACACCGTCACACCCGAACGCCGACACCGGACGACCGTCCACCTCCACGACGACGTCCAGGATGCGTTCGCGGCTGCTCTTCTCCACGCTCGCCTCGTTGAACGCCCAGGTCCGGGCCAGCTCGGTGCCGTCGAGCAGTGCGGTGACGTCCAACGTCATCCGCTCCTCGACCTGGTACTCGCGGCGGGACACCGCGGCCACCGCCTCGTCCAACGCGTCGGGGTCGGCCTCGGCCAGGAAACCCACCCGTCCCAGGTTCACCCCGAGCACGGGGACACCGGCCGGGCGCGCCAGCTCGGCGGCGCGCAGCAGGGTGCCGTCTCCCCCGAGCACCAGGACCAGTTCGGTGCCGGCGGCGGCGGTCGGTCCCGTGGGGACGACCCGGGCGTAGCAGGTGGGGTCCAGGTCGGGGGCTTCCTCGGCCAGTACCCGGAGCTGGATTCCCTCCTTGGCCAACCGGCGTGCGACGTCCTCCGCCGTGCGCCGGATGTCCTCCCGACCGGTGTGCACCACCAGCAGCGCCTCGCGGCTCATTGCGGTCCCTTCGCGACCGCGTCCCGCACCAGCTCCTCGGTGGTGTCCGGGGGCAGGGGGTCGCCCCGGCGCAGCCAGAGGAAGTACTCGACGTTCCCCGAGGGGCCGGGCAGGGGACTGGCGGTTACGCCGCGAAGGGTCAGGCCGAGTCCGGCTGCAGCTTCCACCACGTCCAGCACCGCACTCGCGCGCAGCTCGGGTTCCCGGACCACGCCACCGGACCCCAGGCGTTCCCGCCCCACCTCGAACTGCGGTTTGACCATCGGCACCAGGTCGGCGTCGTCGTCCACGCAGGCGACCAGCGCGGGCAGCACCAGACGCAGCGAGATGAACGACAGGTCCGCGACGACGAGCTGCACCGGCCCACCGATCATCTCGGGGGTGAGTGTGCGGACGTTGGTCTTGTCCAGCACCCGTACCCGTTCGTCGGTGCGCAGCCGCCAGGCGAGCTGCCCGTAACCGACGTCGACCGCGACGACCTCCGCGGCGCCCCGCCGGAGCAGCACGTCGGTGAACCCGCCGGTGGACGCGCCGGCGTCCAGGCAGCGGCGCCCCGACACCCCCAGGCCCTGGGGTTCGAAGGCCTCCAGCGCGCCGAGCAGCTTGTGCGCGCCGCGCGAGGCCCAGCCGGGGTCGTCGTCATCCTCCAGGACCACCACCGGGGCGTCGGACTCCACCGCCGTGGCGGGCTTGCGCGCCACCGTACCGCGCACCGTGACCCGCCCGGCGTGGATCAGCTGCTGTGCCTGTTCCCGGGACCGGGCCAGTCCACGGCGCACCAGTTCCGCGTCCAGCCGTACTCGCCGCGGCACGGTCAGATCCTGTCGATCGAGGACAACGCCCGGGTGAGGGCGGCGTGGACGGCGTCGAAACGGTCGACGTGCTCGGCCACCGGAAGCGCGTCGAGATCGGCGAGCCCGGCCAGCGCGGCGCTGATCCCGGGGTCCGGCTCGACGCCGCTCGTCCGTTCCGGCATCTCACCCTGGCTGCGCCGAGTCACGCCCGCCAGCACAGCGGGGGTGGGCATGTCCGCCATCCTGTGCTCCTGTCCGGTTTGTTCCGTACCGGTAACAGTGTGGCACTACCCGACAGTACGTGGTTCGAGCCCGAGTACGGCGAGAGCAGCCCGGGCGGCGTCGTCCTCGGCTCGCACCTCGACCGCCCCGGTTCCCTCGGCCCACCAGGTCGCGCACAGGGCACGCAGCGCGGCGACCGGATCACCGGAACCACCGGTGGCGGCGAGTACCAGCGTGCCGTCGTCCAGCCCGACCTTCCAGCCGGGTTGCTCGGTGACGCGCAGCTCGTCGCACGGGTGCTCGACGGCGGAGAGGTCGGCGGCCACGTAGTGCGGACGGTGCTCCGCGGGGGCGGCCAACACGTCGGCAGCAGTGGTCACCCCGGTGAGCACGAGCAGGGCGTCCAGTCCCGCGTTGCGTGCCCCGGCGATGTCGGTGTCGAGCCGGTCACCGACCACCAGGGGGCGTGCCGCGTCCGCGGAACGCGCAGCCTGGTGAAAGAGCGGCGGGGCGGGTTTCCCCGCCACCAGCGGCTCCCGACCGGTGGCGGTGCGCAGGGCGGCGACCATCGCCCCGTTGCCGGGTAGCTGTCCTCGCTCGGTGGGCAGGGTGGGGTCGGTGTTGCACGCCACCCAGATCACACCGGCACGGATCGCCAGGCACGCCTCGGCGAGCTGTGCCCACCCGGTGTGCGGCGAGTGTCCCTGTACCACGGCCGTCGGCTGATCGGCCGCGGCGGTCACCACCCGCAGACCGGCCTGGGTCACCTCGGTACGCAGGGCGTCGGTGCCGACCACGAGCACCGGACTGCCCGCCGGAAGACGATCGGCCAGCACGGCGGCACCGGCCTGCGCGCTGGTCCGCACCTCGTCGGCGGTGGCGGGGAATCCGAGCTCCCGCAGGTGCTCCGCGACCTGTTCGGGGGAACGGGAGGCGTTGTTGGTGGTGAACCGGACAGCAACCCCACGACTCCGGGCGGCCTCGATCGCGTGTGCCGCTCCGGGGATGGGCTCGCTGCCCCGGAACACCGTCCCGTCCAGGTCCAGCAGCAGTGCGTCGTAGTGGTCGAGCAGTGTGCCGGTCACGACTGGCCGGTTCCCTCCTCGGACGTGGGAGCGGCGGGCACGGGTCGTTCGGCGTGGTGGGCGTCCGGAGAGGTCGTCTCCTCCGCCTCCCGGTCGGACGGCGGGTGGACCTCCGGGTCCCGCTGGGCCGTGTTCTGCCCCGGGTCGACGTTCGCCTCGTCCTTCGCCTCGTCGGGCGAAGCCAGTTCCTCGGCGAGCTCGCGGGCACGTTCCTCGGCGTCCGTCTCCTCGTCGAGGTCGGCCTCCGCGGCGTGCAGGAACCAGCGGACCGCCTCCTCGCGCCGACCGGCGGCCGCCAGGTTGTCCGCGTAGGCGTAGAACAGGCGGGCACTCCACGGCCGCGGCCGGGACGGGTCGAGCTCCGGACCCTGCAGCATGACCACCGCGGCCTCGAGCTGCCCCATGTCCCGCCGCGCTCCCGCGGCCACGATCTTCAGCTCGATGCGCTCCGCCTCCCCGAGCTCCTTGACCTCGGGGCTGCGTGCCACCTCGAGTGCACGCTCGGGGCGGCCGAGGGCCCGCTCGCAGTCGGCGATGACCGCGAGATGGCCGGGGCCACCGCTCATCCGTCGTGCGGCCCGCAGTTCCGAGAGGGCCTCCGCCCACTCACCTGCGTGGTAGGCCGTCAGCCCGGTCGCCTCCCGGACGACGCCGATCCGCGCTGCCTTGCTCCGGGCGAACCGGGCGTGCAGGAGGGCCTGCTCGGGGTCTTCGTCCACCAGCTGACCAGCGGCCACCAGGTGCTGGGCGACCAGGTCGGCCAGCGACCTGGGCAGGCTGCCCAGCTCACGACGGACCTCGGCGTCCAACAGGTTCGCGTCGGCGCCCTCAGGCAGAGGCGGTGCGGTCAGTCGCTCCTTGGTCTGAACGGAAGCGGACGCCGGGGCCTCCTTCTTCGCCCCCTTGGGTCGCCCACCGGGCGCGCCGGCCCGTCCTGGAGCGCCACCGGTACCACGGGAGGACCTACGGGTACCACCACGTCCAGCACGTGGGTCCTCGTTGCGGAAACGCCGACGGTCGCGTTCACCGCGGTCGTTCCGGTCGGACCTGCGGAAACCACCCCGCCGTTCCCCACTTCGGAACCCGCGGTCGCCTTCTCCCGACTTCCCGTTCCAACCGTCGTCCTTGCCCCCACGACGGTTTTCCCCACGAGGACGGCCGGACTCCCGCGACCGGTGCTGCCGTTCACGTTCACCGCGGTGTTGCTGCTCGGCACGGTCCCTGCGTCCTGCGTTCGCAGCTCCACGCCCACGCCGATCGCCGGCACGGGACTTCTGCCCACCGCCGGCGGAGGCCTCCCCGTGCGGCCTTGCCTGGCCGGAACCACGGTCGTGGTCCGGGCCCGGCTGCTCTGCCGATGTCGACACAGAAACCTTCCTAACACACGTTGAGGGGCTTGCTCGGCCCGCACTCGCTGAGCGCAGCTCCGAACAAGCCCCTCCAACGGGAAGTTGAGCGTCGGCGGTGTCCTACTCTCCCACCCCCTCCCGAGGGCAGTACCATCGGCGCTGGTGGGCTTAGCTTCCGGGTTCGGAATGGGACCGGGCGTTTCCCCACCGCTATCACCACCGACACACCAGCGGGACCC
>DATCJU010000039.1:0-25035 GCA_036562635.1 Pseudonocardiaceae bacterium
AGATCACCGTGAGCGAGGGGAGCACGCCGGGCACCTTCCGCATCTACGCCAAGCACCCCCTCCCCAGCTTCAACACGCCGGACGACCCGTGCGAGGAGGTGCACGACAACCTCTCCATGGACCCCGACAGCCCGGACTACGTGGTCACGCGGCTGTGGAACGAGTTCAGCGTCAACGACGTCCAGCTCACCGCCAAGGACCTGCGCCCCCACCCGAGCGCCGGTGGCAACCCGGTCCCGGTGCAGGCCACCATGACCGACCCGAAATTCCACTCCTCGGTGCACACCGGGCAGATCACCTACCCGATCGCCAAGTTCGCCCGCCTGGTGCGCACCACCCCGGAACTGTGGATCAGCAACTACTACCGGGCCAAGGCCCTGGAGTACCGCCGGGCCGCCCTGGAGGCCGTGCACATCCACGACGACGAGTGGCGGGAGAACGAGCACGGCGAGGCCTGGTACGCCTACAACAAGGGCGCCCCGGTGAACCTGGACGGCTCGGACCTGCCGCACAACTACAGCGCCAGCATGGCCCGGACCTGGCTGGAGCTGGCCATGTTCGGCGACGACCCCGAGTCGTACCAGCGCGCCACGAAGCTGGTCCGGATGTTCCACAACGACATCCGACGCCTCGCCGACGGCACCGCGTCCTGGACCTACTACTGGACCAAGGGCCTGTGCTACCGCGGCTGGTCCCGTGAGGACGGGGTGTCCGAGAACATGCCGACCATCGGCGCCGGCACCCGTGGGGAGGACATCTCGCACGGGCACATCGAGGTCACCATGGCGGTCACCGCGCACCGGGCGCGCGTGCTGTTCAGCCCCAGCGACCTGCAGATGCTCGCCAGGACCCTGACCAGCAAGGTGCTCGTCACCCAGGACGGCACCCTGGGCACCTCCACCTGGGTGGACGGCAGCGGATTCACCACCGGCTACCGGCAGATCGTCGCCGGCTGGCTGGGCCTGGCCCCGTTCGACGTGGACGGTTCGATGGTGCAGCGGGTGCACGACACCTTCGCCGCCTCCAACCCGGTGCCCGAGACGGTCCCCATCTACGCCAGCGCGTGGCTCAACTGGGCCGCCCGCTTCAGCCGCTGACCCCTCCGCCCTGGCGGGCCGCCGGGACCACCCGCCCCGGCGGCCCGCCGCCCCACGGACCGAGGCCACCGGACCGGCATCCGTCCACCGAGGACCGTGCCGAACCCCCGCCCCCACCGCCGTCCGCCCCGACCGGACCACGGCGTGCCCCCTCACCGGCCGGTCTTCCGCCCCCCGGCCGACCGACATCCCGTCGGTCGGTCCGAGCACACCGACCAAGGAGGTTCCATGGCACGTGACAGCCTCTCCCGGCGGGACCTGCTCCGCGGTGCCGCCCTGCTCACCGCCGCGGGCGGCCTGAGCGTGGTCCTACCGGGCACCGCGTGGGCCGCCCGGGACTACACCAGCAGGGCGACCTTCGACGCACTGGACCAGGCGTTCAACAACGGCAACGGTCGCAAGGACGAACTCAACGAGAACCGCGGCGCCCTGGCCTGGGACGAGGCCTACTTCATGCAGGCCTACCTGATGATGTACCAGGCGTACCGGGACCGGTACTACCTGGACAAGGCGATCGACCACATCGACCACGTCCTGGCCAACCGGGACAGCGAACGCGGCGTCACGGTGTGGACCGGGCGCAGCGAACCCGCCTGGCGGGCCGGCACGCCCTACAGCGCGGGTCAGGCGGTGCTCCGGGACGCCGACGGCAAGCCGGTGCTGCGGATCACCACCACCAGCGGGAACGGCAGCGACCTGCGGGTCAGCGTCGAACCGGGCACCACCTCCGGCACGTTCCGCATCGTCACCTCGCTCACCGGGTCGTCCGGCTCACGGGTGTTTGACTCCCACGACAACCTGGTGATGGACCGCAGCAGCGCGAACCACCCCACCAGGCGCATGGAGGCGGTGTTCGCCAACAGCACCAACGAGACCCGGTGCACGGCCGAGGACCTGCGCCCCGCCGACGCCGGTGTCGGACCGGCCCCGGCGTACGGCAACTTCACCGGGTACAACGAGTTCTTCCACACCGCGGTGCACACCGGACAGATCGCCTACCCGATCGCCAAGTGCGCCCGGCTCATCATCCGCGACCCCGAGCTGTGGGCGGACAGTTACTACCGGGCCAAGGCCGAGGAGTACTTCGCCGCGGCCGAGGCCGCCGCGCGGGTGCACGACCGCGAGTACAACGTCAACGCCGACGGCGAGGGCTACTACCGGCACCCCAAGGGCGACCCGGTGGCGCTGGACAACATCGGCCTGCCGCACAACTACAACACCAGCATGGCGCGGGTGTGGATCGAGCTGTACCGGGCCAGGAACATCCCGGAGCACGGGACCCGGGCCACCCAGCTGCTCACCACCTGGCACAACGACCTGGAGCTCGCCAGCGACGGGACCGCGCCGTTCCACTACTACTGGACCCGCGGCTACGGCTACACCGGCTGGTCCACCTCCGCCCAGGTCTCGCTGCACACCCCCTCCTCGCCGGGC
The DNA here is from genome assembly GCA_036562635.1 of Pseudonocardiaceae bacterium. GTDB lineage: Bacteria > Actinomycetota > Actinomycetes > Mycobacteriales > Pseudonocardiaceae > DATCJU01. The sequence continues at coordinate 2,532 of DATCJU010000039.1, forward strand.
AACAAGCGGTACGAGGACATCGGGCACGCCTACCTGAGCATCACCGCCGCCTACGAGGCCCGCGAGATGCGCATGGTGGTCACCAACGACACCATGCGGCGACTGGCCAACACGTTCAACCGGCGCATCCTGTACACCGCCGCGGACGGCAAGCCGAGCGCGCACCGCTACGTCAACGGCACCGACCCGGGGGACCTGAGCCCGTCGCTGCGGCTGACCAACGAGCTGATCAGCGCGGCCTGGCTGGGCATCTACCCCTACGACCCCGAGAAGCGGATGCTGAACGGGGTCCTGAACATCTACAACGCCCTGGGCGATCTCGAACCCAGCACCCTGCTGATCCACGGGACCGCCTGGCTGAACTGGGCGGCCCGGCAGGGCTGAGCCGCAGGACCGTCGTTCGTCCGGCCCGGGCGTGGGCACCCCACGCCCGGGCCTTTCCCTGCACCACCACGCGTCCGGTGGTCGCTCACCCCCGCAGCCCCGTGGTGGCCACGCTGTCCACCAGGTAGCGCTGGAACAGGGCGAACACCAGCAGGCAGGGCACCACGGTGAGGGTGGCCCCCGCCATCAGTTCCTGCGGCGTGATCACCTCCGCACGCAGCGAGGCCAGCCCCACGGTGAGGGTGCGCATCTCCTCGCTCTGCGCCACCAGCAGGGGCCACAGGAAGTCGTTCCAGTGCCAGATGAACACGAACACCCCGATCGCGGCCATCGCCGGGCGGGCCAGCGGCACCACGATGCGCAGGAAGATCAACCACTCCGAGGCACCGTCCACCCTGGCCGCCTCGAACAGCTCCTCGGGCAGGGAGCGCAGGTACTGCCGCATCAGGAACACGGCCTGCACGTTGGCCACGGTGGGCAGGATCATGCCCCAGTAGGTGTCGATGCCGCCGAGTGCGCCGACGGTCATGAAGTACGGGATCAGGCTGACGTGGAACGGCACCATCAACGTGGCCAGCATGACCGCGAACACCAGGTCCCGTCCGGGCCAGCGCTTCCGGGCGAACGAGTAGCCGGCCATGGTGGCCAGCAGCAGGACCACGACGGTGGACACCGCCGAGTAGACCAGCGAGTTGATTCCCCAGCGCACCAGGTCGGCACCCCGCAGCACCGCCTCGAAGTTGCGCAGGCTCAGCTCCTCCGGCCACAGCACCTCGGGCAGGGTGCGTCGGTCCGGTGGGGACAGTGCCATGAGCAGCATCACCACGAACGGCACCAGGGTCACCAGACAGGTGCCCACCAACAGGCCCACCGTCCCCAGCCGGGGCCGGCCGCGCCGGCCGGGCGTCGCGCGGCGCTCCGGGTCGAGGCCCAGCGGCCCGGTTCCCGCGGGCCCGGCCGCACCGTGGAGGACGGTCATCGCCTCACCCCTCCTCCCGGCCCAGCAGTCGCCGCTGCACCAGCGAGATCACCAGGATGACCGCGAAGAGCACCATGCCGATCGCGCTGGCGTAGCCGAAGTCGTTGAACTTGAAGCCCTCGTCGTAGAGCTGGAACACCACCGAGTAGCTCGCCTGCACCGGTCCGCCGCCGGTCATGACGTACATCGCGTCGAACACCTGCAGGGCGCCGATGGTCTCGATCACCACGACGAACAGCAGCACCGGCCGCAGCAGCGGCAGGGTGATGCGGGTGAACAGGCGCCACCCGCTCGCCCCGTCGAGGCGGGCCGCCTCGGTGTACTCGGCCGGGATGGCCTGTAGGCCGGCCAACAGGATCAGCATGGAGTAGCCGAAGCCCTTCCAGGCCGACATCACCGCGATGGAGGGCAGGACCAGCGCGGTGTCGTTGAGGAACGGGACCGGTGAGGCACCCAGGCGGTCCAGCAGGCCGTTGACCAGGCCGTCCTCGACGTCGTAGATCCACCGCCAGATCACCGCGGCGAACACGGTGCTGGTGACGTACGGCAGGAAGAGCACCCCGCGGAAGAACCCGCGGGCGAACACCACCCGGTGCAGCAGCAGCGCGGTCGCCAGCGAGACGGCCACGGTCAGCGGGGCGACCAGCAGGGCATAGGTGAGGGTGACCCGCAGCGCCCGCCAGAACGTGTCGTCCCCGAGCAGGCGGACGTAGTTGTCCCCTCCGACGAACCGCCAGGTGCCGAGCGGGTGGTAGTCGGTGAGGCTGAGGAAGGCCGACTGGACGACGGGAGCGAGCCGGAACACGGCGAACAGCCCCACCATGGGCAGCGCGAAGGCGAACCCGACCAGTGCCTCCCGCCGCCGGCGGCGACGGCGGGCGGCCACCCGGTCGTCGGGCCCGGTTCCGGCGGGAGTGCCGCCGGGTGCGGTGGGCGGGGTGGACCGCCGCACCGCGGTGGGCGAGCTGGACACGTGCTCACCTCCAGGGGTGTGGGCGGTCAGGACGTGGCCCGTCGGATCTCGGCGTCGGCCTCCCGGGCCGCGTCGTCCAGTGCCTGCTGCGGGGTCTTGTCACCCCTGAGTGCGGCCTGGATCTGCGGGGCGAGCTTGGCCATCACCTGGCGGGCCGCCGGGTGCACCTCCGGGCCCCGCATGAGTGCGAGGTTGTCCGCGAACGCCTTGGCGATCGGGTCGGAGGTGTCGACCTGTACCGACCGGCGCGGCGGGAAGTACCCGAACTCCTGGTTGAGCTCGGCGAGCACGTCGGGCCGGGCGAGGAACCGCAGTACCTCCTTGGCCGCCTCCGGTGCGCGGCTGCCGCTGGTCAGGGCGAGCCCGCCGGGTAGGCCGAAGCCGAGCTGCCGGCCGTTGTCCAGGGGCGGTCCGACCAGGACGTTCTCCGCACCCCACGCCTCCTGCAGGCGCCTGGCGTGGTGCAGGGTCACCGAGTGGTTGAGCGCCACCCTGCCCTTGAAGTACTGGCTGGCGTTGGCGTCCACCACGGTGGTGAGCTGCGACTCCGGGATGCCGCCCTGCCGGTGGATGTCGACCAGCAGCTGGAGCGCACGCATCCCCTCGGGGCGGTTGAAGGCCACCGACCCGCCGTCCTCGGCGAACACCCGGCCGCCGCTCTGCCAGAGCAGCAGGTAGAAGGTCTGGTTGAGCGAGACGGTGGTGCTGGCCGAGTAGTCCAGTGTCTGGTAGCCCTCGGCGGCCAGCCGCGGCACCCACTGCTGGATCTCCGACCAGGTCCGCGGGGGCTGGTCGACCCCGATCCGGGCCAGGACCCGCCTGTTGTAGACCGGCAGGGTCGCGGTCTGGTAGAGCGGGACGAAGTAGACCTTGTCCTCGTAGGTGGCGCCCTGCAGTGCGCCGGGGTGCAGGTCGTCGCGGAACGGCTGGACCACGTCGTCCAGGGGCTGGATGGCGCGGGTGGTGGCGTACTGCGGCACCTGGTCGGGGATGAGCAGGACCAGGTCGGGTCCCTTGCCGGAGGCGAGGGCGGTGGTGATCTTCTCGTCCTTGCCCTCCCACGGCTGCAGTTCGACGGTGAGGTCGACGTCCGGGTGCTGCTCCTCGAAGCGCTTCTCGACGTCGGCCCAGAACCGCTGGTTGGCGGACTGGTCGGTGATCGAGAGCGGGTACATCCACATCGTCACGGACTTCCGGCCGTCGCCGCCTGCTCCCCCACCGCACGCGACCACGGTTCCGAGCAGCGCGACCAGCACCGGGAGCAACCGGAGCGCGCGCAGCGTGCCACTTCGCACCGGACCTCCTTGCGTCCTCAATTAAGGAAGTCCGAAATTATGACTTGGGTATGCCCTTTTCAATACGCCATCGGAGTGACCACGGTCGGCACAGGGGCACCCGGGAACACCCGGCACAACGCGAGGAACGACGCCCGCAAGGACACGGGACCGACAACGGACCGGTACACGAACACCGGCCGGGATCGACACAGGACGGGGGCGGGAAGCGCTGCCCCGACGCGGTTCCCGCCCCCGCGTCCCGGCCGCAGCCGGGACCGGGAACCGGCGAGCTCCGGGCACCCCGTGATTCCGCGCTCGACCGGTCCCCGACGTGCAGCCCTGTGACTCCATGGAACACGCCCGGCGAGACCCACGTCACCCGAAGTCACCTGGACGGCCGCCACCGCCCGGGGGACGGCACCCTCCGGCCGGCCCCACCCGACGACCGGGACCGGGCGGGGCGAGGAACGACGTGGTCAGGGCGTGGTCAGAGCGTGCAGCCGACCAACACCGGCTCCGGGTGCAACCGCACCCCGAACTCCCGGTACACCCCGTCCCGCACCTGCCGGGCCAGGTCGAGCAGCTCCGCGGTGGTGGCGCCTCCCCGGTTGGTCAACGCCAACGTGTGCTTGCCCGACAACGCCACCCGACCCGACGCGCCGGCGAAACCACGACCGAACCCGGCCCGCTCGATCAACCACGCCGCGGACAACTTGGTACGCCCCGGGCCGGCCGGGTAGCGGGGCACCGCCACCTCGGCCCCCACCCGGGCCGCGATCCGCTCCAACACCGGCGGCAGCTCCGCGTCAGCCAACACCGGATTGGTGAAGAACGACCCGGCACTCCAGGTGTCGTGGTCGGCCGGGTCCAGCACCATGCCCTTGCGCCGCCGCAGCTCCAGCACCGCCTGCCGTGCCTCGGCCACCGGCACCCGCGCCCCCAGCTCCACACCCAGGGTGCGGGCCAGCTCGGCGTAGCGGATCGGCGCGGACAGCCCACCCTGTCGCAGCGCGAACCGCACCCGCAACACCACCCCGCTGTCGGTGCCCTTCAACACGCTGGTGCGGTATCCCAGCCCCAGCTCGTCCACCGACATCTGGCGCACCTGACCGCTGCGTCGGTCCAGCACGTCCACCGACAGCAGCAGCTCGGCCACCTCCACGCCGTAGGCGCCGACGTTCTGCACCGGGGTCGCCCCCACCAGGCCGGGAATCCCGGACAGGCACTCCAGCCCGCCCAACCCCTGCTCCACGGTGCCGGCGACCACGGCGTCCCAGTCCTCACCGGCCTCCACGGTGAGCTGGACCACGCCGTCACCCACCGCGTCCAGCCGCTGTCCCCTGTGGGCCAGGCGCACCACGGTGCCGTCGAACCCACCGTCGGCCACCACCAGGTTCGAACCACCGCCCAGGACCAGCAGCGGCTCCCGCGCGGCGTCCGCCGCACGCACGGTGTCCACCACCTCGGCGGCGCTGGTCGCCTCCACGAACCGGGCGGCCGGCCCGCCCAACCGCAGCGTGGTGTACCCGGACAGCGGCACGTCCCTGCGGACGGCCGCCGTCACCTCCCTGGTGGAGAAGGTGGTCTCGGTGCTGCCGGTCTGCTCGCTGGCCAGCGGATCGGTCACGGCGACCAACGGTAGCCTGCGCCTCATGGCCACCGACATCCGCGCCACCCACGAGTACCCCCATCCGGCCACCGAGGTCGCCTCCGCCCTGGTCGACCGGGCGTATCTGGAGGCGCGACTGGCCGAGCTGGGCGGGCTCGACGCGGCCCTGGTGACCCACGAGATCACCGCGGACGGCAACGGCCGGGTGGTGCTGCGTCAGGGCATCCCGTCGGACCGGCTGCCCTCGTTCGTCCGGACGCTGGTCCCGGGCCACCTGGTGATCGAGCGCGAGGAGACCTGGCAGCGCGACGGCGAGACCGCGCGGGGTGCGGTACACGCCACGGTTCCGGGCGCCCCGGCCACCATCGGAGGCACCATGGAGATCGCGCCCGCCGGGCCGGACGCCTGCCGGTCCGAGGTGAGGCTGCGCGTCGAGGTGTCCATTCCCTTCATCGGGGGCAAGGTGGAGAAGGTGATCATCGACCAGTTGCGACGGCTGCTGACCGCGGAGAACGAGTTCACCACCGACTGGCTCGCCCAGAACCAGCGGTGAGCGCCCCGCAACCGACCCCCGCCCCCGCTCCTCCCGCCCGACCCGCCTCCGCCCCGCGCCGAAGGAAACCACGGCTGGCCGCCGGTCGGGCCCGAGCGCTCGGGCTGCCCACCCGGGGGACCACCAACCCGAACCGGCTGCGGCGGATCGACCGCTGGATGACCGGTACCCACTGGGTGTCCACCGTGCTGCGCTCCGCCGCGGACCCGCTGGTGGTGGACCTGGGCTACGGCTCGTCCCCGGTGACCACGGTGGAGATGGCGCACCGACTGCGCGCGGTGCGCCCGGACGTGCGGGTCCTGGGCCTGGAGATCGACGCGCAACGGGTGGCCGACGCCCAGCCCAGCGCCGTCCCCGGGTTCCTGGAGTTCCGGCGCGGCGGGTTCGAACTGGCCGGGGCGCGCCCGGTGCTGGTGCGGGCGCTGAACGTGCTGCGGCAGTACCCCGAGCACCAGGTCCACGAGTCGTGGCGCACCATGCTGGAGCGCCTGGCGCCCGGCGGTCTGCTCGTCGAGGGCACCTGTGACGAGATCGGCCGCCGCTGCTCCTGGGTGACCCTGGACGCCTCCGGGCCGCGCACCTTCACCCTGGCCTGCCGCCCCTCGGACATCCGCACCCCCTCCGACCTGGCCGAGCGGCTGCCGAAGGTGCTCATCCACCGCAACGTGCCCGGGGAACGGGTGCACGCCCTGCTCGGCGAGCTGGACGCCTGTTGGGCCACGGCGGCCCCGCTGTCCCCGTTCGGGCCGCGGGTGCGGTGGGCGGAGTCGGTGCGTCTGCTCGCCGAACGCGGCTGGCCGGTGCTGGACCGTCCCCGCCGGTGGCGGCTCGGCGAACTGACCCTGCCGTGGTCGGCGGTGGCCCCGGAGTGACCGCGGGACACCCGACACCGGTCCGCCCCACCACCGATCGGATGACCACCGTCGACCTCTAGGGTGAGCGGCGTGGAGCACCTGGAGTTCGTCGAGCAGGCCCGGATCCACGCCGAGGGACTGCGGGCCGCCGCGCTGGCAGCAGGACCGGACGCGACGGTGCCGACCTGCCCGGAATGGGACGTGCACCGACTGGTGCGGCACATCGCCCGGGTGCACGCCTGGGTGATCGAGAACCTCCGCACCGCGGACCCCGAGGACCCGAAGCCGGCCCCGCGTCCGCCCGAGGACTGGACGGACCTGCTCTCCTGGTGGGACGAACGGCTCGCGGAGCTGCTGGAGACGCTGCGTGACACCGACCCGGCGACCCCGGCCTGGGTGTTCTCCCCGTTCGCCCCGCCGACGGCGGGCTTCTGGCCCCGGCGGATGGCCCACGAGACCGCCGTCCACCGGCTGGACGCCGAGCACGCCCTGGCGGCCCTCCACGGTGGCCCGGACGCCCGCCCCGGACTGGCCTTCGACCCCGGCTTCGCCGCGGACGGGGTGGACGAGGCCCTGACCAGGATCGTGCCCGCGCACATCACCGACTGGGCACGGTCCCGGCTCCGCGGAACGGTGCGCTACCACGCCGTGGACGCGGGCCGGTCCTGGCTGGTGCACGTGGCCCCCGAGCAGCTTCCGGAGACCACCGCGTACGGGAGCGCACCGGAAACCCCGGAGGCGGACGCCGGCGTCTCCGGTGCGGCGGACGAGCTCTACCGGGCGGTGTGGGGCCGCCCGCACCGCGCGGAGGTGGCCGGGGAGATGTCCCTCGTCGAGGCGGTTCGCGCCCGCTGACCGGCACACGGGAACGAGGGCTGGGAGACTAGGAAGCCGTGTCGTCGCCAGTTCGCCGTTACGTGATCACCTTCGGCTGCCCGGACCGCACCGGCATCGTCGCCAGGATCTCCTCGTTCCTGGCCGAGGCCGGAGGCTGGATCGTCGAGGCCGCCTACCACGCCGACCCGGAGACCGGGTGGTTCTTCACCCGGCAGGAGGTGCGTGCGGACTCGCTGCCCTTCGGGGTGGAGGAGCTGCGGACGCGCTTCGCCGACCTGGCCGAGGAACTGGGCAGCCGTACCGACTGGCGGGTCACCGACACCGCCGAGCGCAAGCGGATGGTGATCCTGGTGTCCAAGGAGAGCCACTGCCTGTACGACCTGCTGGGTCGGGTGGCCTCCGGTGAGCTCGACGTCGAGGTGAGCGCCGTGGTGGGCAACCACCCGGACCTGGCCGGGATCACCCGGGCGCACGGCATCCCGTTCCACCACGTGCCGTTCCCCGCGCCCGGCACCGATCCCGAGGGCAAGGTCACCGCGTTCAAGCAGGTGCGCGAACTGGTGGACGCCCACGACCCGCACGCGGTGGTGCTGGCCAAGTTCATGCGGGTGCTCCCCGAGGAGCTGTGCACGGCGTGGGCCGGGCGGGTGATCAACATCCACCACAGCTTCCTGCCGTCCTTCGTCGGCGCCCGCCCCTACCACCAGGCCTACGCCCGCGGGGTGAAGCTGGTCGGCGCCACCTGCCACTACGTGACCCCCGAGCTGGACGCGGGCCCGATCATCGAGCAGGACGTGATCCGGGTGGACCACGGCGACACCGTGCCGGACATGGTGCGCAAGGGGCGGGACATCGAGAAGATCGTGCTGGCCCGCGGCCTGCGCTGGCACCTGGAGGACCGCGTCCTGGTGCACGGCAACCGCACCGTCGTCTTCCACTGACCCGCCCGCCGGTCTGCGCCCTCCCGCCGGGCGGTGATCCCGGCGGGAGGGGACACACGTCGACCCGGCCGAGGCTCCGGTGAGCGGGCGCCGTGCGGTGAGGACGAGGGGGTCAGGCCGGGACCGGAACGCCCAGCCCCTCGAGCACCTCGGCGCCTGGCAGCCTGGCCAGCAGCTCACCGGGCAGCAGCAGCTTGCTCCGCCGCACACCACTGCCCACCACCAGCTCGGGTGCGGCCACCACCGCCGGGTCCAGCAGCAGCGGCCACCCCGCGGGCAGGCCGACCGGGGTGATCCCGCCGTACTCCATGCCGGTCAACCCGATGGCGTCGGCCATCGGCGCGAACGAGGCCTTGCGCACGTCCAGCCGCCGCTTGACCACGCCGTTGACGTCGGCCCGGGTGGTGGCCATCACCAGGCACGCCGCGTACCGAACCTCGCCGCCGCGCTTGCCCGCCACCACCACGCAGTTGGCGCTGGCGTGCAACGGCACCTCGTACCGCTCACAGAACGCCGCGGTGTCGGCCAGCTCCGGGTCGATCTCCGCGACCCCGCACCGGGCGGCGTCCTCGGCGGGCAGCTCCCGCAGGGCCCGGGCCACCGGCTCGGCCAGCAGGTCGAGCCGGTCCAGGGCCGGCACCACCTGGAGTCGACCAGCGATGCTCCACTGCCTCGACATGTCCGACAGGGTATCGAGGCCGACCGGGACGGCCCCGCGAGCCCACGGGCGGGGCTCCGCGGCCGCCCCGTGGCGACCGGCCGGGGTGGTGGGTCAGCCGGCCAGCCCAAAGATGCGCAGCGCCTCGCGGTTGAACGCGGGCAGATCGTCCGGCTTGCGGCTGGTGACCAGCGGATAGCCGCCCGCGTCGGAGAACACCACCTCCTGGTCGACCCAGGTGGCCCCGGCGTTGCGGATGTCGGTGGCCAGGCTGGGGAAGGAGGTCATCGTCTTGCCGCGCACCACGTCGGCCTCCACCAGGGCCCACGGGGCGTGGCAGATCGCGGCGATCGGTTTGCCCGCCCGGGCGAAGGCCCGGACGAACTCCACGGCGTCGGGGTCCATGCGGAGGAAGTCGGCGTTGGCGACACCACCGGGCAGGACCAGCCCAGCGTATGCGGCGGGGTCGGCCTCGGAGACCGGAAGGTCCACATCGAAGGTGTCCGCCGGGTCGAGGTGGTGGAAGGCCCGGACCTTGTCCACCTTCCTCCCGCCCGGGGCGGCGGCCAACAGCTGCGGGGTCCCGCCCGCCTGCTGCACCGCCTGCCAGGGGTCGGCCAGCTCGACCTGCTCGATCCCCTCGGGCGCCACTAGGAACGCGATCATGGTTTCCTGTGCCATACCCACGGCCTACCCGGGGTCCGGCGGGCCCGAAACCGCAGTGACCGGGTCGAGCCGGGCCGATGACCGGGTCGGGCCGGGTACTCAGGCCAGGAACGAGCGCAGGCGTTCCCGCACCTGGGCGCGGTGGGTGAGCAGCGGGGCCGGGGAGTCGAACAGCTCCAGTTCGGCGCCGCCGATCGCGTCCGCGACGGCCTCCGCCACCTCCCGTGGGTGCAGCGGGTCCCGGGTGGCGCCAATCACCAGCACCTTGGCCTGGACCCCGGCCAGCACGTCGGCCGCACGGCCCAGGTCGCCGAGCGGGGACTGGCCGGGCAGCTCGTGCAGGGCGTCGCGCAGGCGCAGCAGGGCCTGGGTCCTGGCGCTGACGTGGTCGCCGACCGCCACACCCGCAGGTACCTCCGCGGTGACCAGGTCCCGCAGCGCGGTGTCGTCCCCGTGGTCCAGGGCCTGGTCCACCGCGGTGGCGAGGTGGTGCAGCCGCCGACTCGCCGTGGGCGACCGGGGGCCGTCCAGCGCGGCGGGCAGCAGCAGGGCCAGGCGTTCGAACCGGTCGGGCTGTTCGGCGACGAGCCGGGTGAGCGCGCCGGCCCCGAGGGACACCCCGACGGCACGGGTCGCACCGACCCGGTCGGCGACCGCGGCGACCTCGGCGGCCAGCCGCGGATAACGCCAGTAACCGGGTTCGGCGTCCGGGGCGTGACCGTGCGAGGGCAGGGTCAGCACCACCCGGGTACCGGGCAGGCCGGACGCCGGGATACGGGCCTCACCGGGTGTCGCGCCGAGCCCGGGGACCACCAGGGTCACCGGGGCGCCGTGCCCGTGGGCCTGCCAGGTCAGTCCGCTGGGCAGCCACGCGCCGTCGGCCGCCGGGCCGTTCACCGCCACCGGGGTACCACCGCTCGGGGCCGCGGTCACCAGCGGGGGCCGCGTTGGACCTCGATCACCCGCGGCCGCACGTCGACGATGTAGACGAGCACGGCGACCAGGCCGGCGATCCAGAACATCAGCCCCCCGCGCCCGGGCTGGAACAGCAGGAGCGCAGCCGTGCCGCCCCCGGTGATACCGAGCCAGGCCGGCTTGCTGAGCTTGTCCGCCGCGGTGAAGGCGTCGGCGCGCTGCAGCAGCGCGTGGACGAAGGCGTAGACCCCGACAGGGATCGCAGCCCAGTAGATGACCAGCAGGATCAATACGTCGAGCTGCAGCACATCTTCAGAGTACGGGGAAAAGACCGAGTTGGGGATCTGACCAATCTCCGGTCCGGCTCACTCCGGCCGGAGGAACCACCGACACGGCGGTGCGGACCACCCGGGAGATGGGTGGTCCGCACCGCGGGACACGACCGTGTCGGGTCAGTCCTGCGACTTGCGGGAGTCGCCGCCCTTGCCCTTGCCCTTGTCCTTGTCCGTGGCCCGGGAGGTCGCCCGGCCGGCCCGCCGTGTGGTGTTCCGGGTGGCGCCGGCCGTCTTCTGCCCGGCCTCCTGGACGGTGTCGGAGGCCTTGGCCCCGGCACGTTCCGCGGTCTCGGCGGTCTCCCGGGCGGTGTCCTCGACGGTCGAGGCGGCCTGCTCACCGGCACCGCGGAGCCGCTGGGCCACCTTGGACAGGGTCTCGTCGGCCAGCTCGCGGACGTGTTCCACCCGCTCCTGGGCGTTCTGCGCTGCCGCCTCGAGCTGCTCCATCGTGCGCTGGAACTGCGGGTTCTTCCGCAGCCGGTCCAGCGCCTTCTCCCCGCGCTCGGCGAGGTAGCCGTAGAGCTGCATGGCGGCCTGGGTGTAGGCGTCGACGAGCTTGCGCAGTTCCGCCGGGTCCAGCTTGGGCCGGCTCTCGCCGTGCAGCTCCTCCACACCGTTGCGCCCGTTCTCGGCGCGCTCGGCCACCCGCTCACGGGCCCGCCTCAGGCTCTTGGCCACCGCCTGGGCCGCCGCCTCGCCGGCGCTCAGCACGGCCAGCAAGGGGGACCGCGTCTGCTCCACGGCGGTTTCCATCACGCTCGTCGCCCGCTCACGGGCCTTGTTCACGTCGGGTGTCTTCGGCATGGACAGCTCACTCCTCGGGTTCCGGAAGTTCGTGGGTGGATGTGCGATCACCTGAGCGGGACGACGGGGCGGCCGAGGCCGGGTCACCCGGATCACCTGGCCCGTCCGGATCGGGCGTACGGGTGGACGTGGCGGAGTTATCCCGCCGGAACGACTGGTAAACGTCGAGCAGCACCTGCTTCTGGCGCTCGGTCAGGTCGGGGTCGGCCAGGATGGCGTCGACCACCGGCCCACCGCGCCGCTGCTCCAGGATTCCGGCCTGCACGTACAGCGCCTCGGCGGAGATCCGCAGTCCCTTGGCGATCTGCTGCAGGATCTCGGCACTCGGTTTGCGCAGGCCGCGTTCGATCTGACTGAGGTAGGGGTTGGAGATACCGGCGAGCTTGGCGAGCTGCCGCAGCGAGATCTGGGCGTTGCGCCGCTGCTGACGGATGTACTCCCCGATGTCCCGGCCGATTCCGGCGACGGCCTCGTTGACGGCCCTGTCCATCCTGCGCATCGGCTCCCACCCCCTCACGCCGCCCAGGGCTTCCCGCTGTCCTCGACGGTACGCCCGGGTGCTAACTCCTGCAAGCACACTGCTTGCACCGTGGGGTGAAACACGACACTTCGACCGGGACCTCCACCCGCCGGTAGGGTCCGGACGAGTGAGCGGCACACGTGCGCGCACCGCAACCACCGTCGCCGTCGTGGCACTCGGCGGGGCGCTCGGCGCACTGGCCCGACACGGCATCGCCCTGGCGTTGCCCACCGCACCCGCGGCGGTCCCCGTGGCGACCCTCCTCACCAACGTCACCGGTTGCCTGCTGATCGGCGTGCTGACCGTGCTGGTCACCGAGGTCCGGCCGACACACCCCCTGGTGCGGCCGTTCCTGGGCACCGGGGTGCTCGGCGGGTTCACCACCTTCTCCAGCTACGCCGTGGAGACCGAACGACTGCTCGCCGCCGGCCGCACCGACGCGGCGCTGCTCTACCTGGTGGGCACCCCGGTGCTGGGGCTGCTCGCGGCGGTGGCCGGCACGGCACTGGCCCGCAGGCTGGCGCACACGGCCACCTCGCCGGCCCCCGGCACCGACGCTCACCGGCCGGCCCCGGCCGACCCGGTGGTCACCGCCGGGACGACACCGCGACCGATGGTGGGGGTCGAGGCGGGCACGGCCCCCGAGACGGGCACGGCTCCGCCGGACGACACGGCCCCCGGCCACCGCACCGAGGAGCACGACGGATGACGGCACTGCTGGTCGCCCTGGGCGCCGCCGTCGGCGCCCCGCTCCGCTACCTCACCGACCGGTGGGCGAGGGCCCGCTTCGGGAACGACTTCCCCTGGGGCACCCTCACCGTCAACGTCACCGGCTCGTTCCTACTCGGTGTGCTCACCGGGGCGGTGTCGACGGGCGCCCTGCCAGACTGGCTGCCTCCCCTGGCCGGCACGGGATTCTGCGGTGCGCTCACCACCTACTCGACCTTCGGTCACGAGACGGTGCACCTCCTCACCGGCGGCGCCCGGCGACGGGCCCTGCTCAACGTCGTGGGGAACACCGCCGCCGGTCTCGCCGCCGCCGCACTGGGCGTGGTGCTCGGCGGGCTCGCCGGGTGAGCTCCGACTCCGTCCCCGGGCGGTGCGGGTCGACGGACGCCCCCGAACACGCGTCTGCCGCGCGGACCCGGGCGGGCGTCCGCGCGGCAGACGTGTGTGACAGGAGGGATGGACGGGTTCGTCGTTCGGATCGGCTCAGCCGGTCACCGGGTGGTGACCCCGCACCGGCTTCGGCCGCGGCGCCTTCGCCGGCCCGTTCTGGTCGCCCTTGTCACCCTGGTCACCGTTGTCACCGGGCTTGTCGGTGGGCTTGCCCGGCTCGGTGGTGGGCTGCGGCGAGGTGGTCGGCTCCTCGGGCGTCTCCGAGTCCGAGGCGCTCTTGGCGCAGGTGGCCGAGGCGACGTCGATGTCCTGCACACCGTTCACCCGCACGTGCAGCGCGGTGACGGTGAGCGACCCGTCGGCGTTGCGGGTCTGCTTGTTCAGCACGATCGAGCCCAGACCGGCCAGGGGGATCGTGGTGTTCGGCGGCGGGGTGACCTCCAGCGGCCGACCCGCGAGCGAGGCCCGGGCCAGCGTGGCGGAGCCCTGGCCGTTCTCGCAGACGGCACGCACCGCCGAGGCGGACAGCAGACCCAGGTCCAGGTCCCGCAGCTGCGGGAGCTGCGCCAGGCCGATCCGCAGGTCGGCCACGCTGGCCCGGGCGGAGGTCTCGTGCACGGCGACGTTGAGCGCATGGGCGCTCAGCTGCCCGTCGGGGGTGGTGAGATCGGCGACCGAACGCTCCTGGTAGCCGCGGCTGCCGTCCAGCGCAGGGACCGCACTCACGTTCAGCAGACCGCTGGCGGAGAGGGCGAAGGCGGAACCGGGCTTCGGGGTGGGCTCGGCCGACGCCGTCAGCGGCGCGGTCGCGGCCAACAGCGCGGCGAGGGCGGCGGCGCCGGTGACCGCGATCGTCTTCTTCCTGGTCACGTTCGCTTTTCCTTCCTGATTCGGGGGATTGGTGCGGGGGACGTACTCGATCGCCTCGTGACGCCGATGCTCAGCGGATGAGCACGAGCGTCCCGAGCGGGAGGGTGATGAGGAGGTCGAGCGCGTCGTCGGGGACGCGGATGCACCCGTCGCTGTCGGCCTTGCCGAAAGGGCTGTCGTCCGGCCAGCCGTGCAGCGCCACGGTGCCCGGTCCGCCGCCGTAGGTCTCGTGGCTCTCGGAGTGGGTGCCCAGCGGGAGCACGTAGGGGCTGTAGTTGGCCACCGTCTCCTCGATGGAGGCCATGATGAACGTCCGCCCCCGCGGGGTCGGGTACTCCGGCTTGCCCACCCCGACCGTCCAGCGGCCGAGCTCCCGGTCGCCCTCGCGGACGGTCATGGTGAACGCGTCGACGTCCACCTCCACCAGGTAGTCCGTGCGCGCCTCCTCGAGGTCGCCGGTCGACGCGTGGATCCACCCGGTGCTGCCGTTGGGCCGGGACGGGAGCAGGACCTGGTACCAGTCGCCGTCCTTGGCGATCACCGGCACCCAGGTGGGCGAGCCGAGCTGGGTGACGGGCAGCCGAGCCACCGCCGGACCGTTCTTCTCCCGGTAGATCGGCAGCTCACGGTGGGGGTGGACGACCAGGCCGTCGGTCTTCGCCTGCGGCTCGGGGTCCTTGGCGAGTTCGGGGATGTTGCCGAAGGTGCTGGCCTCCGGAAGCTGCAGCAGTTCCTGCTGGGCGACGGGCTCGGGCGGTGCGACCGGGGCCTGTGCCCCATCGCCTTCCCCGGAACCACCGCAGGCGGCGGCCATCAGCACCACCGGGAGCACACCCAGCACGGCCAGGAGCCGCATGCGCGGTTTTCCTGGGGGACGGGACGGACGGGACGTATTTCTACAGGATTCCGCCATGACTGCTTTTACGTCTCTCCCAACTTCGTCAAGTCGCAACTTCCGTCGATCGCGTTACCGAAAACTGACCACCCGACCCGATGTTCACCCGAAAGTGGAACTCTTCACTCGGCGTCACCGACGGGAAGGGAGAACGGAAACACCAGCCGCCACCAGACCGGCACCCATGCTGAGCAGCGCAGACAGGTGCGGCAGGCGGGCGTGGCGCCCCACGGGGATCAGCATCCGGAACACCTCGACCAACAGAGCCGACGAAAGTGCGAACAGCGAGAAAGCATGGCGAACCGGCACCGTCGGCACCGACCCACCACGCGCACCCCCGGAAGAAAACCCTTCACGAAGGCGCTAGGGATCTTCCACAGAAAAGCGAGCGACAATCAAGCCGCATCACTCGTAAGTGTGAAATCAGCACACAATTTGGCACTTTCTTCGCCCGTGCACGCAACCGACCACCGTCACGTCGCGTCCTTACTCCGAAAGTCGCAGGCCACTGCCCCGAGAGTCGGACGCGGCGACCCACCCCGGGACGAGAGGACGACACCGCATCGGAGGGCACGGTGCCACCGTGGAAGGTCCGATCCGAACCCGGGAGCAACAGGGACGGGACGCCCCACAGAGGCGGCGCGGATCCGCCAGCCTTGGCTCCCACCACCGTCGTCGAGCAGGACCGCCCCACGCCCGACACTCACGCAACACCGGACCCTGCCCCCGGGTACGGGAGGCATACCCCTGGTAACCACCGTCAGACTTACACCGGGTGTAAACCGGCAAATCAATCACGACGGTTACGGACACAGCTCACAACCCCTGTACCGCCTACAGTGGTGTTGTGACTGCTCAGATGTCCGGGGTGCATGTCGAACCACTCACCACTTGGGACGCCCAGCAGGACATCGACCTGGTGCTCGCCTTCCTCAACACCGTCGACCACGAGAAGGGTGTGGACGTGCTCGACGGCATCACCACCTGGCAGCGCTGGATCGACGACCACGGGCTGCCCCCGGGAGCGCCCGAAGACCTGGCCGCGACACGACACGCCCGGGACGCCCTGCGCGTGGCCGCCGGCTGCACCGTGACCGGAGACGGCGAACCCACCGGTGCGGGGTGGCCGGTCCGCATCCGTCTCGACACCGGAATCCCCCATCCCATCGCCGACGACGCCCTCGGCGCCGTACTCCTGGCCGCCTACCGGCTCGTGCTCACCGGGCACTGGGAACGGATCAAGATCTGTCCGGCCACCAACTGCCGCTGGGCGTTCTACGACCGCTCCCGCAACCGCTCCCGCACCTGGTGCTCGATGCGGGTCTGCGGCAACCGGGAGAAGGCCCGCAACTGGCGGGAACGCGCCCGGAGCGCCGCGGCCGCCGCCACCGGCTGAACCGGAACGTTCCGGTCGTCCCCGGCCGCCGTCCGGAGCCGGACGCTCAGAACAGGAACTGGGACACGGTGTGGATGACCAGGCCGGCCAACGCACCGACCACGGTGCCGTTGATCCGGATGAACTGCAGGTCCCGCCCCACCTGGAGCTCCACCTTGCGCGAGGTCTCCTCCGCGTCCCACCGCGCCACGGTGTCGGTGATCAGCGTGGTGATCTCGTCACGGTAGTTGGTCACCACGTAGGCGACCGCGCTCTCCAGCCACCCGTCCACCTTGGCGCGCAGCGTGGCGTCCTCCTCCAGACGGCGGCCCAGGGACATCAGGCCGTCCCGCACCCGCAACCGCAGCTCGCTGGAGGGGTCCTCGGCCGCGTCCAGGATCATCCGTTTGGCGGTGCTCCAGGCCGAACCGACCACGTTCTGCACCTCGGGGTGGGCCAGCACCTGGTGCTTGACCTGCTCGGCCCGGGCGACCGTCTCCGGGTCGTGCTGCAGGTCGCTGGCGAACTCGATCAGGAACTTGTCCACCGCCTGGCGCATCGGATGGTTCCGGTCGGTCTTCACCGCCCAGGCGAACGCCAGCACCTCCGAGTACACCTTGTCGGCGATCAGCTCGTCGACGAACCGCGGTGACCAGGACGGGGCCCGCTCGGACACCACCCGCAGCACCGTCGTGTGGTTGTCCCGCACCCACTCGTAGGCGCGGTCGCACACCAGGTCCACCAGCCGGCGGTGCGAACCGTCGGCCAGCACCTGCCCGAGCAGCCGGCCCAGTGGCGGCCCCCACGGCTGGTCCACCAGCCGGCGCACCACGGCCTGCTCCAGCACCGCCTGCACGTCCTCGTCCCGCAGCACCGCCACCACACCACGCACCGCGTTGCCCAGCTCCGCGGTCACCCGCTCGGCGTGCTCCGGACGGGACAACCAGGCACCGATCCGACGCGCCACGTCCGCGCTGCGCAGCTTGGCCCGCACCACCTGCTCGGACAGGAAGTTCGTGCCCACGAAGTCGCCGAGGCTGGCCCCCAGGGCGTCCTTGCGGGTGGGGATGATCGCGGTGTGGGGGATGGGCAGCCCCAGCGGCCTGCGGAACAACGCGGTGACCGCGAACCAGTCCGCCAGCGCCCCCACCATCCCGGCCTCGGCGGCGGCCCGCACGTACCCCACCCACTCCGGTGCCCCGGCCAGCTCCCGCCAGCGGGCCAGCGCGTAGATCACGGTCGCCGCCACCAGGAAACCGGTGGCCACCGTCTTCATCCGGCGCAGGCCGCGCCGCTTCTCCGCCTCGGCTGCCGTGAGCTGGTGCACGTCACCGATTGTTCACCGAAGTGGCAGGATCGGGCGATGTGCGCAACCCCGCTCTGACCTCACGGCTGCGGCCCCACACGTCCACGATCTTCGCCGAGATGACCGCACTCGCCCAGCGCACCGGCTCGGTGAACCTGGGTCAGGGGTTC
Source organism: Pseudonocardiaceae bacterium (assembly GCA_036562635.1). Lineage (GTDB taxonomy): Bacteria > Actinomycetota > Actinomycetes > Mycobacteriales > Pseudonocardiaceae > DATCJU01. The sequence goes on from DATCJU010000039.1 coordinate 20,572, forward strand.
CCCGACTCGGACGGCCCCGACGAGATGCTGCGGGTGGCCAGCCGGGCCCTCCTGGACGGGCGGAACCAGTACTCGCCGGGGACCGGCACCCCCGAACTGCGCGCGGCCGTCGTCGAGCACCAGCGGCAGCACTACGGCATCGACCTGGACCCCGACCGGCAGGTGCTGGTCACCGTCGGGGCCACCGAGGGCATCGCCGCCGCGCTGATCGCCCTGGTCGAGCCGGGCGACGAGGTGATCCTGTTCGAGCCCTACTACGACTCCTACGCGGCCGCCGTCGCCATGGCGGGTGGGCAGCGCCGCAGCGTCCCGCTGGCCGAGGACCCGCGGACCGGACGGTTCGGCCTGGACGTGGACGCGCTGCGTGCCGCGGTGGGCCCCCGGACCCGGGTCCTCGTGCTGAACTCGCCGCACAACCCGTGCGGCACCGTGTTCACCCGGGAGGAACTGGCCGAGGTGGCCCGGGTGTGCGTCGAACACGACCTGGTCGCCATCACCGACGAGGTGTACGAGCACCTGGTGTTCGGCGAGGCACGGCACATCCCGCTGTCCACCCTGCCCGGGATGGCCGAGCGCACCGTGTCGATCTCCAGCGCCGGCAAGACGTTCAGCGTCACCGGCTGGAAGGTCGGCTGGGTCACCGGACCGGCCGAACTGGTGGCGGCGGTGCGTGCGGCCAAACAGTTCCTGACCTTCACCAGCGCGGCACCGCTGCAGCTGGCGGTGGCACACGCCCTGCGCAACGAGCTGGACTGGGTGGCACAGCTGCGCACCGACCTGGACGCCAAGCAGAACCGACTCGCCGAGGGACTCGCCGAGGTGGGCTTCGGCGTCCGGCGCAGCGAGGGCACCTACTTCGTGTGCGCCGACATCCGCCCGCTGGGCTTCGAGGACGGTGAACGGTTCTGCCGGGAACTGCCGGAGCTGGTGGGCGTGGCCGCGGTTCCGGTCCAGGTGTTCACCGACTCGCCGGAACGCTGGCGGCACCTGGTCCGCTTCGCGTTCTGCAAGCAGGACCACGTGCTGGACGAGGCTCTGACCCGGTTGCGCAAGCTCCCCCGCCCCTGACCGGTACGCCGTCGGCCGACACCGACCGAAGCGGGGTGGTGCCGGCACCGAGACAGACGAAACCGTGGTGTCCGTGCCTGGCCTGGGCCTCGGCGAGCGCCTCGGCGGGACTGCGGCCCGCCCGGACACCACGGTGCAGGTCCGCCATCAGCGGCGGTACCCGCTCGTCCGGTACCGGGAGCACACTGCCCACGACCACCGCGCACCCCCGCTCCAGCAGCACCGCGGCCAGGCCGAGCAGCGGGCCGCCGCCGGGTTCGTCGCACCGCGCCCCCTCGCACGCCGACAGCACCACCAGACGTGGTGCCCGGCGCAGGCGGTGCAGGTCGTACCCGTAGAGCGGGCCGTCCTGCAGCTCCACCGTGGAGAACAGCGGGTGGTCCTCGCGGAACCGGCCGTGGACGGCCAGATGTCCGACATCGGCCCCGTCCAGGGCACGCAACACCGAACCGGTGCGGGCCGCCGCGGGCAGCAACAGCCGACCACCGCCGACACGGTGCAGGGCCAGCACCTCCTCGGCGGCGTGCGCCAGGCCGGGACCGGCCACCCACACCGCACCCCGCCCGGGACGGGCCGCCCTCCGGTGCGCCCGGGTCCAGGCCCCCACCGACGGGGCCAGGGTGAGCGGGCGACCGGTGCAGGACGGCAGCACGGACCACGGCAACGCGCGCAGCGGACCGTCCGGCACCACCACCAGCGGCCGGTCGCCGAGCCAAGACCGGAGCCGGCCGAACAGCATCCGGTCCAGCACGTCCGCCGCGCGGGCCGCACCCCGGTCCAGCCCGGCCGGGGCCTGCAGGGGCAGCCTCGTGCCCCCGGCCCGTGCGACCTGCAACCGGGCGGCGAACCGCACCAGCTCGACGTACCGGGCCAGCTGTTCCAGCGGGCCGATCTCGTGCAGCCGCACCCGGGAACCGGTCACCGACACCGCGATCAGGGAACCCCGGTGCGCACAGAAGGAGAGCAGTGCCGCACCGTCCAGGGCGGTGGACACCTCGCGCAGGTCCGGCCCGGAGAGCCCACGGTCACGGCGGTTCCGTTCCCCTGTACCCGTCCCGCCGTCGACCCGGGGCAGCAGACGGCGGACCCGCTGCTCGTGCCGGATCACCGCGGACCGTTCCGGGCCGGCGTCCCGTCCACCTCCGGTGGCACACCGCTCCCGGACGGCGGCCGCACGCAGCTCGGCCAGCGCCGCCGCCACCTGACGGTCGCGGGGTGGCCGTACCGCCGGGTGGACCCGGCCGGCCTCATGCCGCAGTTCGCTCCACCGCAGCACGGTCCGTGCGGCTGCGGCCCCGGTGCCGTGGGTCCTGCGGGCCCGCTCCAGCACCACGTCCAGCGCGATCCCGGTCAGTTCGGTGACCGGGTCGAGCCGGACCGCCCGCGACCGGACCGCATCCAGGGTGATCCCGTGTTCGACCGCCAGGCGTACGCCGTGGCGGCAGGCGGCGAGCGCCCGCCGGTACTCACCGCGGAGTGCCGCGGCACGGGCCCGGGCCACCCAACGCAGGGCACGCAACCGCACCGGAACCGGGGATCGCCCGGTCACCAGCGGTGCCAGCAGCTCCACCGGCTCGGTGCCGGGAAACCCGCAGTCGTGCGCGACGGCGGCGGCCTCCACCCGGAGCTCGGCCCCGGCCGCCCACCATCCGTGGTGCTCGCACTCCGCGGCCACCGCGGCCACCCGCCGCAGCAGGGCGAGCCGCCTGCGCCGCGGCCACGTCCCGGCCGCCCCGTTCCGGGCCCGGATCTCGTCCAGCAGGCAGCGCGTCCGCAGGGCCGTCGCCAACACCGCCCAGCCGGTCCGTCCCTGACGTCGCAACCTGCGGGTCACCTCGGTCGCCAGGGCTGCCGCCGCCCCCACCCGGGCCGGACCGGACGCGCGGAACATGCAGTCGGCCAGGGCCAGCTGCGCGTCGGCGAGTTTCGTCCACCGGCCGGCGGCGGCCAGCAGACGCACGGCGTGCCGGAGCTGGTCCTCGGCCTGCCGGAGGAGCCCGGCGGCCAGGAGCGCGTCCGCCTCGTCGACCAGGCTCTCCGGGTACCGCTCCGGGTCCAGGCCGGCCTGCCGTGCCCGTTCGAACAGCTCCAGTGCCCGGGGCAGGTCACCGGCGACCACGGCGGCGAAACCCCGGTTGTGCAGGCAGGCCAGTGCCCGGTGTGTCCGGCCGGTCGCGAACCACACGGCGGCCGCGGCGGCGAAGTCGGTGTCCGCCTCGGCGGGGCGCCCCAGGTAGGCCCGGGCCGCGCCCCGGCCGTTGAGCGCCACGGCCAGCCAGTGCCCGCCGCCCGTGCGACGCAGTTCCTCCACCGCCACCACCAGCGCGGCGTGCGCCCTCACGTGATCGCCTCGGCCGATCAGGTGCAGACCGCGCAGGCACCACGCCCGGGCCGCCTCCTCCCCGCGCAGGTCCGGGTGGGCCAGGGCCACCTGGGCCAGGCCCGCTGCCGGACCGTTCCGTTCCAGCTCCAGCCCGGCCGTGGTGAGCCGCAGCTGTCCGATCCGGTGTTCCAGGCCCGCGCGCCGGGCGGCCCGCAGGGCCAGGCGGGCATGCCGCAGCGCCTGGTCCGGTTCACCGCGCTCCACGTGGGCCAGGCAGGCGGCGTGTCGGGCGAGCACCCGCAACTCGGTGTGCCGGCCGGCGATCTCCAGCAGGTGCCCGGCGCGGCGCAGCACCTCCACCGGATCCCGGCTGGCCAGGGTGCACAGGCTCGTGGCCACGGCGACCAGGTCTCCGACCGGGGTGTCGTGCTTCCGGACAGGGGCCGTTCCGGCCACTGGGGTCGTCCCGGTCATCCGACGAACCACTCGGTGCTCAGCGGATCATCGTCCGGCGGCTCCAGGACCAGTTGCAGTGGCCCGCTGGGCACGTCGACGAACCACAGGCACCCGTGTTCGTCGGCGACCGCGGTGGCCTCGCCCGTCGGGTGGCGCAGCCGCACCGTGGCGTGGGCCGGACTGACCACACCGAGCGCCCGGAGCCGGTCGGGTCCGTCCGGGGTGATCTCCAGGGCCAGGGCGTGCGGGCCGAGGACGAACTCGAGGGTGCGCGACCCGGACTCGCCGCGGACACCCACCGGTTCGGCCTGCACCGCGCTGTCGGTCACCAGCGGGAGCAGCCGTTCCGGCGGATGCGCCAGCAACACCCCGGCCCGTTCCGCCCCGGCCACCACGTCCGGTGGCACGGGATCGGAGCGACGCAGCAGGTCGGCGAGATCGGCCAGGTCGACCGGCTCCGGCGGTACGGCGTCCTCCCGGTTCCGGTTCACCGTGCCACCTCCACCGGCTTCCCGGTCCGGGGCCCGGCGGAGCACACCCGCCCCGGCGTGGTCGTGACCAGCGCGTGGAAGTGGCGCAGGCACCGGCTGCGGGCCGGACCGACGGTGCCCACCGCC
>DATCJU010000176.1:0-8078 GCA_036562635.1 Pseudonocardiaceae bacterium
GTGCGGGGCGGCACGCACGGCGTGCGCGGTGTGCCGGGCGGTGTCGGACACCGCGCCCACGGCCTGCTGCGTCCTCTCCTGCACCGCCTGTGCCCGGTCACCGGCTCGCGGGGGCGGTACCGACGGCCCCGCTCCCATCACCCGCTCCCGGGCCCGCTGCCACGCCGACCTGGCCCGGTCCACCCGACGCCGGACGATGCGCCGTGGGGTGGTCCGCTCGGCCAGCCGCTCGACGTCCTCGGTGAGTTCCGCGCGGGTCCGGTCGATGTCCGCCCTTATCTGGTCGGGTGACGTGCCCACTGCGCGTCCTCCTTCAACGACTCGATGGTTCGCTCCGGCTTCGGGGACACCTGGCGCATCCGGGATCGCCCGATCAGGAGGAGCAGCAGCGCGACCACCGCCCACGCCGCTCCGACCAGCAACGCGGCCCAGCCCAGGCCCAGCACGTCGTCGAGGGCGAACACCAGGGCGAAGCTGAGCACCAGCAGGGCCAGGTGACCGGCGACAGCCGCGGCCCCGAGCACCCCGGCGGCCCTGCCGGCCTTCCCGGTTTCCTCGCGGATCTCGGCCTTGGCCAGGTCCAGTTCCTGCCGCACCAGTCGGGACAGGTCCTGGGCCACCTCTCCGATCAGCTCACCGACGGAGACCTCCTCGACCGGCGGCCGCGGCCGGGCCGGGGACGGTCGGCTCTGCTGGGGAATCGACGAGTCGGAAGGGGTGGTCATGTCCCCTCACCTCGGTACTGGCTCGGATCGTTCGGCCAGCCCGTCCCCGGGGCGCCTAGGGTCCTCGTGGACGAGGAACCATGGAGCGGCACCCCCGGCCCGTGGGGCGTCCTCGGCGCCGTCGACTCCGGAGGAGGTGCCTGAGCCGGTACCTCGGGTTCGGCCGCCGCCTCGGGTGTGGTGTCGGACGTCCCCGAGCCGGCCGGCTCCGGTTGCGCCGCCGGCACCGCGTCCCCGGTCAGACTCCTGGCGATCCTGCCCACCACGAACCCGGCCAGTGCGGCCCCGGCGAGGAAGACCCCCGGGCGCCGCCGGGCGAAGTCCTGCACCGTGGTGACCATCCCGTCCAGGCCCTGCTCCTCCAGGTAGCGTGCGGCCTGGTGGCCGCGTTCGGCGGCCTGGCGCACCACCTCCTGCGCGGGGGAGCCGCTCTCACTGCGATCGGCCATCTGCTGCAGCTCGTCGGCCAGCTGATGCAGCCCCCGGGCCAACCGGCGGGTCTGGTCCCGGCTCTCTCGGCTCAGCCGTTCCCGCGCCTGCGACAGCACACGGCGGGCCTGATCCCCGGCCTCGGCGGTGACCTGGCGTGCCTGTTCCCCGGCGGTACCGGCCACCTCACCGCCCGCGGCCCTGATCCGTTCCCCCGTTGTCTGGTCCTCCGGGCGGACAGCCCAGTCCGGTGCGTTCGTCCGCTCCTCCGGCCCGGTGGCCCGGCCGTACGCATCCGTCACCGGTACCTCCTCCAGTCGGCGCATGGCTGCTCGCCCTGCCGGTTACCCCCTGCCCCAAGGGGTGACACCTGGGCGCTCGACGGGGTACGGGACGAGGATGTGCCGGTGCTACGAGCCGGACAGGCGGGGCGAGTTGCGTGTCCGCCGGACGGTGTGGGCGAGACGCTCGGCCCGGCGGGTGATGTTGCGGACCATGCCCCCGAACACCAGGGCGTGGAACGGGGAGACCGCCCACCAGTACAGGTGCCCGGCCAGACCGCGGGGGACGAACACCGCACGCTGCCGGTACTCCGAACCGCCTGGGCGGGGTGTCACGGTCAGCTCCAGCCAGGCCCGGCCGGGCAGGCGCATCTCGGCGCGCAACAGGAGCCGCCGACCGCGTTGGAGATCCTCCACGCGCCACCAGTCCAGGGCCTGCCCCACGCTCAGCCGTGACGGGTCACGGCGGCCACGACGCAGCCCCACCCCACCCACCGCGCGGTCCAACCAGCCCCGCAGTGCCCAGGCCAGGGGGAACGAGTACCAGCCGTTCTCCCCGCCGATCGCCTCCACCACCCGCCACAGCTGCTCCGGAGAGGCCGAGCAGGACCGTTGCCGCACGTCCTCGTAGACGCTGCCCCCGCTCCACGACGGGTCGCTGGGCAGCGGATCGGCCGGTGCGCCGACCGCGGTGGCGTCCGTCCACCGTGTCTCCACCGCACCCTGTCGGGTACGGGCCAGGGCGAGGGCGACCGCCCGGTCGAAGCCGGTCAGTCCCTCCGGAGGTGGGGGCAGCAGGCGGTGGACGTCCTGTTCCCGGCACACCACCTCGTGGACCAGCGACTCCACCAGCGGTCGGGCGATGGCGGCCGGCACCGGGGTGACCCAGTGCACCCAGTGTGCGGACAGAGCGGGGCTGAGCACCGGTACCGGCAGCACCAGTCGGCGGGGAAGCCCGGCGACCGCCGCGTAGCGCTGCATCATCTCCAGGTAGGTCAGCACCTCCGGGCCACCGATGTCGAAGGAACGGTTGACCTCGCGGGGCAGGTGGACCGCCTCCACCAGGTAGTGCAGGACGTCGCGCACCGCGATGGGCTGAATGCGGTTGTGCGCCCACCGGGGCACCACCATCACCGGCAGGCGTTCGGTGAGGTAGCGCAGCATCTCGAAACTGGCCGACCCGGAGCCGATGATCACCGCGGCCTGGAACACCACCGACGGCACCCCGGAGCGGAGGAAGATCTCACCGACCTCGGTGCGGGAGGCCAGGTGTGGGGACAGTTCCCCCTCGGGGTGCAACCCACCCAGGTAGACGATCCGTTGCACTCCGGCTCGGTGGGCGGTGCGGGCGAAGTTCTCCGCCGCGACCCGGTCCACCTCCGGGAAGTCCTTCCGCTGCAGGGAGTGCACCAGGTAGTAGGCCACGTCCACGTCGGACAGCGCCCGCTGCACCGCCTCGGAGTCCAGGACGTCCCCGGCGACGACGTCGATCCGGTCGACGTACGGGGCGTCCCGCAGTTTGTCGGGGCTGCGCACCAGGCACCGGACCTGGTGCCCGGCGGCCAGCAGGCGCGGCACGAGCCGGCCCCCGATGTACCCGGTGGCGCCGACCACCAGGCAGCGCAGGCCGTGGGGTGACCCGGTGGGCGGGGTGGTCCCGTCCTGCTGCGCGTCGATGGTCCTCACCTCGATTCGCCGGTCGTGGCCGGAGGTGTCGCTCCCACTATCCGTTGCCGCCGTGGACACCGCAGCCCGGAGCCGGAACACGACACGGGGGCGGGGCCACCGTGGCGGCCCCACCCCCGTGGGCAGGCGTTCTCACTGCACAGCAGTGTGTCCGTTCGACCTCCTTTCCGGTCCTTCCTCCGGTGTCGTTCCCCCCTCGTTCCGGTCAGGTGCAACCCCCGTCAGCGCCCTGTCCGGTACGTAGTGGTTGTTCGTGTTCGGTACGTGGCTGTGGCCCGACGTGTGGTTGCCCGGGGTCTCCTCGGGCCAGCGCGAGGTGTACTGCGGCTGCACCGGCGCCGGTTCACCGCTCGGGGTGTTCTCGATGGCCAGGGTGAGATCCGGGGCGTCGAACTCCTGCCGGATGCGTTCCGCGACCTCCTGGGCTCCGTGGTGGCTCAGGACGTGGGCGAGCTGGTGACCGAGCAGAGCACGCTCGGAGTCCTGTTCCGCGCCGGGGTAGAGCTGGCGGATCAGCGCGGAGGCGGGTTCGTGTGCCATGGCGCCGTTCGTCTCCGGCGACCGGGCCGTGTGGGCGGCCATCACCGGAGAGAACGGCACTGTCCGCTCGGCGAAGCCGGACGGCAGATGCCCGTCGTTCGGGTCGGACACCAGGGTCCGGAACCGAGGATCGGCGTTGACCACCTCCGAGAGCTGGGTCAACGGGCCGATGAGCCGGGCTGCCTCATCCACGCGGTCGAGGTGGCGGGCCAGCCACCACACCACCGCACTGCTGGGGCTGACCAGAACCTCCTGCTCCAGGTAGGCACGCACCCTGCGTTCGTGCTTGCGTTCCAGTTCCCACAGCAGTTCCCGCCTGCGCAGCTCGGACAGTTGCCGCAGCTGCTTGGTCTCCTCGTCGGGAGTGGTCAGCGAGACCTGTTCCGCCCAGACCATCACCTGCCGGGACGGGTCCGGCTGGGGGGTGCCCAGGGCAGCGGTCAGCTGGTGCTGCACCGTGTTGCGGTCGAGGGGTGAGGCGGCCTTGGTGATTTCCTTGGCACGAGCGAGGATCGAGTTGACCGCAGCGCCGGTGTGCGGAACCTGCAGAGCACCGGGTGCCGTGGGCGGCAGGTACCAGTGAACGACACAGGACAGCAGGAAGCGGTAGCCCGGCAGTGCACTGTCCAACGCCACCCCTGACAGGGTGTAGCTCAGAGGCTCGGGAGGAGTGGCCTCCGGCGGGGGAGGCGGTTCGTACTGCGGCGGCGGGAGCTCCTGGCTGTTCCGCTGCTTGACGTAACGGACGGCGTAGAAGATGAAAGCGGCGAGAGGCAGCCATGCCAGGGGCGCCGTGACCGGGATCGCACCGAGAAGCAGAACCAGTACCAGGGCGCCTCCGCCGTAGGCGGCGAGCCGCACCTTCCCGTCACGGTTCATCGGACGTTCTCCTCCAGGGTGGTCACCGGGGGTGGGACAGGGGCGCCCAGTCCCGCCGCACGGTTGATCGCATCGAGCAGGTGGGCGGCGGTACGGGCGCGTGCCGCGGGTTCGGCTGGCTCGGCCTGGTTCCTGATCCAGTCACGGGCGACCCGGTACAGCCGGGCGAGTAGGCCGGCATGTCCGGCGCAGGCCTCCACCAGCAGGTCCGGCAGGCTCGCGTGTTCCGGGTGCTGGGCGGCCAGGTCCAGCCAGTGCTGCACCGCTTCGGCCCACGGGGACACGGGGTGGTGGGCCAGCACCTCCCGCCAACCGGTGATGACCTGGGCGCGTACGTCAGGGTCCTCGGCCAGCAGCCGGGGGAGCACTTGGGAGTGGGCCTGTCGCTCCGCATCGACCAGCGCCAGGAACAGGTCACCGTCGAACGGTGACCACTCGGTGAGCCTGGTGAGCAGTCGACGGGGGAAACGGTGGTCCTGGACAGCCAGGGCGGCCAGGGCTTCCCGTGCCTCCTGGGCGATGCGGGAGTTGCGATGGCCGCGCAACAGCCACAGCCGGCTCAGGGCCGCGTCCGGGTAACGCGGGGCCAGCACCTCCACACACACCGCGATGAGCACACTGGCCTGGCTTCTGGGCAGGGTCGTCTCGCGGGCCCAGTAGTAGAGCGCCCGGCGTACGGCCGCGCCGTGTCGCTCGTCGACGGCTGCTCGAGCGAGCACGATGTAGGCCAGGGAGCTGATCTGGGTGTTCGAGTCCTGGGCCCATGACTTGGTCGCCCAGAGCAACCCCCCGATGTCGCCGATGCGGAGCCACTGCTCACCCGCGTGCCGTGCGACTCGCTGTCGGTCCTCGAGGGTGAGGACGTTCCGTGCCCTGCCCAGGAGCATGATCCAGTGGTTGAGCTGTTCGCGCAGACCCGGATACTCGTCCCAGAAGCGGTCCAGGACGGCCGACCCGTAGGCCAGGCGATTGAACCGGACCCGCCGGTCCACCACCGAGGCGTCGAGCTTCCTGATGCGGTTGATCAGACCGTCCCGGGACAGTCTCGGGACCTCGCTCTCCGGGTGGTCGGTGAGTCGCAGGAGTTGCTGTTCGGCGTAGTGCACCGCATGGACGGCGGCGCCCTCCAACATGGCCACGGACAGCAGCAGGGCTCGATCGGCGCCTTCCCCGTGCTGGGTCAGGGTCTCGCCAACCTTCTCCGACAGATCGGTCAGGGCACTCAGTGCCGCCGACAGCCATTCCTTGGGATCCGGTGCGGCTCCCGGCCTGCGCGCCGCCTCCACGATGAGCGCGGCCAGGCGCGCCACCTCCTCCATGGGAGCGTTGTGCAGGAACGCCGTCAGTGCCTCGGAGTCCAGGTGTTCCTCGTCGATCGCCACCTGTTCCTGCGCCAGGTACCGCCGGAGCACCTGACGGGGATCGGGCCTGCCGATGGTGACCACCCAACGCCAGTGCGGATGGTCCAGCAGGCGCTGGTGGCCCTCCGGCAGGACGACCACCAGGCGCGCGTCCTGCCGTCGCACCACGTCGGCGAGTGCCTCAAGCTCGTGCTGCCACCGGGCGAAACGCTCGGGGTCGGCCTCGCCCAGGTCCAGTAGCAACCGGTCGTCCGGCCCGCTCAACTTCAGACCGCTGACCAGCCCCGGGATGTCGTCGTGCTCGGGTGCCAGTTCGTACAGCGTGTCGACACCCGGTGGGCACAGCAGCATCCGCGCCGCGGTACGTCGACCCGATCCGGGGGTTCCGGCGAGGAACACCGGGTCGGCGGAGCAGGTGAGCTGGGACCGGGCCTGCTCGAAGCCGTCCGGTGCGACGAAGCGTTCCCGGAGCCAGGTGATGTGGGTCGCTCCCGTCACCTGGACGGCATGTGCACCGCGTGCCTGGTGCTCGGATTCCGAGATGATGTTCTTGTAGGTTTTGCTGTCGTCGTCCTCTTCCTTGGGGCTGGTGCCGTCGCTGTAGACGGCGTAGAAGTTGAAGTCGCCCTCCACCCTGGTGCCGATCCAGCCGCTGTTGCTGGCGATATCGCCCAGGACGCCGTGCTGGGTGAGCTTCCGCGCCTGGGCCAGGACCTTCTCCACCTCGGGGGTCTGGTTGGGCTGCTCCGAACCCTGGCCGGGGCGTTCCGGGGTCTTGGGCTGGTCCGGGCCCTGGTCGGGGCGTTCCGGGGCCTGGCCGGGGTGGTCCAGGTTCTGGCTGCGGTCCTCCGGGTCCTGGTCGAAGTAGTCCAGTTCCCGGTCCAGGTACTCCAGGTCCTGGGTGGGGTACTCCGGCCGGTCGTCACCGGGCGCGGGCGGATCGACGAAGACCTCGGTCATTCCCGGTCACCCCTGCGCTGCCGGGGCGTGTCGAACTGCTGGTCGATCCCGCCCTGGACGTTGCCGGCCACGTAGTTCGCCCCGTCCCCGGCCAGGTAGGGGGCGTTGTACTGGTTCCCGGGGCCGCTGTGCACCGGCCCGTGCACCGTGTTGCCGATCCAGCCGCTGTTGTTGTGGACCGTGCCCAGGACGCCGTGCTGGGTGATGTCGCGGGCCTGGACCAGGGTGCCCTCCACCTCGGCGGCCTGGTTGACGTGTTCGGCCGTGGGGCGGGTCGGGCTGTCCGCCGTGGTGCCGTCCTGGGCAGTGGCGGTGGTCTGCTCCGGTTCCGGTCGGAACCCGTGGGCCAGCAGGTCCCCGGACGGGTGCGGCACCCGGAGGTACGCCCGTCCCTGGTAGCTCTTGACCTCCACCGGCGCCGGGACGTACAGGTCGGGGTCGTCGGCGGCGAATCCGCTCAGCACGGCGTCCTCGAAGGCCCGTGCCGAGAGGATCGCGGCCACCCGGGTGGCGGGACCCGAACGCGTGAGCAGGTCACGGACCGGTTCGGAGTCCAGCAGGCGGTGGACCTCGATCCGCGCCTCCCCGCTGCCGTCCTCGGGACGGTTCTGTCCGGAGTCGGTCACGGGGCCGACGGTGATGCTGACCCGCATGCGCAGCGGCTGCTCCCGCTCCCGTGCCGGGTGGGCGGCACTCCGCTCGGTCAGCTCCTCCTGGAGCGCACCCAGGAAGGGATTGATCAGGAAGGGGAGGAGGCCGGAACGGAACCCCACGGCCATGCCGTCGCCGGTGGGCGCCGCGAACCGCCTCTCCTCCCACACCTCGGCCAGGCCGCACCGCCGGAACGCCCGGTGCAGGATGTCGGGGACGGCCCTGGTCAACTCCTTGTGGTACCGACCGCGTCTGCTGCTGAAGTCCTTGATGTCCACGACGAGCAGTGCCCGGTAGGGCGGAAGCTCCCTGACCGACTCTCCGTCGGGGTAGCCGGGGGTGCTCGTGAACGACCTCGGCGTGCTCATCGGCGTTCCTCCCTCGTCCCGTGGCTCTTCGCGGTGCCGTGGGAGCAAGGGTCCGGAGAACAGCCGGGTCGAACTGTCCGGCACCGGACAGTTCTGTTGTGATCGCCATCACAATTCTGGGGGTGGCTTGGGGCGGGTGGGCCGGTTTCTGCCACGAGCGAGGTGAGATCGGCGACCACCAGACGCGGGCCCGGCGCC
>DATCJU010000053.1:0-5521 GCA_036562635.1 Pseudonocardiaceae bacterium
GCCCTGCGGCTGGCTCTGGTGCTGACCTCCGGTGGCCGAAGCCCCACCCGCGGAGACGGGTGGGGCTCGCCCGGTCTCATGCCGGGTACACGGTCACCTCGGTGGCCTTCACCGCGAACCACACCCGCTGTCCCGGGACCAGCTGCAGGTCGGCCACCGCAGCGGAGGTGACGTCGGCGGCCAGCCCCGTCGTCCACACCGGTCCCCCGGGCTCGGACTCCGCGCGCAACCGCACCACACCTCCGGTCCCGGACAGCGGCTCCACCGCGGACAGGCGCACCGGGAAGACGTTCCGCGGGCTGCCCTCCGGCCGTTCCGGATGCACCGCCACCGCGGTGGGCGCGAACACCGCGACCGCGGGCTCGTTCTCGACGAGCCCCACGCCGTCGGCGGCGTCCGACGGCTCCCCCGCGCGACCGGTGAGCACCGTCCCGTCCGAGGTGCGTACTCCCCCGCGCCAGGCCACCCCCGCCACCAGGTTCAACCCGGCGATCGTCGCGGTGAACGGGCTGCGCGGACGGGACAGCACCTCCCGTACCGGCCCCTGCTCGACCACGGTGCCCGCGGACAGCACCGCCACCCGGTCGGCCAGCACCAACGCGTCCAGCGGGTCGTGGGTCACCAGGACGCCCCCGGGCCGGTCCTGGTGCGGGCGGTCCCGGAGCACGTGCCGCAGCAGCACCCGCATCGCCGGGGCGACCGCGACGTCGAGCGCGGCCAACGGCTCGTCGAGCAGCAGGAACCGGGGGCGTGCCGCCAGGGCCCTGGCCAGGGCCACCCGCTGCGCCTGTCCGCCGGACAGCTGGGCGGGTCGACGCCCGGCCAGCTCGGCGCATCCCACCTCGGCGAGCAGGCGGGTGGCGATCTCGTCGGCCTCGGCCCGGGGCACCCCCTGGGCGCGAGGACCGAAGGCCACGTTCGCCGCCACGGTCAGGTGCGGGAACAGCAGGGGTTGCTGGGCCAACAGGCCGATGCCCCGGCGATACGGGGGCACGTGCACCCCGCCGGCGGTGTCGGTGAGCACCCGGTCGCCGAGCCGCACCAGACCGCGGTCCGGTCGGAGCAGGCCGGCCACCACACCGAGCAGGGTGGACTTGCCCGAGCCGTTGGGCCCCAGCACGGCGAGCACCTCACCGGGGCGTACGGACAGCTGGACGGACAGCACGAAACCACCGCGCCGCAGCTCGGCCTCCACCTCCAGCGACGTGGCCGCACGTCCCGTCTCCCCGCCGCTCATCGCAGGCCCTCCACGGCCCGCGGCCGGGCGACGGCGACGACCACGGCGGCCACCACGACCAGCAGCAGGGACAGCGCGACCGCCGCGTCGACGTCGGTTTCCCGCCGCAGGTAGATCTCCAGGGGCAGGGTGCGTGTACGGCCCTGCAGGCTGCCGGCGAACGCGATGGTGGCGCCGAACTCGCCGAGCGCACGGGCGAACGCCAGCACCACCGCGGAGCCCAGTCCGGGGAGCAGCAGCGGCACGGTGACCCGCCAGAAGACCCGCCGCGGCCGGGCCCCCAGCGTGGCGGCTACCATCTCGTAGCGTTCGTCGAGCGTGCGCAACGCGCCCTCCAGGCTGATCACCAGGAACGGCATCGACACGAAGGTCTGCGCGAGCACCACGGCGGCAGTGGTGAACGGCACCCGGATGCCGAAGGCCAGCTCCAGCAGCTGACCGGCGATCCCGGTCCGGCCGAGCAGGTAGAGCAGGGCCAGCCCACCGACCACGGGCGGGAGGACCAACGGCAGCAGCACGACCGCCCGGAGCAGCCGCAACCCGGGCAGGCGGCCGCGTGCGAGCACCACGGCGAGCGGCCCGCCGAGCAGCAGGCACAGCACGGTGGCCGCCGCCGAGGTGCGCAGGGACAGCCACAGTGCGTCGAGCGCGGCCTCGCTGGTCACCAGGGTCGGCAACCGGGCCCAGTCCGCGCGTAGCAGCAGCCCGACCACCGGTAGTGCCACCAGCGCGAACCCGGCGACGGCGGGCGCCCACAGCAGCACGGGCACCCCCGGCGACACCGTGTGCTGGTCCCGGGCGATGGATCGGTCCGGACGCGGGTCACCGGTCGTCACGGCACGCCGAACCCCGCCGCCTCCAGCACCTGGCGTCCCGCCGGTCCGTGTGTGAACTCCACGAACTGCCGGGCCAGCTCGGGCTGGGGTGTACCACGGATCACGGTGATCGGGTAACTGGTGCGGGTGATCTCCGGATCCGGGAGCGGGACGCCCAGTACCTTCCCCGCCCCGGTGCGCACGTCGGTCACGTAGACCAGCCCGGCGTCGGCCTCCCCGGCCAGGACCTTGCCGAGCACGGAGCGGACGTCCGGTTCCTCGCTGACCGGCCGCAGCTGCACCCCGAAGGCCTGTTCGGCCTTCTTCGCGGCGGCTCCGCAGGGCACGGCGGGGGCACACACCACGACCACCACGTCCTCCCGGGCCAGGTCGGCGAAGGTCGTGATCCGACCGGGATTGTCGGGTGGCACCGCGATCTGCAGCACGTTGGTGGCCAGGACCCGGGGTGTCCCTTCGGTCAGTCCCTCCCGGACCACCACGTCCATCGTGGCCCGGCTCGCGGTCACCAGGACGTCCGCGGGGGCTCCGTTGACCACCTGCTGGGCCAGGTCGGCCGACCCGCCGGAGCTGACGACGACGTCCACTCCGGGGTGCTCGGCCTCGAAACGCCGCTCCAGCTCTCCGAACACGTCGGTGAGCGAGGCGGCGGCGAACACGGTCAGCACCCGACCCCCACCGGTGGTGTCCGTGGTGCCGCACCCACCGAGGACCACGGCCAGTGCCCAGGTCACCAGCAGGACCAGGGCCGGACGGCGGGTCCGCGGGTCCCGTACGCGTTCTGCGGCGCAGCTCACGGGACCTCCACGACGACCTGGGTGGACTTGATCACCGCCACGGCGAGCACGCCGGGGCGCAGTCCCAGGTCGTGCACCGCCTCGGTGCTCATCAGGGACACCACCCGGTGCGGGCCGCACTGCAGCTCGACCTGGGCCATCACCCGGTCGGTGATCACCTCGGTGACCAGGCCGACGAAGCGGTTCCGGGCCGAGCGCCCCACACCGGACGGATCGGGGACCGTCCGGGCGTTCCGGCGGGCGAACGCGGCCAGCTCGGCTCCGTCCAGCACCATCCGGCCGCTGCCGTCCCGGTCGGCGCTGAGTTGACCACCGTCCACCCAGCGCCGCACCGTGTCGTCACTCACCCCGAGGAGCGCCGCGGCCTCGGAAACCCGGTAAAGCGGCACGAGCTCGGAAACCCGGTAAAGCGGCACGAGGACGAGACTAGGTCCGCGTTCGCGGCGACGCATCACCCGTTCGCCCGCAGATGCGGAGGCACCCCACCCCGGTCACCGACGACGCCGAGGGGTGTCCCGCAACCGGACCGTCTCGGAGCGGATCACCTCCACGACCCCCTCCAGGTAGGAGGTGATCGCCGCCAGCTCGTCCGGGCGGTACCTCTCGGCCAGCTTCCGGGTCGCCTCGCGCAGCCCGTCGAAGATCCAGGCGGTCTCCGACGTGTCGGGGCCGATCGCCTCCACCAGTACCTTGCGCCGGTCGTGCGGATGCGGGATGCGGCGCACGTAGCCGGCACGTTCCAGACGGTCGACCACCCCGGTGACCGCCCCGGTGGACAGGCCGGACAGCGCGGCGATCCGGCCCGCGGTGATCGGCTCCCCCGCCCGGATCACCAGGTCCAGACACTTGTGGTCGGTCACCGACAGCCCGAGGTGTTCCGCGATCTGGCTGTGCAGCATGACGGTGACCGCACCCAGTTCCCGGCCCAGTTCCACCAGATGGTCCGGGTCGGGCCGGGCAGCCCCACTTCCCTCCGATTCGGACACAATAGACATACCGTCACGCCTCCTCCGCCCGCGAGGAGCCGACCGCTCGGCCCCACGAGCCTCACTCCACGCACATCTCGCTCCGGCCCGCGCCTTCCGCGCCGCCGTCCCCTCACTCCGCAAGAAGTTTGCGCACCCAATTGTTGCCTACACAAAAGGATACGTTCCTACGGGGGCGTAACCAGCACGGCGTGGCGCCCCGCGGAACCCCGGAACGTGGCGAAACGCACTCCCGGCGTTGCCGGGGCACTACTCTGGGTGGGGTGACCGCGGTGCATCTGGGCTGGCCGGGCGTGCGTTCCCGAGAGAGCACGACCAGGGGTGTCCCGCGGCCCGACACCCCGCGGCTCGTGGACCGTCACGGCAGGGTGGCCACCGATCTCCGGGTCTCCCTCGTCGACCGCTGCAACCTGCGGTGCTCGTACTGCATGCCGCCCGAGGGCCTGGACTGGCTCCCCACCGACAACCTGCTCACCGCCGCCGAGTTCGTCCGGCTCATCGGTCTGGCGGTCCGTGAACTGGGCGTGAACGAGGTGCGTTTCACCGGGGGCGAGCCGCTGCTCCGGCGGGACCTGGAGGAGATCGTCGCCGCCACCGCCGCACTGGACCCTCGTCCCCGTATCTCGCTGACCACCAACGGCCTCGGGCTACGGCACCGGGTCACCGCCCTGGCCGCGGCGGGGCTGGACCGGATCAACGTCTCGCTGGACACCCTCCGTCCGGAACGTTTCCGGGCCATCACCCACCGCGACCGACTTCCCGACGTGCTGGCCGGGTTGGCCGCGGCACGCGAGGCGGGACTGCACCCGGTCAAGGTCAACGCGGTGCTGCTGCGCGGGGTCAACGACGACGAAGCGGTCGAGCTGCTCGACTTCTGCCTGGAGCAGGGCTACCAGCTCCGGTTCATCGAACAGATGCCCCTCGACCCGCAGCACGGCTGGGACCGAGCCCGCATGGTCACCGCGGCCGAGATCCTGGACCGACTGCGCGCCGCCCACGAACTCGTCCCACACCCGGAGGAACGCGGTTCCGCACCCGCCGAGCGGTGGCTGGTCGACGGCGGTCCCGGGGTGGTGGGGGTGATCGCCTCGGTGACCCGACCGTTCTGCGCGGCCTGCGACCGGACCCGGCTCACCGCGGACGGTCAACTGCGGACCTGTCTGTTCGCCCGGACCGAGACCGATCTGCGCGGCCCGTTGCGCTCCGGCGCCTCGGACGCGGAAATGGCCGAGCTGTGGCGGGCGGCGATGTGGCACAAACCGGCCGGGCACGGTATCGACGACGAGAACTTCATCCAGCCGGGTCGTCCCATGAGCGCAATCGGAGGCTGAGGTGTCGGAGCAGGTGACGGCACAGCACCCCCTGGCATCCGCGGGCCGTACGACCACGGTGGGTGGGCGGACCCGCGTGTCGGTCCGCTACTTCGCCGGGGCACGGGCAGCCGCCGGGACCCCCGAGGAACAGCTGGAGCTGCCCGGGCGCGTCACCGTGGCCGACGTGCTCGCCGAGGCCACCCGACGGCACGGTGCCCGACTGGGCGAGGTGCTCGCCGCGTGCAGCTTCCTGATGGACGGCACGGCGGTGCACGACCGGGATGTCCTCGTGCACGACGGTGCCGAGCTGGACGTGCTCCCCCCGTTCGCCGGCGGCTGATCGCCGGGGCACGGC
>DATCJU010000177.1:0-2565 GCA_036562635.1 Pseudonocardiaceae bacterium
GATCTTCTCCTCAACGAGGATGGACACGAACCACCGCCCGGCCGCGTCCCGCGACACCGTCACGGTGGACGGCTGCGCACCCTCGGGGAGGGGGCGCGACCAGCGGATGTTCAGCGGGCCGTCCATCTTCGCCAGGAACAGTCGCCCGTCTTTCCAGCGGAACGCGCTGCGGGTGTATTCGGCCGACGCCCGGGACTTCTTCTTGCTCTTGAACGTGGGGTACTTGGCCCGCTTGGCGAAGAAGTTCGCGAACGCCGCCTGAAGGTGCCGCAATGCTTGCTGGAGCGGAACCGACGACACCTCGTTCAGGAACGCCAGTTCCTCGGTGCGCTTCCACTGGGTGAGCATCGCGGAGGTCTCCACGTAGGAGACGCGGCGGCCCTCTTGGGTGTAGGCGCGGGTCCGCTCCTCCAACGCCTTGTTGTAGACCAGGCGCACGCAGCCGAACGTCCGGAGCAGTTCTTCGGCCTGCTCGGGGGTCGGGTAGAAGCGGTACTTGTACGCCCGCTTCACAATCTGCGCCATGCCTCACATTCCACCAAAAGATGAACGGGGCTCACTTCTCGTAGGTGACCGTGATCGACACGGACGGCGCGACGTAGCCGTACTGGGCAAGTGGCATGTTCCCGTCGGCGGGTCCGAGCATCACGCCCTGAAACGCGCCGTTCTGTAACGGCTGGGCCGCCCAGGAGGTGATGTCCAGGGACTGGGTCGCGCCCTTGCCCCAGTGGGCGAGCTGCTTCCGAGGGGCGCCGGCCGACCAGGACAGCACGGTGGGGAAGAAGGTCAAGTTGTGCAGGCCCCACCAGAGGTCGCAGCCGCTGTTGTAGTAGGCGTGGCGGCACGTGGCGGTGAGGACGACCTTCTTCACGCGGGCGTTGCGGCAGTCGTCCACCATCGAGCCGAACCCGGAGAAGAAGGCGTACTGGTTGGCGTTGCCGTCGCCCGGGTAGGAGCCCTGGTAGCAGCTGCCGTTGTGGTAGCGCAGCTTGTTGCTGCCCCAGCTCGACCCGTCTCCCAGGTAGGACCAGGCGTCGCTGTTGGTGTAGGTGCGGGTGTACTCCATGACCGGCGGTGGCGGCGCCGCCCCGCCTGTCGCGTCCATGTAGGCACCGATGTCCTCGACCCAGAAGCGGAACCCGCCGTCCCCCTTCCAGCCGGAGCTGGTGCCGAACGTCACGCTCACCCCATTGACGGGCACACCCGTCCACAGCAGTCCCACGTTGCGGTCAACGCCGTCATTCCAACCCATGACCGAGTTGAACGGCTCGCTCGTGGGGTCCCACGCCGACCAGACCGGACTGGACACCGTGGGGGCAGACCCGTTCGTGGTGTACCGCAAACGGAAGAAACTGTTGGCGTCGTTGCCGCTGGCCAGCGGGCTGGCGTGGATCGCGTACAGGCGGCCCGACCACGCGGTGAAACGCAACATCGCAATGCCGACCTCGGTGGAGCTGGTGTAGTCGGTGGCCACCACGCCCCACGCCTGAATCCCCCGCGGCATCGTCGACGTGCTGGCCACCGCCTTGACCAGGTCCTGGATCGACTGCCCGGCCACCGTCAGCGAGTGCGAGGCGACCAGGTCCCGGGCGATGATCGCCGACCCGCTCGCGGTGGCCACGGTGTCACCGGCGGCGTCCACGAAGCTGATACCGGACCCGTCGATGACGCCGGCCAGGCCACCGGCGGGGTCGTACAGCTCTAGCTGCCCCTCGGGGCCGTCCAGCACCACCCGCAGGCCCTCGGGGTCGCCGACCGTGACCGTGGAGGCCAGCACGAAGTCCGCGGCCAGGTGCTCCGCCCCGATGCTCCCCGCGGCGATCTCGGAGGCCGGGAGGGCCTGGGCGGGCACCGCGTCGGTGGGGTCGGAGGCCACACCGGCGGCCGACACGGCGACCAGCCGCACATAGTGGGTGGTCATGTCGGCGGGGATCACCACCGCGCCGGCGCCCGCCAGGGCCCCGAACACGGTGGCCTCACTCGGGGTGAAGTCGGGGTCGGTTCCCATGTGGACCTCGACCCGGGCCAGGTCGGCGGGCCGGGGGTGCAGCTCGAAGCCGCCATCCCACTCCACCGCAACAGCCAGCTGGCGGCCCGACACACGCGGCGCCGTCGGGCGGGGCGGCGGGTCCCCCTCGACGTGGGCGACCGCGTAGGTGCCGTCGGGCTGCCGACCGATGCGCTGCCGCAACCGGCCCGCCTCGTCGTAGACAGGGATGGACCCGGCCTGCAGCGACGAGCGGCCCAGCTGCGGGGTGGCCGCGCCCTGCTCCAGCTGAGCCACCCGGCGGGCCAGGTCCGCCAGGGCGTCACCGAACCTACGATCACTGCTCATCATCAGGCCCCCTGCGGGATGACCTGCGCGAACATCAACGCGTTGAACGGCTCGTACTGGGCGCTGGCGGTGCCGTACACCCGGTAGGCCACCAGGTGGATGGTGTGCGCACCGGTCAACGGCCCGGAGATGCCCGGCAGCACCTGGGTGATCAGCAACGTGTCCTTGCCGGACCACGCGGGGGTGCCCAGGTCCGCGCCCGTCTCCGAGTCCAGCCGGATCACCAGGTC
>DATCJU010000062.1:0-37106 GCA_036562635.1 Pseudonocardiaceae bacterium
GAACACCCCCACCCAAGCCGTCCCCACCACCCAACTCCCCCACAACACACCCCCACAGGGCGCTTCGGGCCAGTACCCACCCACCCGGGCGTTACCGCCCACCACCGGCCGTCCCCCCGAGACGGCCGGGCAGCATCCGGGCACGCCATCCGGCGGTGTCGCCCGGCCCGGCACGCCGCCGAGCGGCACTCCCCAGCCGCCCACCGGTCCCGCGCCGACCCGACTGGACCCGCACCCGTTCACCAACGGTCCCGCCACCGGGATGGCGCCGACCCCGGCAGGTCCGGCGGCCCCGGCGGTCCCGGCAGGTCCGGCGCTCCCACCAGCCTCGACGGCACCCGCCCCTGCGGCTGCGGTGCCGCGGTCGGGCGCACGTCCTCGCCCGGCACGACCCGCCGCGAGCCGACCGCAGGACCGCCGACAGGTCGCTCCCCCGGCAGAGCGGCGGCGGCTCCCGCGGGGCGTGGGCTACGGGGGTGCCCTGGTCGCCGCAGCACTGGTCGGCGCGTTGGTGGCGACGGCGATCACCGAGAACGGCTCCAACAACGCCGAGGGCAGTTCGGGCGGCACGACCACCTCGGCGCCGCAGACCACCGCCCCCAGTGTCGTCCCGGCCACCACGACCACGACCACGAAGGCCACCACCACGACCACCACGACCACGGTGACCACGACGACCACCACCGCCTCCCCCGAGGCGATGGTCTCGCTGGCCAAGAAGTACTACAACGCGCTTCCCGACGACCTGGACGACGCGTGGAAGATGCTGAGCAAGAAAGGTCAGGAGAAGACCGGGGGCAAGGACAAGTACAAGAAGTTCTGGAACACCATCAAGGACGTCTCGTGGGTCGAGGGTCCCACGGTCCGACCGGACGGGACCTCCGTGGAGGGGGTTCTGCGGTACGAGCGCAAGAAGGGCAAACCCGTCCTCGAACACACCGTCCTCACCCTGGTCGTGGAGAACGGCCAGTACAAGGTGGACAACTGGCAGGCCCAGGCGCTGCCGAACGACGAGTCGTGAGACGGCACGACAGGTGCCGCGGGACGGTCACCCCACGGCGGCGGCGGTGAGTGCGTCCAGCAGACCGGCCACCGGGGGCAGGTCGGCGATGCTCTCCCGTACCGCGGCGTAGATGTGTCGGACCGGCTCGGGGCGACGCAGCCGGCGCACCGCGACCCCGGGGTGGGGTGCGCCGAGTCCGAGCGCGGGCACCAGGGTGACGCCGAGCCCGGCCGCGACGAAACCCTGTGCCGTGAGGTAGTCGTCGGCCTGGACCGTGAAGGACGGGGTGAACCCGGCGGCGGCGCAGGCCTTGAGCACCATCTCGCGGCACAGGCCGGGGACGGTGTCGTCCACCCACGGTTCCTCGGCCAACTGGGCCAGGTCCACCACGCGCTGCCTGACGAGTCGGTGTCCCCGGGGCAGCACCACCCGGTACGGGTCGTCCAGCAGGTGCACCAGTCGCACCCCGTACCGCTCGGCGTGGGTGCCGTCCGCCAGCACGACGATCGCGACGTCGACCTCTCCGGCCGTCAACCCGGCCAGGGGGTTCTCCCACTCGGCCAGGCGGAGATCCAGCTGCACCTCGGGGTACCGCCGCCGGAACTCGGCCACCGCGGGCGGGACGAAGGCGGCCCCGGCGGTGGCGAAGAACGTCACCCGCAGCCGTTCCATCCGGCCGGCCCGCAACTCGGCGAGCGCCGTCTCGGCCTCGCCGAGGATGTCGGCGATCCGCCCCGCGTACTCCGCGAGCAACCGCCCGGCGGAGGTGGGACGGACCCCACGTCCGTTCTTCTCCAGCAGGGCCACCCCGGCCTGCCGTTCCAGGGCGGAGAGCTGTTGGCTCACCGCGGAGGGGGTGTAGCCGAGGTTGGCTGCAGCAGCGGTGATGGACCCGCTGGAGACGACGGCCCGGAGCACCTGCATACGACGCACGTCCAGCACAGCTCCAGCCTAACCCAACACTTCACGATATTTGAAAGATTGCTGTAGGAACATTCACTTGTCCTGATGAGTTGGCGGGCGCAAGATGAAAGAGCATCGTTCTGACTCAAGGAGAGACAGGGAACGTGACCAGCCCGTCCAGCCTGCTACGTCTCAGCATGCTCGCTCTGCTGTGGGGCTCCAGCTTCCTGTGGATCAAGTTCGCCCTCGGTGCCTTCACCCCGGTCCAACTCGTGGCGGGCCGGCTCGCCCTCGCCGCCCTGGTCCTGCTGGCCATCTGCCGGACTCGGAGAATCCCGCTGCCGCGGGGTGGGCGCCTCTGGGGGAAGATCGCGATCGCCGCGTTGTTCGCCAACACCCTGCCGTTCACATTGATCGGCTACGGCGAGCAGACCGTCGACTCCGGGCTGGCCGGAGTGCTCAACGGGACGACGCCGCTGTGGACCATGATCATCACCCTGGTGATCGGCCAGGAACGGTCCCTGGGCCCGACCCGCACCCTGGGCCTGGTGCTCGGGTTCGCCGGAACCCTGTTGATCTTCTCACCGTGGCAGAGCGGCGGGAACACCCTCTCCCCCGGTGCCCTGGCCGTCCTCGGCGCCGCATTGAGCTACGCGATCAGCACGGTCTACATCGCCCGCAACCTCACCGGACACGGAGTCCCCCCGGTCGCCGCCGCGGCCTCGCAGATGCTGGCCGCCACCGGCTGGGCCGTACTGGCGCTGCCGATGGGCGGGCTGCAACTCCCGCACTGGAACCCGCTCGGCGTGCTGGCCCTGGCGATCCTCGGGGTGTTCGGCACCGGGCTGGCGTTCATCGTCTACTACCGGCTCATCACCGACGAGGGCGCGATCTTCACCGCCACGGTCACCTACCTGATGCCGGTGGTGGCGATCCTGCTGGGCACCGTGGTGTTCAGCGAGGAGCTGCAGGTACACGTACTCGCCGGCATGGCCGTGGTGCTGGCGGGAGTCGCCCTGACACAGCGCCGCGGTCCCGCTCGGGAACGCGACGGTGGACGTGCGGAACGCGATCTCGGCGAGGTCCCAGCGAAGGCGGACACACGGTGACCGGCCGGGGAAGGAACCCACATCCGACGTGACAGCCGGAAGATGATCCCGAACAACGACCGCCCCGTCGACCAGCCCGACACCCGAAGGTCACGGCCCGATCGGCGGGGCGGCGCACACCTCAGGACCCGACGCAGGGTGCACAGCCTCCCGCCCGCGTCAGACCAGGCGACGATCGGAGGCCCAGCGGGACAGTTCGTAGCGGTTGGAGAGCTGGGTCTTGCGCAACACGCTCGACACGTGCGTCTCGACGGTCTTGATCGAGATGAACAGCTCGGAGGCGATCTCCTTGTAGGCGTAGCCGCGCGCCAGCAGCCGCAGCACCTCCCGCTCCCGCGGGGTGAGCAGGTCCAGCTCGGGATCGTGCACCGGAGCCGCCCCGGGACGCTCCGCGAAGGCGTCCAGCACGAACCCGGCCAGACGCGGCGAGAACACCGCGTCCCCGTCCGCGACCCGGCGCACCGCGTCGGCCAGCTCCCGCCCGGAGATCGTCTTGGTCACGTACCCACGGGCCCCGGCACGGATCACGGCGATCACGTCCTCGGCCGCGTCGGACACCGACAGGGCCAGGAACACCACCTCGGGGTGCTGCGGCCGGACCCGGCGCAGCACCTCGGCGCCGCCGCCACCCGGCATGTGCACGTCGAGCAGCACGACGTGCGGCCGGTAGTGCCCGATCCCGGCGACCGCCTCGTCCACCGAACCGGCCTCACCGACCACCTCGAGGTCGTCGGCCACCGCGTCCAGCTCGGCACGCACCCCGGCCCGGAACAGGGCGTGGTCGTCCACCAGGAACACCCGCACCGGCCGCCTGGGAGCCGTGGCGTCCGCACCCGGCCGCTCCTCGCCCCCGCCGGCGGTGTTCCGGTCGTACTCGCTGCTCACCTGCGTGCCTCCCCCGTCGTGCTCCGCGCGGTGCCGTTCCGCGGCATGGCCAACTGGATCTCGGTGCCCTCACCGGGAGCCGTGCGCACCCGAACCCTACCGCCGTGCCGACGCATCCGACCGTGGATGGAGTCGGCCAGCCCATGCCGGTCCTCGGGCACCGTGTCCGGGTCGAAACCCTTGCCCCGGTCCCGGACGTACACCTCGACCCGGTCCGACTCGACCTCGGCGTAGACACTGACCTCGGACACCCCCGCGTGCTTGGCCGCGTTCACCACCGCCTCGCGGGCGGCCAGCACCGTCGCGACCAGGGGCTCGTCCAGCTCACAGTCCCCGACCACCACCTGCTGCACGGTGATGGCGAAGGTGTCCTCCACCTCGGCACACACCCCCGCCACCGCGGTGGACAGCCGGTCGCCCGCCTGGACCGCGAAAACCGTGCCCACCGGGTCGGCACCGGTCAGCGAGGCCGAACTCTCCTTCGCGGACCTCTCACGGGAGGCACCGTAGCCGGAGGGACCGTACAGCCACTGCCGCAGCTGACGCTCCTGGCTGCGGGCCAGTCGCTTGACCTCGCGGGGCGCGTCGGGCTGCTTCTGGATCAGTGCCAGGGTCTGCAGCACCGAGTCGTGCAGGTGGGCGGCGATCTCCGCCCGCTCCTCGGTGCGGATGCGGGCCCGGCGTTCCTCGTTGAGATCACGCACCAACCGGACCCACCAGGGCACGGTCAGCACGGCCACCCCGACGAGGGTGCACACCACGGCGAGCAGCGCGAACTGCACGTCGCTGAGCTCGATCTTGCCGAGCAGGAACACCGCGATCCCCGCCGCCACCAGCAGGATGCCGCCCAGCACCCGGACCAGGGCGACGGTCCCGCCGCCCCCGAGGAACACCCCGGTCACCCCGGACCGGGCGCTGTCCCGCCAACGCCGGCGTTGCGCCTCGTCGGCCTCCCGCCACACCACGGCGGCACCGACCAGGGCCACACCCAACGGGCCGGTGATCCACCCGCCGAACACCCCGCTGATCATGCTGGAGGCCATCGCCAGGCCCAGGCCCAGCAGCAGCAACCCCATGCCCTGCTGGTGCTCGCGCATGCTCCGGCCCGAGCGTGCGGTGTCCGAGGGGTCCCCCGCCTCCTGCGGGACGAAGGCCCACAACAGGCCGTACACCAACACCCCGGCACCGCTCAGCCCGACGAGCAGGGTGAACGCCAGCCGCACCCACAACACGGGGATGCCGAGATGGTCGGCGAGTCCACCGGCCACACCGGCCACCACCCGGTCGCTGCGCCGCCGCCACATCCGGGGTGTGGTCTCGCCCGAGCCGCCCTCCTGCCCGGAGGTACGCGGCGTCCCGTCCACCGTGGCCGACGCGGCAGGGGTCACGGTCCCGGCCTCCCCCGAGACGGCGGCAGGACGGGCAGGATGTGCCGGCGCCGTCCGCACGTCCACCGGGGACGGGCGTCCGACGGTCTCCCCGGCGCCACCCGGCACCCGGGCCGCCTCCTGCCCCGACTCCCGTGACGCCTCCGCCACTGTCGCCTCCTGCACCTCGGCCTGTGTTCTGGCCCGCATCCCCACCCTGCCATGGTCTCTCCGCCCACCGGGTGGGTCATCAGGGAAGGCCCCCGAGGTTTCCGGGGCGTCTCAGGGGCGTCCCGGATACCGGGAGCGGACGGAACACGCCATGCTCGACCCGTGAGCAGGAACAAGTGCACCGGTTCGAGTGTCGAGGAGATGCTCAGCGACTTCTGGGCGACCCGTCCACGGCGCCCGCGGCAGGACCGGAAGGTCGCCGGCGTCGCAGCGGCCATCGCACAGCGCTACGGCATCGACCCGGTCCTGGTGCGGGTGGTGTTCGCCGTCACCGGTTTCTACGGTGGGGCCGGTCTGCTGCTGTATCTGCTCGGCTGGCTGCTGCTGCCCGAGGAGGACGCCGAGGTCTCCCCGGCCGAATCGCTGGCGGGCAAGGGAACCAGCGGTACGTCGGGCACGACGGCCCTGCTGCTGGTGCTGGCACTCATCCCGGTGAGCGGTTTCCTGATCAAGAGCGACGGTGCGGGGCCGATCGCCCTGGCCACCGCGCTCGCCGGGCTCTACCTGCTCCACCGCCACCGCGGGGCCCACGGTCTCCCGTCGGGGAGGACGGGTGGGGACACCGGACGGACCGGTGCCACGGCGACGGACGACACCACGGCGGCGACCACGGAGACGACGGGAACGTCGGTCGGCGTCGAGAACCTCACCCGACCCGTCGACACGCCGTCGCACCCGGCCCAGCCGACCCAGCGGGCCCGGGAGGCGGAGGAGGCCACGGAACCGGCCGCACCGCAACCGTCCACCCCTCCGGCGTGGGACCCGCTCGGGGTGGCTCCGTTCGCCTGGGACCTGCCGGACCCGGCTCCGCGACCGGAGGCCGCGGCCCCGGCACCCCGCCGCAGGTCCAGGGTCACTCCCATCACGTTGGGTCTGGCCCTGGTCACCGCGGGGACGGCCTTGGCCGCCGCCTCGGCCGTGCCCTGGCTGGGCATGCCCCACGTGCTCGGCCTGACCCTCGCGGTGGTCGCCCTGGGGCTGGTGGTCGGCGCGTTCCGTCGCGGCGGGCGTGGCCTGATCGTGGTCGCGATCCCGCTGGGCCTGGCCACCGTGGCCGCCACCGCACTGCCGTTCACCGGCAACTGGCAGGGCATGGGCGACAGGACCTGGCGTGCGACCTCCGCCGCCGAGGTGAAGCCCACCTACGAGCTCGGGGTGGGCAACGCCCTGCTCGACCTGCGGGACCTGCAGCTGGGACCGACGGACGTGGTACACAGCGAGGTGCACCTGGACACCGGGAACGTGGAGGTGCGGCTGCCGTCGGACCTCGACGTCCAGGTGCGCTGTGTCACGCACATCGGGCACATGGTGTGCCTGCAGACCCAGGAGGGTGGCTTCGACCTGCAGACCGTGGTGAAGGACGACGGGGCGGACGGTCCGGGCGGCGGCAAACTCGTCCTAGACCTGCGGGTCGGTCTCGGCAACGTGGAGGTGTACCGTGACTGAGCCGCACAAGTGCTCCGTGCGCCAGCGGCGCGGGGTCGACGTGTTCACCCTGTTCGTGGGGCTGGTCGCCCTCATCGCCGCCGTCTACAACCTCACCGACGGGGCACTGGTGAGCGTGGTGGATCCCCGATGGCTCCTGGCCGGTGTGGCGATCCTGGTCGGTGTGGTACTGGTGGTCTCCTCCCTGCGGAGCAGGGGCAGCTGACCTGCCACCCACTGAGGTGTGACGAGGGACGGACTTGGGCCCGTCCCTCGTCGCCTTTCCCCGAAGGGATCACTCCCACTCGATGGTGCCCGGCGGCTTGCTGGTCACGTCCAGCACCACCCGGTTGACCTCCCGGACCTCGTTGGTGATCCGGGTCGAGATGCGCTCCAGCACGTCGTACGGCAGGCGCGACCAGTCGGCGGTCATGGCGTCCTCACTGGACACGGGCCGGAGCACCACGGGGTGGCCGTAGGTGCGGAAGTCACCCTGCACACCCACGCTGCGCACCTCGGCCAACAGCACCACCGGGCACTGCCAGATGTCCCGGTCCAGACCGGCCGCGGTCAGCTCCTCACGGGCGATGGCGTCGGCGGCGCGCAGGATCTCCAACCGTTCCGCCGTGACCTCCCCGACGATCCGGATGGCCAGGCCGGGGCCGGGGAACGGGTGCCGGTGCACGATGGTCTCGGGCAGCCCCAGCTCCAGGCCGACCCGGCGCACCTCGTCCTTGAACAGGCTCCGCAGCGGCTCCACCAGCGTGAACTGCAGGTCGTCCGGCAGACCGCCCACGTTGTGGTGGCTCTTGATGTTGGCGGCGCCGGCACCACCCCCGGACTCCACCACGTCGGGGTAGAGGGTGCCCTGCACCAGGAAGTCGATGTGCTCGCCGTGCGCACCGGCCTCGGCCTGCAGGTCACGGGCGGCCTGTTCGAAGACCCGGATGAACTCCCGGCCGATGATCTTGCGCTTCTGCTCCGGGTCGGTGACCCCGGCCAGGGCGGAGAGGAACCGGTCGGCGGCGTCCACCGTGACCAGGCGAACCCCGGTTGCGGCGACGAAGTCGCGCTCCACCTGGGCACGCTCCCCGGCCCGCAACAGGCCGTGGTCGACGAACACGCAGGTCAACCGGTCCCCGATGGCACGGTGCACCAGCGCAGCGGCCACCGCGGAGTCGACCCCGCCGGACAGACCGCAGATCGCCCGCCCGTCACCGATCTGCTCCCGGATCGCCTCGACCGCCTCGTCGACGATCGACGCGGTGGTCCAGTTCGGGCGGATTCCGGCGATCTCGTGCAGGAAGCGGCGCAGCACCTCCTGGCCGTGCGGCGTGTGCGCGACCTCCGGGTGGTACTGCACCCCGGCCAGCCTGCGTTCGGTGTTCTCGAAGGCCGCGACCGGAGCGCCCGGGGTGGTCGCGGTGACCGTGAAGCCCTCGGGTGCCTTGGTGACGCAGTCACCGTGGCTCATCCACACCGGGTGCTGCCCGGGCAGCGCCTCGTGCAGCACACCCCCCTCGCCCGTGACCACGAGCTCGGTGCGGCCGAACTCACGGGTGCCGGTGTGCTCGACGGTGCCGCCGAGGGCCTCCGCCATGGCCTGGAACCCGTAGCAGATGCCGAACACCGGAACCCCGGCGTCGAACAGGGCCGGGTCAACCTTCGGCGCGCCCTCCTCGTAGACGCTGGAAGGTCCACCGGACAGCACGACGGCCGCCGGCCTGCGCGCGAGCAGCTCGGCCACGCTCATGGTGTGCGGAACGACCTCGGAGTACACCTGGGCCTCGCGCACCCGGCGGGCGATCAGCTGGGCGTACTGGGCTCCGAAGTCGACGACCAGGACTGGCCGCTGGTCAGTCATCGGATCACCTTCCGTATTCCAGGGGCTGGAGCACGAGAAGGTCTCGACGGAGCATCGGGACCTTCTCGGCACACGCGGGTGTGCCGACCGGTCCCTCCCTGGGCTTCTGTCCCGGAGATGCCTGCCGACGCACCGCGCCGGCTTTCCGTGGCGCTCGAACCAGACCTCCCGGAACACGCCGGGAGCGGAACCCTAGCCACCATCATCGGTCAGCCGGTCCCATCCTAGCCGAGCGGACGTTCCCCGCTCTCCGAGCGGTGCGGGGCGGGCGCCCGTACGCCGGTTCTCCCCGACCGCCCCGGCCGGGTCGATCATGCTCCGCCACCCTGTCGGGCATACGGTGGAGGTATGAGCGGGATCGACGTGCACGCCGTGAACACCAAGCCGCGTCCGTGCTGGATCGCGGGTCGGCCGGAGCAGGGTTCGGACGAGCTGGTCGTCCACCACCCCTACGACGGCACCGACGTGGCCACCGTCGCCGTGCCCGGCCCCGACCAGGTGGAACGGGCGGTCGCCGCGGCGGCCGCGGTCGCCGGCGAGCTGCGTCGGCTGCCCGCGCACGTCCGGGCCGCGGCCCTGGACCACGTGTCCCGCCGACTGGCCGAGCGGGTCGACGAGATCGCCGAGCTGATCACCGCGGAGAACGGCAAGCCGCTGCGCTGGGCGACGGCGGAGGTCAGGCGGGCCTGCTCGACCTTCCGTTTCGCCGCCGAGGAGGCCCGCCGGTTCGGCGGGGACCTGCAGCGGCTGGACACCGACCCGACGGCGGAGGGGCGGATGGCCCTGGTACGCCGGGTGCCCCGCGGGCCGGTCCTGGGCATCACCCCGTTCAACTTCCCGCTCAACCTGGCCGCGCACAAGGTCGCCCCCGCCCTGGCCGTGGGTGCCCCGATCGTGCTCAAGCCGGCGCCCCGCACCCCGCTCTCGGCGTTGTTGCTCGGTGAGCTGCTGGCCGAGACCGATCTGCCGGAGGGTGCGTTCTCCGTACTGCCCCTGCCCGGCACCCCCGAGGGCAACGAGCGGACGATGGCCCTGGTACGGGACGAGCGGCTGCCCGTGGTGTCGTTCACCGGTTCCGGGCCGGTCGGCTGGGCGATCGCCGACGCCGCTCCGCGCAAGCACGTGGTGCTGGAGCTGGGGGGCAACGCCGCCGCCGTGGTGTGTGCGGACTGGAACACGGATGCCGACCTGGACTTTGCCGCGCAGCGCATCGCCACCTTCTCCAACTACCAGGCCGGTCAGTCGTGCATCGCGGTGCAGCGGGTGATCGTGGATCGGGCGGTGGCGGACTCCTTCGTGCCCCGCCTGGTCGCCGCGGTGCGCGGGCTGCGCACCGGCAACCCGCACGACCCGGAGGTGGAGGTCGGGCCGCTGGTGGACGAGGCGGCGGCCCGGCGGGTCGAGGAGTGGATCGAGGAGGCGGTCGGCCGGGGGGCCACGGTGCTGACCGGTGGTACCCGGCGCGGGTCGACGATCGCGCCGACGGTGCTCACCGATGTGCCCACCGACACCCGGGTGTGGTGCGAGGAGATCTTCGGTCCGGTCCTGGCGGTGTCGGTGGTCGACGGGGTCGACGAGGCGTTCGCCCAGGTCAACGACTCCGCCTACGGCTTGCAGGCCGGGGTGTTCACGCACGACGTGCGTGTGGCGTTCCGCGCGGCGGCCGAGCTGGAGGTCGGCGGGGTGATCGTGGGTGACGTGCCCTCCTACCGGGCCGACCAGATGCCCTACGGCGGGACCAAGGGGTCCGGCATCGGCCGGGAGGGAGTGCGGTCGGCGATGACGGACCTGACCGAGGAGCGGGTGCTGGTCCTCACCGGCATCCCGGTGTGACCGGCACACCGCCGACACGGGTCACCCCTTTCGGGGCGTTTCAGGGGGTGAGCGCACCGTTTCCGTCGGTGTCCGGGACTAGCGTCGGCCACCGGCCGGCGGACGGTCCGGCCGGTGACCCGCACGTCGGCGGCCGGCCCGTGATCGGTGACCCGTGCCGGCCGCGACCTCGATCACAAGGAGGGCGTCATGCGCCGCATGCTCTTCCCGAACCTGCCGGTCAAGGACCTGGAGCGGTCCCGCGCGTTCTTCACCGCGCTGGGTTTCCGGTTCGAACCCCAGTTCTCCGACGACCAGGCCGCGTGCATGGTCGTCGAGGACAACATCTTCGTGATGCTGCTGTCCGAGGACCGGTTCCGGGACTTCGTCAACGGTGAGATCAGCGACGCCCACCGGGCCCAGGAGGTCATCCTGACCCTGTCCGCGGAGAGCCGGCAGGAGGTGGACGACCTCGTGTCCCGGGCCCTCGCCGCCGGTGGCCGCCCGTGGCGGCCGACCTTCGCGGAGGGGGACATGTACGTGGGGAGCTTCCAGGACCCCGACGGACACGTCTGGGAAGCCGCGTACCTGCCCCAGCCGGCCTGAGCCCGAGCCCGCCCTGCCGGCCCCGCCCGGTGCCGCTCGGCGCCGGGCGAGGCGCCGGGCTCAGCGGAGCGGGCAGACCTGGTTGCGGGGCGGAACCTCCTCGACGGGCCGGTAGGGCTGCCCGGGTTCCGGCCGCGGGTCCTCCTCTCCCTTGTTCGGCCACATGGCGAACGCCCGCTCGGCCTGGGCGGTGATGGTGAGCGACGGGTTCACTCCCAGGTTCGCGCTGATCGCCGAACCGTCGACGACGGACAGCGTCGGGTAGTTGTGCACCCGGTGGTACGGGTCGATCACCCCGTGTCGGTCGTCCTCGCCGATCACACAGCCACCGATGAAGTGCGCGGTGAGCGGAACGTTGAAGATCTCGCTCCACGAGCCGCCCGCCAGGCCGCCGATGCGACGGGCCACCCGTTGCGACGCCTCGTACCCGGCCGGGATCCAGGTGGGATTGGGTTCGCCGTGTCCCTGCCGGGAGGTGAGCCTGCGCCGGCCGAAGAGTCCCCGCCGGAGGAAGGTGGTGATGGAGTTGTCCAGGCTCTGCATCACCAGCAGGATCACGGTCCGCTCGCTCCAGTGCCGCACCGACAGGGCGCGTATCCCGCGCACCGGGTGGCGGAGCATGAACTCCAGCCACTGGTACCAGCGCGGTTTGGCCGAGTCCCCACGGGTGGCGACGGTCTGCAGCAGGCCCATGGCGTTGCTGCCCTTGCCGTAGCGCACGGGTTCGATGTGCGTGTGCGGCTCGGGGTAGAACGAGGAGGTGATCGCCACCCCCTGGGTGAAGTCACCGTCGGCGGGGATGTGGTCGGCCTTGGCCCCGACGATGGCCTCGGAGTTGGTCCGGGTCAGCTCCCCGAGCTTCGGGGAGAGCTTCGGCAGGATCCCGGAGTCCCGCATCCGGTGCAGCAGGTTCTGCGTGCCCCAGGCTCCCGCGGCGAGCACCACCTGACCGGCGGTGATCACCCGGCGTCGCTTGCGCACCCAGGCCCCGGACCGTTCGGTGTGCACCTCCCAGCTGCCGTCCGGGCGGGGGCGCAGCGCGGTGACCGTGGTCAGCGGCAGCACGGTCGCTCCGGCCCGCTCGGCGAAGTACAGGTAGTTCTTCACCAGGGTGTTCTTCGCCCCGACCCGACAACCGGTCATACAGGCCCCGCACTGGGTGCAGCCGGTCCGGTCCGGACCCGCACCGCCGAAGTAGGGGTCCTCGACCCGCTCGCCGGGTCGACCGAAGTACACGCCGACCGGTGTGGGGCGGTAGGTGTGGCCCACCCCCATCTCCTCGGCCACGTCCCGGATCACCCGGTCCGCCGGGGTGGTGGTGGGGTTGGTGACCACGCCGAGCATCCGGCCGGCCCGGTCGTAGTAGGGGGCGAGTTCGGCCTCCCAGTCGGTGATGTGCGCCCACTGGCGGTCGGTGTAGAACGGTTTGGGCGGCCGGTAGAGGGTGTTGGCGTACACCAGGGAGCCTCCGCCGACCCCGCTGCCGGCCAGGATGAGCACGTTGCGCAGCAGGTGGATGCGCTGGATCCCGTAGCAGCCGAGCTTGGGCGCCCACAGGAAACGCCGCAGGTCCCATGAGGTCTTGGGGAACTCGTGGTCGGCGAACCGGCGGCCCGCCTCGATCACCGCGACCCGATAACCCTTCTCGGTGAGTCGTAGAGCGGCCACGCTCCCGCCGAATCCGGAACCGACCACCACCACGTCGTAGTCGGGAGCGCCGTCCGCCCCTTTGTTACTCGTGAGTTGGGTCATGGCCCAGCAGGTTAGGGGAACGGAGGCGTTCCGCCTAGATCCCCGTGACGACCAACGGATCGGAACACCCGCCGGACACACCGCCGCCCGGTGACGGAGCCGATCGCTCGCCACCGGGCGGCGGTGGTGTGTGGTCAGGTCAGCGACGCACGACCAGACCGACCTTCTGGAACTCCTTCAGGTCGGAGTAGCCGGTCTTGGCCATCGCCCGACGCAGCGCGCCGAACAGGTTCACCCTGCCGCTGGGGTCGGACGACGGCCCGAACAGCACGGTCTCCAGGTCGTGGCCCGAACCGACGAACCCGAAGACCTCGCTGCGCGGCAACGACGGGTGCGCGGCCGCGGAGGTCCAGTAGTAACCCTGACCGGGCGACTCCTCGGCGTCGGCGAGTGCCTCGCCCAGCATCACCGCGTCGGCACCACAGGCGATGGCCTTGGCGATGTCCCCGGAGCGGGACAGCCCGCCGTCCGCGATCACGTGCACGTACCGACCACCGGTCTCGTCCAGGTAGTCCCGGCGCGCCGCGGCGGCGTCCGCGATCGCCGTGGCCATGGGCACACCGATGCCCAGCACCTGGTCGGTGGTGGTGGCCCGGGACTCGCCGTAGCCGACGATCACCCCGGCCGCGCCGGTGCGCATCAGGTGCATGGCGGTGCGGTAGTCCCCGACCCCACCGGCGATCACCGGCACGTCCAGTTCCGCGATGAACCGCTTGAGGTTCAGCGGCTCCCCGTTCCGGGCCACGTGCTCGGCGGAGATGATCGTCCCCTGCACCACCAGGATCTCCACCCCGGCGGCCAGCAGGTCCGGGGTCAGTTCCTCGGCGTGCTGCGGGCTCACCCGTGCCGCCACCGTCACCCCGGACTCCCGGATCTGCCTGATCGCCTCGGTGAGCAGGTCGATGCGGATCGGGGCGGAGTGCAGCTCCTGCAGCACACGCACGGGGGCGTCCGGGTCGTCCTCGTCCTCGGCCGCTCGGATGACCTGGAACAACGCCTCCTCCACATCGGCGTGCCGGGCCCACAGACCCTCGGCGTTGAGCACGCCCAGGCCGCCCAGCTCGCCGACACGCACCGCGGTGGCCGGCGACACGATCGCGTCCGTCGGGTGCGTGATCAACGGGATCTCGAAGCGATAGGCGTCGATCTGCCAGGCCAGGGAGACATCCTTGGACGACCGCGTACGCCGCGACGGCACGATCTCGACGTCGTCCAGGTCGAACGCCCGCAGAGCGGTGCGCCCCATACCGATCTCGACCAGGTCCCGCACGTCTCCCCTTCCTCGACGTCACCCACCGGGGGTGATCCGTGCACTGCCACGGCACGCGGCGGCCGCCCACGTGGGGCACGCCGCCGCACGCCACCAGCCGACCATTGTCAGCTCATGCTCGCCGTGTCGTGTAGTTGGGGGCCTCGACGGTCATCGTGATGTCGTGCGGGTGGCTCTCCTTCAACCCTGCCGCCGTGATCCGCACCAGGGAAGCCCGCTGCAGGTCCTCGATGGTCGCCGAGCCGGTGTAGCCCATCGCGGCCCGCAGCCCGCCCACCAGCTGGTGCACCACCTGGGCCAACGGCCCGCGGAAGGGCACCCGGCCCTCGACGCCCTCAGGGACCAGCTTGTCCTCGCTGAGTACGTCGTCCTGGAAGTACCGGTCCTTGGAGTAGGACCTGGCCTGGCCGCGGGACTGCATGGCGCCCAGGGAGCCCATGCCACGGTAGGTCTTGTACTGCTTGCCGTTGACCAGGATCAGTTCGCCCGGCGCCTCGGCGGTACCTGCGAGCAGGCTGCCCAGCATGACGGTGCTGGCACCCGCGGCGATCGCCTTGGCGATGTCCCCGGAGTACTGGATGCCGCCGTCACCGATCACCGGCACCCCGGCCTCCTGGCAGACCTGCGCGGCCTCGTAGATGGCGGTGACCTGGGGTACGCCCACACCGGCGACCACCCGGGTGGTGCAGATCGAGCCCGGCCCGACCCCCACCTTCACCCCGTCGGCACCGGCCTCGACGAGGGCCTGCGCCCCGGCCCGGGTGGCGACGTTGCCGCCGACCACGTCCACCGAGTCGCCCAGCTCCTTCTTCAGCTTGGACACCATGTCCAGCACGTTGCGCTGGTGCCCGTGCGCGGTGTCCACCACCAGCACGTCCACCCCGGCGTCGACCAGGGTCATCGCCCGCTGGTAGGCGTCCGCACCCACACCGACCGCCGCGCCGACCAGCAGCCGGCCGTCGGGGTCCTTGGTCGCGTTGGGGTACTGCTCGGTCTTGACGAAGTCCTTGACCGTGATCAGGCCGCGCAGCTTGCCCGCACCGTCGACGATCGGCAGCTTCTCCACCTTGTGCCGGCGCAGCAGGTTCAGCGCGGCCTCGGCCGTGACACCGACCTGGGCGGTGATCAGCGGCATCTTGGTCATGACCTCGCGGACCGGCCTGCTGTGGTCCACCTCGAACCGCATGTCGCGGTTGGTGATGATGCCGACCAGGGTGCCGTCGGCGTCGGTGACCGGAACACCGGAGATGCGGTAGCGGGCGCAGAGCGCGTCCACCTCGGCCAGGGTGTCGTCGGGGGAACAGGTGACCGGGTCGGTCACCATGCCCGCCTCGGACCGCTTCACCACCTCGACCTGGGCCGCCTGGTCCTCGATCGACAGGTTGCGGTGCAACACGCCCATACCGCCCAGACGCGCCATCGCGATGGCCATCCGGGCCTCGGTCACGGTGTCCATCGCGGACGACACCAGCGGGACACGCAGGGTGATGTTGCGGGACAGCCGGCTGGTGGTGTCCACCTCGCTGGGGATGACGTCGGACTCGGCAGGCAGCAGGAGCACGTCGTCGAAGGTGAGTCCGAGCATGGCGAACTTCGTCGGCAGGCCGGTGGCGTTGAGCTCGCTGGTCATGACGGGTGGCTGACCTTCCTGGGGCGCCGGTCGCGCCGGATCGGGGTCGGGCCGTGAGCCGAGGTGGCCGGGTACATGCACCGGAACGGCTCCTGGCGGGACAGATGTATCCATGCTAAAGGACGCGCCGCCCCGCTCCTCGGGCCGAGGCGGCAACGGCCGGGGACACCGCCCCAGGTCACCGGGGTCCGGCCAGCCGAAGATCCACAACCGGGTCGCCCTCGTGCGTGGCCACCCCGGCGCGGGGCCCGACCCGCCCGGTACGGTGCGTTGCCGTGCCGCATGACGCGTTGCCTCCAGACCCCTTCGCGGGAGACCCGGACGACCCGGCCCGCGCGCTGGGCGAGCCGGACGAGGAACCTGCCCGGCCGCTCAGCGAGACCGAAGTCGCGGAGCTGATGTCCGACCTGGCCGATCTCTCGGTGTACCAGGCCCTGCTGGAGCCACGTGGCATCCGCGGGATCGTGGTGGACTGCCACGACTGCGGAGAACCCCACTACCACGACTGGGAGCTGCTGCGCGCCAGCCTGCAGCAGTTGCTCGTCGACGGCCGGATGCGTCCCCACGAACCGGCCTACGACCCCGATCCGGCGACGTACGTGAGCTGGGAGTACTGCCGGGGCTTCACCGACGGGGTGACCGCAACCGAAAGCAGCCGCTGACCGGGCCCTCGCGGCCCGGTCAGCGGCTGCCGGCCGTGTCACGGCGGGACTCGTCCCGCTCCGGGTTCGGGTCAGTTCGTCCCGCTACCGCCCTGCTCGTTACCGCTGGTTCCCTCCCCGCTCCGGGGTCCCTCCCAGCCGCTGCTGGGCCACTCCGGGGTGCTGGACGGCCAGCTGGGCGGGGTGCTGGTGGGCTCGGGGCTGGACGAGACCGGCGGGCTGACGGGGGTGGTCGACGGGCGGGTGCTCGGCGTGCTCGGGCTCGTCGACGAGCTCCCGGACGGGGGCGCCAGAACCGCGCTGGAGGTCGGGTCGTCGGTCCGCGTGTCGGACGTCGGCGGCTCGCTGGTGGCCAGCTCGTCCATCAACGACTCGTGCCGGGCGGCTAGATCGGCCTGCCCGTCCTCGGCCGCGACCTCGGCCAGTGCGGCCTCGGCCCGGGTCAGGGCGGCCCGTGCCTCGGCGATCCGGCCCTCGGTGATGGCGTTCTCGGCGGTGCTCAGCTCCGCCCGGACCGAGGCGGCGGCCTCGACCGAGCGGGCGTGCTCGGAGTAGAGCACCCGGCTCAGCCCCCACAGGGCGTCCCCCGGCTCGGCCTGCCGTGCAGCAAGCCCGACACCGGTGAACGCGATCGCCAGCACCGCGGCGGCCGTGGCCAACGGCACGAAGAACCGGGGGTGACGTCGCCTCGGAGCCTTCGCCGCGGCGATGACGTGCAACGCGGTGTCGGTGTCGACCAGCTCGCCGAACGGCTCGGAGTCCACGTCCCGACGCCACGCCAGGAGCAGGGCACGCAGCTCCTCGTCCGATCCGGACTCGGAGACGCTGGGGTCGGGCCCACCCAGGGCGTCGAGCAGGAGATCGTCCGATCGGACCGCCGCCAGGTCCACGGGCTCGGCCGACTCGGCGCTGTCGACACCACCCTCGACGGACAGCCGGTCCTCCGCGGTCAGTGCGGCATCTCGCTTGTCACGGCGTTCCACGTCTTCCTCGTCGTGCCGCTCGGCCACTCAGACCACCTCCTCCGCGGCCAGCGTCTTGCGGAGCCGGGCAAGGGCCCGGTGCTGAGCCACACGCACGGCCCCGGGGGTCGACCCGACCGCCTCGGCCGTCTCCTCCGCGGACAGCCCCATGACCACCCGGAGCAGCAGGATCTCCCGCTGTTTCGGCGGAAGAACACGCAGAAGGTGAGCCATCCGGTCGGAGAGTTCACCGTGCATGGCACGCTGTTCCGGCCCTGCGTCCGTCTCCGGAGCATCCGGCACCTCGGGCACCGGCTCGGACCGGTTACGAGCCGCCGAACGATGCGCGTCCGCCACCTTGTGCGCCGCGATGCCGTAGACGAAAGCCAGGAACGGTCGCCCCTGGTCCCGGTAGCTCGGCAGTGCTGTGAGCACGGCGAGACACACCTCCTGGGCGACGTCGTCCGCCGAAGCGAACGAGCGTTCCTGCCTTCCGACCCTGGCGCGGCAGTATCGCACCACAAGGGGACGGATCATCGTCAGCAGTCGTTCGACCGCCTGACGATCGCCTTCGACGGCGGCACCGACGACGGCATCGAACCCGTCCCCCGTGTTGGTCATCGCAGAAAGCAGCCCCGGTGTTACGCGTAGGCGGACCAGAGTTGACGGGTCATCACACCACAGCACACCGTGCCGTGTCCTCCCACCCACCCCGCCGCCGGATCGGAACTGCGACTCCGCCCCGTACGCGGAGGGTGCGGGAACGTGACGAACCCATCGGTCTCACCGTACCGGTCAAGGTCGCGTCAATGGATCGGGGGCACCGACCTCCATCCACTCTGTGCAACGAAACGCTCACCAACGGATGCCCGGGCACGACCGGTCGCCCGACCGACGGCATCGGACGCGTACCACCCGGCGGGCACGGCGACACCGCACCGGGCAGTTCCCGGACGCCGCGACGAAGTGAGACCGACGCGACGTCTGCCGTCGAACCTGCACCGGAACCGGGCACATGGCACGACCACCACCCGGCGCTGCGGCGAGCAGCCCCGAGCTCGCCACGAACACCGGGGCACGGTCGCCCGGCACGGCCGGGCCTTCCCCCACCGACGGTGGCTCCGCCCTCGTGTCCGCCCGGCCCGGCACCGCGACACGGCCCGGCGAGGACGGCCCGTGCCGTGACACGCAGCCGGACGGCCAGGTGACCGACGTCGTTTCCGTGTCGCCGTACAGCGGCGCGGTTCCCACCGGCCGGGAAGGTTCCCGGTGGTGGACGAGGCGGAGCGTGGCCGGACGTTCACCGGCGTACGCCGGTGCGCGTCCGGCCCCGTACGAGGTGCAGCGCACAGCCCGTCGGGACGGCGGGGGCGGGTCGCTCAGGAGACGAGCCCGCGCCGGAAACCGTGCGCCACAGCCTGCGCGCGGTCCCGCACCCCGAGCTTGCGGAACAGGCGACGGGCGTGCGTCTTGACCGTGTCCTCCGACAGGTAGAGCTCCCGACCGATCTGGCCGTTGCTCTTGCCCTGGCTCATCCCACGCAGGACCTGCAGCTCCCGCTCGGTGAGCTGGACGCCCGGGTCGGACGGCTGCCGAGGAGCAGGGACGGAGGTGCTGGCCAGGGTGTGCGCCAGGGCGGCGACCAGCTCAGGACGCGAGGCGTCCCACCGCAGGTAGCCACGCGCGCCACCGGCGATGGCGGCCGCGATGCTGCCCGCGTCGTCGGGTGCACCGAACACGATCACGTTGGCTTGGGGGTGTGCGGAAACCAACCGCCGGGTCGCTTCCACCCCGGTCGGCACGGCACGCTGGGTGCCCACCAGGACCACGTCGACCGGCTGGCGGGAGTACCGCGCCAGCAACTCGTCACCGTGCGCGACGCAGTCGATCCTGCTCACACCTGGCACCGCGGACATGACGCGGGTGAGACCCTCCCGGACGCTGCGCCGGTCATCGCAGATCAGGACCGTCGTCACGAGGACTCCTTCCTGCAGCCGAGTGACGTTCCTCCTCCCCTATCGGACGCTCGGGGCCCAACCTTGACACGATCTGGTGCTTTATCCGTCAAGAATCTGCCCGTCTGCCGCCGTGGGGTTGATCGCCGGAACGGAGCACTCCGTGGGTATCCACGGTGACGCCACGGCCAGCTCCCGCGCAACCGGATCAGCCCGGAGCAGAACGTCGTCCAGGGCCTTCCGGGCCCTCCGGGCCAGTGGCGAGGCTCCGCCACGCAGTTGGTCCAGCAGCAAAGCCGCTGGCCAGAACAGGGGTACCAACCGGTGCCGGTCGGCCAGGTCCACGGCCTGTTCGAGTACCGCCTCCGCGGCCGGGTCGCCCGCCGTGGCCAGGGCGGCCCCCAGCACCATGGCGGACTTGACCCGATGCCGGACCGAAACCGACCGATCGGTACGTTCCAGGGCCCGCTCGGCGTGCCGGACGGCCGTGCCCGGATCGTCCGCGGCGAGCGCGACCTCCGCGGCCACCCACGCCAGGCGCACCTCGGAGCGCCAGCCCGCCTCCGCGGCCACGGCGGTGTCGACGGCCACGGCATGCAGCCTCCGGGCCTCGTCCACCCGCCCCAGGCCGATGGCGTCGGCGGCCAACCCGAGCAGTGCGTCCACCCGGGCACCGGTCACGTCCATCCCGTCCGGATCGGGCCGTCCCAGCCGGGTGCGCCCCTCGGAAACCGTCGGGCCGGTGACCAACCGCAGGGCCCGGGCGTCCCACGCCCGGGCCGCCGCGTGCCCGCCGAGCTGCCGCCGGTGCGAGGCGAGCGTGCTGGCCGCGAGCGAGGCCAGCACCGGGTCCGCCTCACCCACCAGCCCCTCCAGCACCGTGGCCGCGGCGGCGTAGTGCCCACGGCCGCCCAACGCGACCGCGGCGAGCCACCGCGCCACCGGATCCGTGCTGCACGCCGCGGCGTGCACCGGACGCTCCGGGGTCTCACCGAAGGCGGCCAGGCGCGCTGCAACGACCTCGGACCCGGAGTCCGCCTGGCCGGACGCGCTCATCGGCTGCCCGCCTGCCGGGAACGGTCCGGCTCCTGCGAGAGCTCCTCCCCGGTGCCTTCCCGTTCCTCGGCGGGAGGCGACTCGTCGGCCCCTTCGAGCGGAGCGGACGGTCGAGCCCGCCGTGTCGCCCGGACGGCCCGCTCCGGGCCGAGCACGACCTGCTCGATGCGGTCGACGGCCGAGCCGAGCCCGTGGAGCAGTTCCACCTGGAGCGGCAACAGAACGGGATCCCAGCCCGGCCCCCCGGCGAAGATGCGCATCCGCTGTCGCATCCGGGGCAACCCGTTGATCAGCTCGGGATCGGCGTGCCGCGGCAGGTGCGCCCAGAGGAAGATCGCGGACGGCGCGACACGGCGCACCGCGGCGGCCAGGGCCTCCGCCGGCAGGCCGGTACCCAGGAGCCGGGTACCGACTCCTCGCTGCGCCAGCGCCGCGTTCAGCGCCCGCAACGGGAGCGCGTGCTGCTCGTCGGGGACGCCGGCCAGCAGCACGGGGCGGGCGGTGAGTGGAGGCGGCGCCGTGGCCAGCACCTGGGCCAGCGCGGCGGTCACGCACTCGGTCAGCATGTGCTCGACCTCGACGTAGACGCCGGAGTGCTCCCAGCGCTCCGCGACGGCGCACAGCACCGGACGGATCACGCCGTCCCAGGTCGCGACGACGCCCTCCTCGGTGATGGACTCGTTCAACAGTTGGAGAGCTGCCGCGGCGTCCATGGCCAGTGCAGCCCGCCCGAGCCCTCTGGCGCGGCGGCTGCTCCCCGGCAGCCGCAGCACGCGCCCACCGCCACCCGTGCCGCTCTCCCCGGACTCGACGGTGCCCGCGAGCAGCAACGGTTCGTCGGGCTCGGTGTGGGTATCCCCCTGGTGCTCCTGGTGCTCCTCGGAGCCCGACGGACGTGCACCCGTGCCGGATCGCAGGGAGGGAAGGGGGGCGGTAAGGGCATACCGGGCGGCCTCTGCCGGTGAGGCTCCGCGAAGCAGAGCCCGTTGCATGAGTTCCAGTCTGGCCACGTCCCGAGGCCCGTATCTGCGGTGCTTGCCGCTGGTGTGATCGCTGGGTCCGAGTCCGTAGCGGCGATCCCAGGTCCGCAGGGTGGCGGGGGCCACCCCGAGTCGCCGGGCCACCGCGGCCACGGTCAACCGGGGTTCGGACGGATCGGACGGGCTGTACGAGCTGGCCGAACTATGCGATGGGTCGGTGTCCCCCTGCCCGTCGGGGGTTTCCCCCGGGGGCACGTCGGCACGACCCGCTGCCTCGGCTGCGTGGCCCTGGTCCCGCTGCGTCATCACGTCGCCATGTTGGGGGTACCCGCCGCGCCCGGCAACCCCGCAAGTAGGCGATCCCGTTCGCCACACGGTGCTCTCTCGTACCACACGTAGGGGTTCTTGAACAACTTGTGAAGCGATAAGCCTTGAACAAGGTTTGACTCGGTTCTACGGTGTCAATCAAGTCGCACGGCGCACCAACAGGTGGGGCACCCAACGCGGTGAGGAGGTGGTCGCGGTGGCTGACACTCGTCGACTCCCGGGGCCAAACGCAGACCTTTGGGACTGGCAGCTCCGCGGCGCCTGCCGCGGTATGGACAGCGCGTTCTTCTTCCATCCCGACGGCGAGCGGGGACCGGCCAGAGCACGGCGGGAGGCCCGGGCCAAGGCCATCTGCCAGCGCTGCCCGGTTCTCGAACAGTGCCGTAGGCACGCGCTGACCGTGCAGGAGCCCTACGGGATCTGGGGCGGGCTCTCCGAGTCCGAACGCGACATGATCATCAAGGCCCGGAAGCGGCAACAACAGCTGGCGCTCAAGTGACCGGGAGATCCGCAGCCGGTCGAGCGCACGGACCCGGACGGCACCGTGGAGCATCCGTCGCCAGCTCGTGGGGGCGAGCCACCGCGACAGGCAAGGCGGACATGCGAGAGGGGCCGACCCCGCATCGGGGTCGGCCCCTCTCGGCGTGAACGCTCAGACCACGACGGGCCTCAGAAGCCCGGACCGTGCCGGTGGCCGTGACCGTGGCCGTGACCGTGGCCGGCCGCGGCGGGCTCCTCCTCCTTCTTCTCCACGACGGCGCTCTCGGTGGTGAGCACCATGCGGGCGATGGAGGCGGCGTTGGCCACCGCGGAGCGGGTCACCTTCACCGGGTCCACGATGCCGGCCTCGACCAGGTCGCGGTAGGCCAGGGTGGCGGCGTCGTAGCCGTGGCCCCACTCCTGCTCACGGACCTTGGCCACCACGACCGCGCCCTCCTGGCCGGCGTTGGCGGCGATCCAGAACAGCGGCGCGTTCAGCGCCTCGCGGACCACGCGGACACCGATCGCCTCGTCCCCGCCCAGACCGAGGTTGTCGTCGAGCGCCTTGGCGGCGTGCACCAGGGCGGAGCCACCACCGGGCACGATGCCCTCCTCGACCGCGGCCTTGGTGGCGGCCACCGCGTCCTCGATGCGGTGCTTGCGCTCCTTCATCTCGGTCTCGGTGGCGGCACCGACCCGGATCACCGCGACACCGCCGGCCAGCTTGGCCAGCCGCTCCTGCAGCTTCTCCCGGTCCCAGTCGGAGTCGGTGGTCTCGATCTCGCGACGCAGCTGCTCGGCCCGCGCCTCCACCGCCGCGCGGTCACCGGCGCCGTCGACGATCGTGGTCTCCTCCTTGGTCACCACGACCCGACGCGCCCGACCGAGCACGGACAGGTCGACCTCGGACAGCTTCATGCCGAGCTCACTGGACACGACCTGACCGCCGGTGACGATCGCCAGGTCGTCCATGAAGGCCTTGCGGCGGTCGCCGAAGTACGGCGACTTGACCGCGCAGACCTTCAGGGTCTTGCGCATCGCGTTGACGACCAGGGTGGACAGCGCCTCGCCCTCGACGTCCTCGGCGATGATCAGCAGCGGCTTGCCGGCCTGGGCGACCTTCTCCAGGATCGGCAGCAGGTCGGCCAGCGCCGAGATCTTCTCCCGGTGCAGCAGGACGAAGGCGTCCTCCAGCACGGCCTCGGCCGAGTCCGGGTCGGTCATGAAGTAGGGCGAGATGAAGCCCTTGTCGAACTGCACACCCTCGGTGATCTGCAGCTCGGTGGTGAGGGTGGACGCCTCCTCGACGGTGATCACACCGTCCTCGCCCACCTTCTCGATGGCCTCACCCAGCAGGGCGCCGATCGTGGCGTCCCGCGAGGACACGGTCCCGACCTGGGCCACGTTGTCCCGCCCCTTGACCGGGGTGGCCTTGGCCTTGAGCGTCTCCACCACGGCGTCCGCGGCGAGCTGGATGCCCTTGCCGACGGCCATCGGGTTGGCGCCGGCGGCCACGGCACGCAGGCCCTCCCGGACCATGGCCTGGGCCAGCACCGTCGCGGTGGTGGTGCCGTCACCGGCCACGTCGTTGGTCTTGGTGGCCACGTTCTTGGCCAGCTGGGCCCCGAGGTCCTCGTAGGGGTCGGCCAGCTCGATCTCGCGAGCGATGGTGACACCGTCGTTGGTCACCGTCGGGCCGCCGAACTTCTTGTCCAGCACGACGTGCCGGCCACGCGGGCCGAGGGTGACCTTGACCGCGTCGGCGAGCTGGTTCACGCCGCGCTCGAGTGCCCGGCGCGCCTCCTCGTCGAAGCTGATCTGCTTGGGCATGTTCTGCCTTCCTCGTTCGCTCCGCGACGCCACAGCCGCCACGTGAAACCGCCCCGAAGGCCCCGGAGGAGTCGGGGCCGCCGGGGCGGTCTCGTGATCAGCCGTGCGTCAACGGCAGGTCACTTCTCGATGACAGCCAGCACGTCGCGGGCCGACAGGATCAGGTACTCCTCGCCGTTGTACTTGACCTCGGTGCCGCCGTACTTGGAGAAGATGACGGTGTCGCCGACCTTGAC
Organism: Pseudonocardiaceae bacterium; assembly: GCA_036562635.1. Taxonomy (GTDB): domain Bacteria; phylum Actinomycetota; class Actinomycetes; order Mycobacteriales; family Pseudonocardiaceae; genus DATCJU01. Next base: position 24,346 of record DATCJU010000062.1, read on the forward strand.
GTCCAGCGGGATCCGGTTGCCCTTGTCGTCGACCCGACCCGGGCCCACGGCGAGAACGGTGCCCTCCTGCGGCTTCTCCTTCGCGGTGTCGGGGATGACGATGCCGGACGCCGTCGTCGTCTCGGCCTCACTGGCCTGCACGAGGATCTTGTCCTCGAGCGGCTTGATGTTCACCTTGACGTCCACACTCGTCACGGTGTGACCTCCACGGGTCCTCACAGAAAGCATTGGCAGGTACCGACGGCTCCTGCCACCCCGCCGTCGCGGGTGCCGGGGCAGGCCGGCGCCGTGCAACTAGCACTCTACCCATGAGAGTGCCAACGACTCAACGAACCCCCGGCAGGTGTCCGCCACCCGACGGGGCGAAACACCACACCCCGACCGGCCTACGCCAGCGGTTCTCCCCACCGCGCCACACCGTGTCCGTCCCCCCGGCGACCGGACTCCGCCCTCCCCCACACGGACACCACCCGAACCGGCCCGGCGCACGGGATCACACCTGGTCGTCCACCCCGCACCGACACCGTGCACGACCACGGGGTGTCCCCGTGCGGCACGTGTCCCCACCCACGGGCTGCACCGTTCGGCGGCACCACCCCGCCGGACCCACCGTGGTCACCCGACCGGAGCAGACCGCTCCGGTCACCCCACCAGGACCTCCGCGACGGACAGGCCCGGGTCGGCCGGGATGTCCGGGGCCGAGGACGGCACCCCGGCGGCCAGCAGGTGCGCACCCAGTGCGGCCACCATGGCCCCGTTGTCCGTGCACAGCCGGGGGCGCGGCACCCGCAGCCGGATGCCCGCGGCGGCACAGCGCTGCTCGGCCAGGGCCCGCAACCGCGAGTTCGCCGCCACCCCACCACCGATGACCAGGTGGTCCACCCCGCGGTCGGTAGCCGCCCGGACCGCCTTGGCGGTGAGCACGTCCACCACCGCCTCCTGGAACGAGGCCGCCACGTCGGCCACCGGGATCGGGCGTCCCTCCCGCTCGGCCGCCTCGACCCACCGGGCCACCGCGGTCTTCAGGCCCGAGAACGAGAAGTCGTACACCGGGTCCCGGGGCCCCGTCATCCCGCGCGGGAACGCGATCGCGTCCGGGTCGCCCTCCCGCGCCACCCGGTCGATGTGCGGGCCACCGGGGAAGGGCAGGCCCAGCAACCGGGCCACCTTGTCGAACGCCTCCCCCGCGGCGTCGTCCACCGTGGCCCCCAGCGAGGTGATCGGCCCGGCCAGGTCGGGAACGTCCAGCAGGTTGGAGTGCCCGCCGGAGACCAGCAACGCCAGCGCCGGAGGCAGCGGCCCGTGCTCCAACGTGTCCACCGCGACGTGCGCGGACAGGTGGTTCACCCCGTACAGCGGCACGTCCCAGGCCGTGGCGTACGCCTTGGCCGCGGCCAACCCGACCAGCAGGGCACCGGCCAGGCCGGGGCCGGCGGTCACCGCCACCGCGTCCACGTCACCGGGGCACACCCCGGCCACCTCCAGGGCCCGTCGCACCGTCGGCACCATCGCCTCCAGATGGGCCCGGCTGGCCACCTCCGGCACCACCCCGCCGAAACGGGCGTGTTCCTCGACGCTGGAGGCCACCTCGTCGGCGAGCAGCTCGACCCGACCGTCGGCATGACGCCGCACCACACCGACCCCGGTCTCGTCGCACGAGGTCTCGATGCCGAGCACGATCGCTGCGCCCAAGGCACTCATCCGGTCTCCCCTCCCTGCACGGTGACCCGCGGCCGCCGCATGGTGTAGGCGTCGGCGCCCGACGGCTGGTAGTAGCCCCGCCGCAGCCCCACGATCTCGAAGCCGTGGCCCCGGTACAGCGCCAGCGCCGGCTCGTTGTCCGTGCGCACCTCCAGGAACGTGACGGCCTCGAAGGCGTCCGCCCGGTCCAGCAACGCGCGCAACAGCGCCCGCCCCACCCCACGGCCCTGCCACTCCGGGTCCACGGCGATGGTCTGCACACTCGCCTCAGCCACCGGGGGCCGGCCGATCACCGCCAGCCCCGCGTACCCGACGAGACGGCCACCCGGGTGCGGTCCCTCCCGGACCAGCGCACCCGACGGCACCTCGCCGGACGGCTCCGCGGGCAGGTAGGCGCCCAGGTAGTAGTGCCCCTGGTCCAGCTCGGAGTGGAACACCGACTCCCGCCAGGGGTCGTCACCGGGGAACAACACCCGCTCCAGCTCGGCGCACCGCGCCAGGTCCTCCCGGCGCAACCGGGCCAGCACGAACGACCGCTCCGCCTCCGCCCGGGCGCTCACCGCTGGCTCACCCGCTTACGCGCTCCGGGCTCCACCGCGTCCGGTCGACGCAGGTAGAGCGGAGTGAGCGGGGCCGGCTCGGCCCCGGCGCGCAGCGCGGGGGCCGCCGCCGCGGCCAACCCCCACGGCGACGGGAAACGTGGCTCGAGCATCTCCAGGCCGAGCACGTCGGCGTACAACTCGACGCCCTGGCCCGCGGCACGGCGCACCCCGAGCTCGGGCAGCCGTGCGGCGAGATCGGCCGGGCGCTGCACGTACGGGCCCTCCCGGCGTCGGCCCGTGGCGTCGTAGCCGGCCCAGTAGACCTCGCGACGCCGCGCGTCCGTCACCACCAGCAGCGAGACGGCGTCCCGACCGGCCCCGTCCGTGTCGGAGTCGAGGGCGGCGAGGGCCTCGGCGGCCACGGCGTCCAGCGAGCACACCGGGTACACCGGCCGGTCCAGCGCGTGCCCCAGGGCGGCGGCAGTGACCATGCCCACCCGCAGCCCGGTGAACGGACCGGGCCCGGCCCCGCACACCACGGCGTCGACCGCGTCCAGCTCGACCCCGGCGTCGGCCACCGCCGCCCGGATCTGCGGGGTGAGCAGCTCGCCGTGCGCCCGGGCGTCCACGGTGACCCGCTGCGCGAGCACCGTGGCCGTGTCGTCGTCCACCCTGACCAACCCGGTGGTCACGGCGGGGGTGGCAGTGTCGATGGCCAGCACGAGCACGTCGGACAAGGCTACGCGGCCCGGTCCCGCCGACGTGCGGCGGTACCACGGGCCACCCGGCCGGTGGGGACGCGTGTTCCGCGGGCTACCCCTAGGACCCGACCAGGCGCCGCGCCCGCTCGGCCCAGTCGGCCCCGTAGGGCTCCAGCACGGCGCTGCGGGTGTCGTCCTCGCGGCGCTCCAGACGGATCAGCAGGTGGTCGTCCTCGGACAGTCGCTCCGCGACACCCTCCCCCCACTCGACGACCACCGCGGCGTCCAGCAGGTCGGTGTCTAGGTCCAGGTCGTCGAGCTCGTCGAGACCGGACAGCCGGTAGGCGTCCACGTGCACCAGCGGCACCCCACGCCCCTGCGGACCGGGCCGGTGCACCCGGGCGATGACGAACGTCGGGGAGTGCACCTGCCCCGCCACACCGAGCCCGGCGGCCACCCCTCGCACCAGCACCGTCTTGCCCGCCCCGAGAGGGCCGGAGAGCAGCACCAGGTCCCCGGCCCGCAGCAGCTCGCCCAGCCGCCGCCCCAGCTCGACGGTGTCCTTCTCCTCCGGAAGCTCGATCAGCATCTGCGCCCGCGCGTTCATGCTTCCTTCCCCACCCACTCCCCGGCGGCACCCGAGTCGTGGCACCGCCGCAGCAGGTCCACCAGTTCCCGGTCGACCAGCTCCGGCCGCTCCAACATCACCATGTGTCCCGCACCGGGCACCCGCACCAGTTCGGCGTCGGGCAACGCCTCCGCGATCACCGTCGAGTGCGAGAACGGGGTCAGTCGGTCCGCGTCGCCGCTCAGCACCAGCACCTGGCACTGCCGCAGGGCGGCCAGCGCGGCGTACCGGTTGTGCGTGCCCAGGGTCTCCAGGAAGTGGGTGATCACCGTGACCGGGGTCTCGGCGATCATCCGGTGCACCAGCTCGACCAGGTGCGGGTCCACCTGCCGGCTGCCGAAGGCCAACGCCCGCACCAGGCCCCAGGTGAGGTTGTTGCCCACCCTGCGGGTGCGTTCCACCAGGTCCGGCTGCCAGCCGGCGAGCCGGCCCAGTCCCAGGGTGACCGGGTTGTACCGGGACAGCACCGGGCGGGGCAGCCCCTGACGACCGAGTTCCCCGGCCGAGGTGCCGATCAGGGCCACGCCCACCACCCGTTCCAGGAACAGCTCCGGGTGCTGCTCGGCCAGCGCCATGATCGTCATCCCACCCATGGAGTGACCGACCAGCACCACGGGACCGGTGGGCGCCACGACCCGCAGCACCGCGTCCAGGTCCCGGCCCAGTTGGTCCAGGGTGCAGCTCTCCCGGGGGCCGCGGCCGGAGCGGCCGTGGCTGCGCTGGTCGTAGGCCACCACCCGCACCCGGGGTTCACCGGGACGCCGGCCCAGCTCGGCCAACGTCCGGCGCTGGAAGTACCAGCACCGGCGGTCCACCGTGTACCCGTGCACGAGGACCACGGTCAGGTCGGGGTCGCCACCATCGGCCGGATCGGTCTCCTCCACCGACAGCGGCAGGCCGTCGTCGGCGGCGACGGTGAACTCCCGGTCGGGCCGGGGCCACCGGTACGGGTCGGTCACGACGGGTTCGGGCCGCTCCCCCGTCTCCTCGGGGGACCGCCCGTCCCGACGCAGACCGCGTGCGGCCAGCCCCACCACGGTGCCGGTCACCACCGCGCCGACCAGGCCACCGACGATTCCCGCGACCCGCCAGGCGGCTTTCACCGCAGTGCCTCCGCACCCGGCGAGACCCGGCCCACCGGTGCCCGCTCCACGACCGTGCGCACCACCCGGGGGCGGATCATGCCGGTCACGATCTCGTAGTGGATGGTGCCCAGCAGGTCGGCCCACTCCTGGGCGGTCGGCTCCCCGCGGTCCCCCGGCCCGAACAGCACGACCTCGTCACCGGGGGCCACCTCGGCGTCACCGCAGTCGACCACGATCTGGTCCATGCACACCCGTCCCACGACGGGGCGGCGCCGCCCGGCCAGCCACACCTCCATCCGACCGCTGAGCGCCCGGGGTACCCCGTCCGCGTAACCGGCGGGGACCAGGGCGAGCGTGGTGGGGGCCGGTGCGGTCCAGGTCCAGCCGTAGGACACCGACTCGCCCGCCGCCACCCGCTTGGTCAGCACCACCCGGGCCCGGAAGGTCATCGCCGGACGCAGCCCGACGTCCCCCAGCTGGGGAATCGGGTTGAGCCCGTAGATCGCGACCCCCGGGCGTACCAGGTCGAAGTGCAGGTCGGGGCGGGTGAGCACCGCGGCGGAGTTCGCGATGTGGCGCATCGGGCGCAGCCCGGCGTCCAGTGCGACGCGGTAGGCGGTGTCGAACCGTTCCGCCTGCCGATCGGTCGCGGGATGGTCCGGCTCGTCGGCACACGCGAGGTGCGACCAGACCGCCACCACCTCGATCGCACCCGCAGCCTGGGCCTGCGCGGCCCGGGCCACCAGGTCCGGCCACAGCTGTGGTGGGCAACCGTTGCGCGACAGCCCGGTGTCGATCTTCAGGTGGACGCGGGCGCGACGGCCGGTGCGTTCGGCCGCGCCCCGGACCGCGTCCAGCGCCCGCACCGAGGCCACGGACAGGTCGACGTCCGCGGCCACCGCGGGCGCGAAGTCCTCGTCCGGTGCGTGCAGCCAGGACAGGATCGGCGCGGTGATGCCGGCCTCGCGCAGGGCGAGCGCCTCCTCCAGGTGGCACACACCGAGCCAGTCGGCACCGCTCTCCAGCGCCGCCCGGGCCACCTGGAGCGCCCCGTGCCCGTACCCGTCAGCCTTGACCACCGCCATCGTGCGCGCGCCGGACCGCGCCGCCCGCCCGGCGAGCAGGGCGACGTTGTGCCGCACCGCAGCCAGGTCCACGACCACCTCGGCGCGTGGCGGAACCCCGTCGTAAACAGCCATGACGCGGCCATCGTGTCACACGACGGGGATGGGCGGACGGAACGGACCCGCCCGTCCCGCTCCGACGACCCGCCACCACGGAGTCCCGTCGGCCGCCGTCACAGGCCGGCCGCTCACCGCTCCGCCGCCACGGGCCGCCCCTCCGCGGCCGCCGCCGCACGCACGGCCCGCACCGCGTCCGGCACCGCGGCCAGCAACGCCGAGGCACCGATGGGCGCGCCGTCGGCGGCCAGGGTGGCGGCCAGATCGTGCACCAGGGCGCCGCACCCGGCCGCCAGCCACGGGTCCATGCCGCCGGCCAGCAGGGCGCCGATGATCCCGGACAGCACGTCCCCGGAACCGGCCGTCGCCGGCCAGGCCGACCGGGCCCGGTTCACCAGCACCCGACCGTCCGGGGCCGCCACCACCGTGGTGTGCCCTTTGAGCAGGACGACCGCGTCGAACTCGGCCGCCGCGCGCCGCACCGCGGCCACCCGGTCCCGGCCGACCGGGCCGGCCAGCCGGGCGAACTCCCGGTCGTGCGGGGTGAGCACCAGCGGCGTGTCCGGATCACGGGCGTCCCACAGCGTCTCGTCCGTCGCCAGCAGGTTGATCGCGTCGGCGTCCGCGCAGACCGGCACCCCACAGCCCAGCACGTGCGCCACCGCGTCCCGGCCGGCGCCTCCGGTGCCCAGACCGGGACCGACCACCCAGGCCTGCGTCCGGCCGGCGTCGGTGACCGAGCCGGTGGCCACCACCTCCGGCCACCGGGCGCGTACCGCCTCGGCGGCGGGGCCGGCGTAGCGCACCATGCCGGAGGTGGCGAGCACCCCCGCACCGGTGGCCAGCACCGCGGCCCCCGGGTAGGTGGCCGATCCCGCGGCCACCCCGAGCACGCCCTGGGTGTACTTGTCGTCCTCCGGGCCGGGCACCGGCCAGAGCGCACCGACGTCCGCCGCGTCCAGCAGCACGATGTCCGGATCGGTCAGCTCGTCGCCCAGCCCGATGTCCACCACGTGCACGGTGCCCGAGCACACCGCGCCCTCGCCCAGCACGTGCACGGGCTTGCGGCAGCCGAAGGTCACCGTCACGTCGGCCCGCACCACGGGACCGTCCACCACACCGGTGTCCGGGTCCGCCCCGCTGGGCAGGTCCACGGCGAGCATCAGCCCGCGCACGGCCTGCACCAGCTCCGCCGCAGCGGGACGCAGCGGTCCACGGCCGGACAGCCCGACGATGCCGTCGACAACCAGATCGGCCCGTGCCACCTCGGTGCGGGCCTGCTCGGGGTCCTCCGGTGCGGACACGACCCGCCCACCGCGGCGCCGGAACGCGGCCAGCCCTTCCGCATGCGCACGCTCCGGGGCGAGCAGTACCGCGGTGACCGCCACCCCACGGCGACGCAGGAAGGCGCCCGCCCACAAGGCGTCCCCGCCGTTGTTCCCTGCGCCCACCAGCAGCGCAACCCGCCGACCGGCCACCGCCCCGGTGTGCTCGTCCAGCAGACGCGCCGCATGGGTGGCCACCCCGAAGGCGGCCCGGCGCATCAGTACCGCCTCCGGCACCCGTTGGAAGACCCGCTGTTCGGCGGCCCGGACCCGCTCGGTCGTCCACACTCCCTGCATAGGGGTGGACCGTAGTGCCCGGCGGCTACTTCTCGCCCCCCTCGACGGCCCCGAAGACGACCGAACCACCCGGCCGACGTTCCGCGACCACGATCGCGGCCGCCAGCTCGGCGTCGTGGGTGAGCGAGACGTGCCAGGTGGTCACCCCGCTGGCGGCGGCCGCCGCCGCGAGGACCCCGCTGACCCGCAGGGTCGGCCGCCCGTCCGGAGTGCTGACCACCTCGCACTCGGTGAACCGGTAGCCGCGGGGAGCGCCCAGCACCTTCACCGCGGCCTCCTTGGCCGCGAACCGGGCGGCCAGCGACTCCGGCCGGCGCGGCGCGCCCGAGGAGGTGACCCGCTCGGCGGGGGTGAAGATCCGTTCGAGCAGACCGGGACTGCGTTCCAGGGCCGCGGCGAACCGCCGGACGCCCACCAGGTCGGTGCCGACTCCCACGATCACGGGGTCCAGCCTGCCAGGAGGACGTGCGAAGGGCGCGGCACCGGGCTCACCGGTACCGCGCCCTCCACGCCGTCCGTCACTCGACGGTGACCGACTTGGCCAGGTTGCGCGGCTTGTCCACGTCGTACCCCCGGGCCCGGGCCACCTCGGCGGCGAACACCTGCAGCGGGACCGTGGACACCAGCGGCTGCAGCAGCGTGGGGACCGCCGGCACCTCGACCAGGTGGTCGGCGAACGGGCGCACCGTCTCGTCGCCCTCCTCGGCGATCACGATGGTGCGGGCGCCCCGCGCCTTGATCTCCTGGATGTTGGACAGCAGCTTGGCGTGCAGCACACCCCGGCCCTTCGGCGACGGCATGATCACCACCACCGGCAGGCCGTCCTCGATCAGAGCGATCGGGCCGTGCTTGAGCTCACCGGCCGCGAAGCCCTCGGCGTGCATGTAGGCCAGTTCCTTGAGCTTGAGCGCACCCTCCAGCGCCACCGGGTAGCCGACGTGCCGGCCCAGGAACAGCACCGCCTTGGAGTCGGCGAGCCGACGGGCCAGGTCCCGCACCTCGTCGACCGTGGTCAGCACCTGCCGCACGGCCTCCGGCATCGCCTCCAGCTCGGCGAACTCGCGGGCCACCTCGTCCGGGTACTTGGTGCCGCGTGCCCCGGCCAGGGCCAGACCGACCAGGTAGTTCGCCGCGATCTGGGCGAGGAACGTCTTGGTGGCGGCGACTCCGATCTCCGGGCCGGCGTGCGTGTAGAGCACCGCGTCGGACTCGCGGGGGATCTGGGCGCCGTTGGTGTTGCAGATCGCCAGCACCCGCGCCCGCTGGCTGCGGGCGTGCCGTACCGCCTCCAGGGTGTCCGCGGTCTCTCCGGACTGGGAGATCGCCACGACCAGGGTGTCCCGGTCGAGCACCGGGTCGCGGTAGCGGAACTCGCTGGCCAGTTCGACCTCGACCGGCAGCCGGCACCAGTGCTCGATGGCGTACTTGGCGACCAGGCCGGAGTGGTAGGCGGTGCCGCAGGCCACCACGAAGACCTTGTCGATGTCCCGCAGGTCCTGCATGTCCAGCCGCTGCTCGTCGAGGATGATCCGCCCCTCCCGCAGGTGGCCGCGCAGCGTGTTGGCCAGCGCCTCGGGCTGCTCCTCGATCTCCTTGAGCATGAAGTAGTCGTGACCGCCCTTCTCGGCGGCGGACAGGTCCCAGTCGACCCGGAACGGCCTGCCCTCGGCCGGCCGGCCGTGGAAGTCGGTGACCTGGTAGCCGTCCCGGGTGATCACCACGACCTGGTCCTGGCCGAGTTCGATCGCGTCCCGGGTGTGTTCGATGAACGCGGCGACGTCGGAGGCGAGGAAGTGCTCACCCTGGCCGACCCCCACGACCAGCGGGGAGGAGCGCCGGGCGGCGACCACCATGTCCGGGTGGTCGGCGTGCACGACGACGAGGGTGAAGGCACCCTCCAGACGGCGGCACACCGCCTGGACGCTGGCCACGAGGTCACCCTTGGTGGCGGGGCTGCTGTCGGGACCGACGCCGTCGTAGGCACGGGCGATGAGATGGGCGGCGGTCTCGGTGTCGGTCTGGCTGGTCAGTTCGACACCCGCTGCCTCCAGCTCGGCGCGCAGCTGGGCGAAGTTCTCGATGATGCCGTTGTGGACGACGGCGACCCGACCGCTGCTATCACGGTGCGGGTGGGCGTTGGGATCGGTGGGAGCGCCGTGGGTGGCCCACCTGGTGTGCCCCATGCCCGTGGTGCCGGCGAAGCGTTCCCGGCCCACCTCGTCCAACCGGGCCTCCAGGTTGGCCAGCCTGCCGGCCTTGCGCTCCACGGCCAGTCCACCCGTGCCGTCCAGCACGGCGACCCCGGAGGAGTCATAGCCCCGGTACTCCAGCCGGCGGAGGCCCTCCAGCACGACCTCGAGCGCGGACCGGTGTCCTACGTAACCGACGATCCCACACACGTCGGACAGGGTAGTCAGACCACGACCGTCCCTCACCAGCACAGCCCCCTTGGGTTTCCGCAGATCACAAGGGGTCTTTCCCCGAAAGTGGTATAGACCTTTCCGGCACGGAACCGGCCTGGCACGACGGAACGTGACCATCGGGGAACACTCGTCCGGCCTCCGGAGGAGTCACCATGCCGCGAACGCGCCGCCCGCAGGGCGATCGACTAACGTCCTCGGCATGGGGCGCACGGCCAAACAAGCGCTGGCGGAACTCAGCCGACCGGGGCCGCACCAGGTGCTCTCCGGTGATCTCGGCCTGATCGGGATACCCGGCGTGGTGATGACACCGCGTCAGGGGCTCGGGCTGCCCGCGGTGGCGTTCGGACACGGCTGGATGCAACCGATCCGCAGGTACCGGGAGCTGCTGCGGCACCTGGCGTCCTGGGGGTTCGTCGTGGCCGCACCCAACACCCAGCGCACCCCGCTGGGCTCGCACCGGCTGTTCGCCGCCGACCTGCGCACCACACTCGACGTGTGCACCGGTGTGCGGCTCGGCGACGGCGAGATCAGCGTCGACCCGGACAGGCTGGGGCTGGCCGGCCACTCGTTCGGCGGTGGGTGTGCGGTGCTCGCGGCGGCCGAGGACGAGCGGGTGCGGGCGGTGGCCGTGCTGGCACCCGCGGAGAGCCGACCGTCCGCCATGGACGCGGCACGCCACTGCCGGATGCCCGGACTGCTGGTGGCCGGTGGGGAGGACCGGATCGCCCCGTCGGCCGGGCACGCCGAGCCCATCGCCCAGAACTGGGCCGGACCGGTGCAGCTGCGCACGGTGCCCAAGGCCACCCATCTCGGCTTCACCGAGGGCTGGCACCCGACCGAGCTGCTGTTGGACGGCAAGGCCCAGCGCAGCACCCACAAGGTGAGCCGGGCGCTGCTGACCGCGTTCCTGCTGCGCCACCTGACGGGCAACCGGGACTACGACGCACTGCTGGAGGAGAGCGTCCGCTCCTGTCGGATCACCTACACGCACGAGCGGCGCCCACTGCACGTGGTCGCCTGACCCGGGCACCAACTGTCCGGAAGGCCACCCGCTCACGATGAGCGGTCGTTATCGTTGCCGACCGTGATGCCCGGACAGCCCACTCAGGGATGGCCCCAACCACCACAGGGGCACCCTCCGACACCTCAACCGCAGCAACCCGCCTGGCCCGGCCACCCCACACCACCGGCAGGACCGGCCAGTCCGCTGCTGTGGATCACCGTGGCCCTCACCGCCGTGCCCGTCGTCTGGTGGTCACTCCTGGCGATCAACGGATTCGTCGGGATCGGTGACTCCATGGAAACGCTTGAGCGTCACGCCGAGGTGGTCAGCAACACCCCCCAGAGCTTCAACCTGGGCCTGGCCAAGGGGTTGTGGATCGCCGGATACTCGGGTGCGATGTTGAGCGCGCTGGGCATGCTGGGCGGCGCACTGCTGCTGGCGCTACGGCAGCGCGCGGGTGTGTTCGTCATGCTGGGTACCGGAGTCGTCGCCGTCCTGACTCCCGCGATCCGTGTCACCTACGACTACGTCATATGGAAGAACTTCCACGTACACGAGGGATTCCTGACCGGGGGAATCATGGGGCTGGTCGTCACCGTGCTCGCCCTGCTGCCTCCGGTCATGCGGTCGATGCGCCCGGTCCAGTCCGCCCCCACCGCACCGCAGATGCCGCAGCCAGGCATGCCGATGCAGTGGTGACATCCACCGCACCAAGCAGGTGAGGGGCCGCGCCGGTTTCGGCGCGGCCCCTCGTCCGTTCCGTCCTCAGTGCAGCCAGCTCACCGGCGAGTCGTCGTCCTCGTCGTCGTCGTACCGCCGCGGAGGCTGCGGTCGGGCCGGGGCAGGTCGCCCTCCCCGCTGGAAGGGCGACGCCGACGCAGCGGGCTGGAAGGGCGACACCGCGGTGGAGGAACCTCCGGCACTCTGCTGGCTCTCCGGCTCCGGTCGGTCTGCCGCGGACGGGCGCCCGGCCCCCCAGTTGTTGACGATGGACGCCAGGAAGGGGTCGTCCTGCTCCTGCGACCGCTCCTCCTCGTCCTCGCCGTCGAAGCTCATGACCCGGGGTTCCTGGCGCTTGGCGAACGGCCGGGCGGCCTCCTCCTGCCGGGCTCGGATCATTTCCCGAACCCGGGCCTCCATCTTCTTCACCTTGTTGGTGAAGGTCGCGTCGGCCTGCCGAGCTGCCTCGGTGGCCTCCGCGAACTTCCGCGCACTCAGGTCGAGACGATCCCGGCTCTCCCGGGTGATCGCATCGAGCTTCCGCTGCGCTGCCAGGACCACGTCACTTTCCATGGACACAGGTCACTCTCCCTCAACAGCGGACAAGCCCGTCAGCGGTCGTTCTCGCCGAGCACGCCGCGCAGACGGTGCATGGCACGCTGCTCCTCGTCGCTGAACAGCTGTCCCTGGGTACGCCAGCTGCTGCTGGACCGTTCCTGGTCGCCGCCCTGGCCACCACCCGCGGCGCCCATACCGCCCATCATGGGCATGCCCCCGCCCATCATGCCGCTGCTCTGGGCACCGCCACCGCCGTAACCGCCCTGGGCCGTGGGTGCGCCGTCCGACATCGAGGCCAGGCCGGCGCCACCGGGTCCACTGGCCTGCGCCGCACTGGTGCTGCCCAGGCCGTCCGCGACCGGGCTGGTCGGCGCCGCGGCGTACCCGGCGACGTATCCGGCGGACTGCCCCCAGTGGCCGCCGGGCCCCATGTTCGAGTAGCCGCCCGGGCCGTACCCCACGTTGGAGTACCCGCCGGGGCCGTAGCCCGTGCTCGGGTACCCGCCGGGCCCGTACCCGCCGTAGCCCTGGCCCTGGTTCGGGTGGCCGGGGTCCCCGTAGCCGCCGGAGGAGTAGCCCTGCCCCGCGAAACCAGCG
>DATCJU010000063.1:0-28485 GCA_036562635.1 Pseudonocardiaceae bacterium
GCCAGAACTACATCGAGGACGCGGTCCTCAACCACACCGAGGTGGCCGTCACCCTGGTGCGGCTGTTCGAGGCCCGGTTCGACCCGTCGCTGACCGACGAGGCGCGCACGGCGCGGACCGAGGAGCTGACCGAGGAGTGCCGGCAGCTGATCGACCAGGTCACCAGCCTGGACGAGGACCGCATCCTGCGCAGTTACCTGAGCCTGGTGCTGGCCACGCTGCGGACCAACTACTTCGTGCGGGACGCCGCCGGGCAGCCGCGTCCGTTCCTGTCCTTCAAGCTGGACCCGCGGGCGATCCCGGGCCTGCCGGAGCCGCGTCCCCGCTTCGAGATCTTCGTCTACTCGTCGCGGGTGGAGGGCGTGCACCTGCGGTTCGGCCTGGTCGCCCGAGGTGGCCTGCGCTGGTCGGACCGGCGGGAGGACTTCCGCACCGAGATCCTGGGTCTGGTCAAGGCCCAGGCGGTCAAGAACTCGGTGATCGTCCCGGTCGGTGCCAAGGGTGGTTTCGTGGTCAAGCGCCCGCCGGCTCCGACCGGCGACCCGGCTCTGGACCGCGAGGCGCTGCAGCAGGAGGGCGTCGCCTGCTACCGGATGTTCATCTCCGGCCTGCTGGACCTGACCGACAACCTGGTGGACGGCCGGGTCGTGCCGCCGGCGGGTGTGGTCCGCTACGACGGGGACGACACCTACCTGGTGGTCGCCGCGGACAAGGGCACCGCGACCTTCTCCGACATCGCCAACGAGGTGGCCACTTCCTACGGGTTCTGGTTGGGTGACGCCTTCGCCTCCGGTGGTTCGGTGGGCTACGACCACAAGGCGATGGGCATCACCGCCCGCGGTGCGTGGGAGAGCGTCAAGCGGCACTTCCGCGAGCTGGGCGTGGACACCCAGAGCGAGGACTTCACCGTCGTCGGCATCGGGGACATGTCCGGTGACGTGTTCGGCAACGGCATGCTGCTGTCCGAGCACATCAGGCTGGTCGCGGCCTTCGACCACCGGCACGTCTTCATCGACCCGGACCCGGACGCGGCGACCTCGTACGCCGAGCGCCGTCGGCTGTTCGAGCTGCCCCGCTCCTCGTGGGACGACTACGACCGCAGCAAGATCAGCAAGGGTGGCGGCGTGTGGCCGCGGACCGCCAAGTCCATCCCGGTCAGCCCGGAGGCGCGGCGGGCGCTCGGACTGCCCGAGGGCGTCGAGCAGCTGTCCCCGCAGGAGATGATCAGGGCGATCCTGCAGGCCCCGGTCGACCTGCTGTGGAACGGCGGTATCGGCACCTACGTCAAGGCCTCCACCGAGACGCACGCCGAGGTCGGCGACAAGGCCAACGACGCGGTGCGGGTGGACGCCAAGGATCTGCGGGTCAAGGTGGTCGGCGAGGGCGGCAACCTCGGCTTCACCCAGCGCGGCCGGATCGAGTTCGCCCGGAACGGCGGGAAGATCAACACCGACGCCCTGGACAACTCGGCCGGTGTGGACTGTTCGGACCACGAGGTCAACATCAAGATCATGCTCGACCGGCTGGTGGCCGAGGGGCTCCTGAAGCCCGAGGAGCGCAACAAGCTGCTGGCCGAGATGACCGACGAGGTCGCCGAGCTGGTGCTGGCCGACAACTACCGGCAGAACGCGGTGCTCGGCGTGAGCCGGGCGCACGCCGCGCCGATGCTGTCGGTGCACGCCCGGTTGATCGCCGACCTGGAGGACAGGCGTGGCCTGGACCGGGAGCTGGAGGCGCTGCCCAGTCCGCAGCAGCTCAAGGCCCTGGACCAGGCCGGTGAGGGGCTGACCTCGCCGGAGCTGGCCACCCTGCTGGCGCACGTGAAGCTGGCGCTCAAGGAGGAGGTGCTGGCCAGCGACCTGCCCGACGCCGACGTCTTCGCCCACCGGCTGTCGGAGTACTTCCCCCAGCGGCTGCGTGAACGGTTCGGCGACGCGATCGCCAGTCACCCGCTGCGCCGGGAGATCACGACCACCCTGTTGGTCAACGAGGTCGTCGACGGTGGCGGGATCACCTACGCGTTCCGCCTGGCCGAGGAACTGAGCGCGGACGCCACCGACGCGGTGCGGGCGTTCATGGCCGTCACCAGGATCTTCGACCTGCCCTCGCTGTGGGCCGACATCGCGGCGCTGGACAACGTGGTGCCGACCCAGGTCGCCGACGCCATGGTGTTGGAGAGCCGGCGACTGCTGGACCGGGCGTCCCGCTGGCTGCTGACCAACCGGCCGCAGCCGCTGGCCGTCGGCGCGGAGATCAGCCGGTTCGCCCCCGTGGTCGCCGAGCTGGCTCCGCGGGTCCTGGAGCTGGTCCGTGGCCAGGAGCGGGAGGCGATCCTGGCCCAGGCCGAGGAGTTCGTGGCCCAGGGGGTTCCCGCCCAGCTGGCCCAGCGGGTGGCCTCGCTGCTGGCCGTCTTCGGGATGTTGGACATCACGGAGGTGGCCGAGCTGGCCGAGCGCGAGGCCGGGGCCTCCCGGGAGCGCAGCCCGTGGGAGACCGCGGAGCTGTACTACGCGCTGTCCGACCACCTGGGTATCGACGCCATGCTCACCTCGGTGAGCGCGCTGGAGCGGGGCAACCGGTGGCACGCCCTGGCCCGCCTGGCGCTGCGTGACGACCTCTACAGCTCGCTGCGGGCGATCACACTGGACGTGCTGTGCGGCAGCGACCCGGAGGACAGCGTCGAGGAGAAGATCGCCGCCTGGGAGCAGGCGAACTCCCTGCGCCTGGCCCGGGCTCGTGCCTCGCTGCGCGAGATCGAGGAGGCCGGCAGGCTCGACCTGGCCACGTTGTCCGTGGTCACCCGGCAGCTGCGCAGCATGGTGCGCTGACCGGACACCGGTCGTCCGATCGGTACGCGGCCCCGGGTGGGACGTCCCACCCGGGGCCGCGTCACCGCGTGCGGAGGGGCCGAGTACGTTGGGCTGCTGGTGACTCCGTTGGGGAGTCGTGGCATTACTCGTTCAGCCCTGGTGGGAGGCTCTGTCGTCGTGGGCGCGTTCGTCACCGAGGTCCGGCCACGCTGGTCGGACATGGACGCCTTCGGGCATGTCAACCACGCCAACACGGTGACGTTGCTGGAGGACGCGCGGGTCGGCCTGCTGTTCGTGGAGGCGAGCCGGCGTGGGCTGACCGGCATGGCCCAGGGCATGGTGGTGGCCCGGCTCGTGGTCAACTACCACGCGCCGCTGGTGTTCACCGGTGATCCGGTGCGGGTCGAGATCGCGGTACGGGCACTGCGGGCGGCGTCGTTCGTGCTGGACTACCGGCTGTACGGCGGGCGCTCGGAGCAGGACGAGGTGGTGGCCACCGCGGAGACGCTGATGGCCCCGTTCGACGTGGCCGCGGGTCGGCCCAGGCGGTTGACGGAGGCCGAGCGTGACTTCCTGGCCGGATACCACTCGGGAGGTCGCGTTGCCTGAGCTGAGGATCGCCGATCCGAGCGAACGTGACGATCTCGGCGCCTTCGTGGCCAGGGCGGTGCGGCTGGACGCACAGTGCCTGGTCCGGTTGCGTGCCAGGGCGGGTTCGGAGCTCGTGGACGCGTGGGCAGCCACCCCCTTCGACACCCTCGCCGTCCGCTCGGTGGCCGGCACGGTGGAACCGGCGGACGTGACCGTGTCCGGCAACGAGCTTCTCGCGGCACTGGCCGTGGTGGGTGGGGAGAAGCTTGACCTGGGCCCGGCCATGGACCTGATGTGGCGCTCGCAGCTGCCCCCGAGCGAGGGCTGGCGGCACGTCGACGACCTGCCGGCCCGGGTGGTCTCGGACCTGGCCGACCGTGGGGTGGCGGTGGCCCGGGAGAACCTGGGGCCGCACGGTACGCCCCCGGCCTCGTTGCTTGACCAGACCGTGCTCACGGTCAGTGGCGCCGGCCTGGAGGTGCGGATCCCGCTGCGCTGTCTGTTCGCCCTGTTCGGGATGGGCTTCCTCGGCCCCGAGGCCAGGAACGGGGAGGACGTGGTGCGGATCAGCGCCACCGACTCGTGGTTGCGCATGGACGCCCGCTACGGCGCCGTGGTGCGGCGCCGGCACACCCTGCTGCCCCTGCTCGTGTGAGGAGGCGGCGCCCGGTGGCGCGCGCCGACCGTTGCCGTGGCGGTGGCGTCACCGGGTGGCGGTCGTGGCGGCGGTGGTTCGGGGCCGCCGTGCCGGTGCGGCGAGCAGGCTCAGCCCCGTGAAGACCAGCAGTGCACCCACCCCGGTGCCCCAGGTCACCGGCTCGCTCAGGACCAGGATGCCCAGTGCGGCGGCCACCACCGGCTCGGCCAGGTTCAGTGTGGCCACGACCGAGGCCGGGAGCACCCGCAGACCGGCCCCGAACAACAGGTAGGCCAGCACGGTGGGTACCAGGGCCAGGTAACCGGCCACGGCCAGGCCTCCGGCGCTGTCCAGGCCGCCCGGCCAGCGCAGCGCGAGCACCGGGAGCAGCAGCACGGCACTGGCGCCGAACAGCAGGCCCATGGCACCGTCCGAGCGTTGCCCGGAGCTGATCAGCCGGCCCCCGGCCACCGTGTAGATGCCGTAGCCGAGACCGGCCACCAGGGCTGGTACCAGCCCGATCAGGGCGCCGTTCCCGTCGGTCTCCGGCCCGGTGAGCACCAGAACCGTGGTGCCCGCCACGGCCAGTGCGGTGGCCAGCGCCCAGCGCGTCCCGGGTGGACGGCGGGTCACGACCCACTCGACCACACCGGTCCACACCGGACAGGAGCCCAGGGCGACGACGGTGCCCACGGCGACCCCGGCCAGCCGGACCCCGGTGAAGAACCCGATCTGGTAGAGGGCCACTCCGACCGCGCCGGCGAGCAGAACCCCACGTGGGGCCGAGGGGACACCGCGGAACGCGCCGCGGGCCCAGGCCAGGGCGGCGAGCACCGCGCCGGCCAGCACCACGCGGGCCGCACCGACGGCGAGCGGGTCCAGCCCGTCGGGGCCCAGTTCCTGCGCGGTGCCCGTGGTGCCGAACAGCATCGAGGCCACGAGGACGAGCAGGACGGCACGGCCGGAAGACTTCTCGGACATCCTGCCCATCATCCGATGACTCGCCGGCGGTCGTCGACCACTTTCCCGTCACACTGGTTCGCCCGCCGGGACTGGCAGCCCTGGCGGGTGGGGCGGCGCCACCGTGTGGTGCGACGCCGTTCGCCGCCTCGGGCGTGAGGGTGCCTTCTCACCAGGGTTCTCGCCGGAACGACCGGATCAGACCAGCCAGGCCGCGGTGTCCGGCGGCATGAGCTCGCCCTGCAGCGGGGAGCTGGCCAGCAGCACCTCACCCGGAGGCAGGGGGACCAGGGCGCCGGAGGTGTTGAGCGCGCAGATCAGGCCGCTGCCCTTGCGGCGGAAGGCGAAACAGCCGGGCGGGGCCCCGTACCACTCGATCTGCTGTCCGGAGAAGGCCGGGTGCGTCCGACGCAGCTCCAGCGCCTGCCGGTAGAGCGAGAGCACCGAGTCCGGGTCCTCCAACTGCGCTTCCACGGTGAGCCGACCCCAGTCCGACGGCATCGGCAACCAGGTCTGCGTGCTGCTGGAGAAGCCGTAGGGCGGTTGGTCGCCTTCCCAGGGGAGGGGTACCCGGCACCCGTTCCGGTCGGGGTCGGTGGACTCGGAACCTCCCTTCGGCAGGGCGTGCAGCGTCCACTCCGGCAGGTCGACGTGGGGCAGCCCCAGCTCCTCGCCGTTGTACAGGTAGATCGCCCCGGGAAGGGCCAGCAGCACCAGGGCCATCGCCCGGGCCCGGCGCAGGCCGGTCTCGCCTCCGCCGTAGCGGCTGAGGTGCCGCACCGTGTCGGGGTGGGACAGCATCCAGGCGGGAGGAGCGCCGACCGGGGCCACGGCCGCGACCGACCGTTCGATCTCCCGGCGGACGGCGTCGGCGTCGAAGGGCGCGGCCACGAGCCGGTGGCCGAGCCCCAGGTGCAGTTCGTCCGGCCGCAGGTAGCGGGCGAACCGCTCCTCGTCCCACACCCGGATCTCACCGGTGACGATCCGCCCCGGGTACTCGTCGAGCACCCTGCGGATCGCGCGATGGATCTCGTGCACCCCGTCGTGGTCGAACCGTGGGTCGTGCCCGTCGTCGCGGGTCGACCCGGTGGTGGGGGCGAGTACGGCCGGATCCACGTCCGGCAGGTGGGGCGGTGGGGTCACGGCGTCGGCCGCACCGATCCGGAAACCGTCCACCCCGCGGTCCAGCCAGAACCGCAGGGTGCGTTCCAGGTCCACCCGCACCTCGGGGTCGTCCCAGTTCAGGTTCGGCTGGTCCGGGCCGAGCAGGTGCAGGTACCACTGTCCGTCGTCCGCCCGGGTCCACGCCGGACCTCCCCGGACACCGCGCCAGTTGTTCGGCGGCAGTTCCCCGTTCGGCCCCCGACCGTCCCGGAAGACGTAGCGGTTCCGCTCCGGACTGCCCGGGCCCGCGCGCAGCGCCGCCCGGAACCACTCGTGCTGGCTGCCGGTGTGATTGACCGCCAGGTCGATCGTGACCCGGAGGCCGTGCGCGTGTGCGTCCGCGACGAGCCGGTCGAACGTCGCCAGGTCCCCGAACAGCGGGTCGACGTCCCGTGGGTCGGTCACGTCGTGGCCGTCGGCGGCCATGGGGGAGCGGTGGAACGGTGTCAGCCAGAGCGCGTCCACACCCAACAGTTCCAGGTAGCCGAGTCGGCTGCGGATGCCCTCCAGGTCACCCACCCCGTCACCGTCGGAGTCCGCGAAGGATCGGACGTGGACCTGGTAGAAGACCGCGTTCCTCCACCAGTCGGGGTTGTCGGCGATCACGTTGCGGGAGTCGGCGGATCGTCGCACGGTGAGCCATCCTGCCATCGGTGGCCGGTACGCCGGCCCCCTTCCAGGGGGGTGTCGTCGTTCGGGTGAGGGGGTGGCGCCGGGCGCGGTGGAGGGCGCCACGGGCACCGGCGGTGACCGGCCGTGACTGTCGGAGCCGGACGTTCGTCGAGTGGGTCAGAACCAGGCGTTCATCAGGCTGTTGGCGGCCATCTCCAGGTACTGCCACAGCTGCTCGCGGTGCCGTTCCTCCAGGCCGGCCTCGTCCACGGCGATCCGCATGCAGCGGAGCCAGGCGTCCCGTTCGGCCGGGCCGATCCGGAACGGGGCGTGCCGCATCCGCAGCCGGGGATGGCCCCGTCGTTCCGAGTAGGTGTGCGGTCCGCCCCAGTACTGCATGAGGAACAGTCGCAGCCGCTCCTCCGCCGGGCCGAGATCCTCCTCGGGGTACATCGGCCGGAGCAGTTCGTCCTTGGCCACCTCGGCATAGAAGCGGGAGACGATCCGGCGGAACGTCTCCTCACCACCCACCGCCTGGTAGAAGTTCTCCGGCACTGTCGTCACCCTCCCATAGTGGCGCACGCCGGGCGTGACCTGTCGAGGAGCCCCGGCTCACGGTGCTGCACCCGGTGGTCCGCGGTGGGAGCATCGGGGCTCCCACCGCGGTGGATCGGTGTCAGTTCTGTGACGCGGCGGTCGAGCCGAAGGCACGCAGGGCGAACGGAGGCTCGATCCCCGCTTCGTCGAAGGCGGACTTGATCCGGGCCCGCAGGGCTCGCTGCACCGCCCACTGCCGGCCCGGACGCACCTTCACGGTCAGTCGCAGGGTGACGCTCTCCTCGGTGACCTTCTCCACGCCGAGTACCTCGGGGGACTCCAGCACGTCCTCGGCGAGCGGTGCCTGCTGGGTGGCCTCGGCGGCGACCTTCCCGGCCAGTTCGATGGCGCTGGCCACATTGGTGCTGTGCGAGACCGGAAGGTCCACCACCGCCACGGCGTAGCCCTGGCTGGAGTTGCCGACCCGCATGATCTCGCCGTTGCGCACGTACCAGACGGTGCCGTTGATGTCCCGGACTGTGGTGACCCGCAGGCCCACCGCCTCCACGACGCCGGTGGCCTCGCCCAGGTTGACGATGTCCCCGACCCCGTACTGGTCCTCGAGCATCATGAAGATCCCGGACAGGAAGTCCTTGACCAGGTTCTGTGCACCGAAGCCCAGGGCGATACCGACGATCCCGGCCGACGCGATGATCGGGCCCAGTTCGATGCCGAGCTGGCTGAGCACCATCAGGAACGCCAGCATGAGGATCACGAACGACGAGACCGACCGGAGCAACGAGCCGATGGTCTTGGCCCGCTGGGCCCGACGTTCGGACAGCAGGGGTCCGGCCATCTCCGGTCGGCGCTCCTTGAGCGGCCGGAGCAGCACCGGGAGCTTGGTCGAGTCGCCACCTCCCTGGGTGAACCGGTCGATGGCCCGGTGCACCACCCGACGGAGGACGAACGCCACCACCAGGATCAGCACGATGCGCCCGGCGCCCTTCGCCAGCTCGAGCAGCAGGTCGGGGCCCCGCTCGGCGAACCACGCCGCGAACCCGGTGGGATCCTCGGTGAGCATCTGCACCGCGTTGAGCGGGTCGCCGAACGGGCCCCCGGTGCCACCCGGGACACCGGGCACGGTCGGTGAGCTCGTGGGGTCGGAGGAGGCGCCGGCGAGGTACGGGGAACGTTGTGCGGGGACGGGGGACGCGAGCACTTAGCTTCTCTCCAGGTCCAATCCGGTCGCGTGGGCAAGGAAGGTGATCTGGTCGACCGCCAGCCCCACCGTGCGTGAGACGGAGCGGGCCGCGTGGCCCACCTCGGTCTCCCGGCGCAGCAGCACCGGCCGCTCGTCGGGGGCGGCGGTGGTGGCGTGCTGCAGGGCCGCGCACATCTTGCGGGCGTGGCAGGGGTCGACCCGGCTGTCCGACTCGAACACGGTGAACAACACCGAGGGGTACTCCAGACCTTCCCGCACGTTGTGGTACGGGGAGTAGGCGAGCAGCCAGCGCAGCTCCTCCGGGTCGTCGGCGCTGCCGTACTCCTCGCGCCAGAAACGGCCGATGAGGAACTTCTCGTAGCGCACCATGTCCAGCAGGGGAGCCGAACAGACCACCGCCCGGTACAGCTCGGGACGCTGTGTGAGCGCGGCACCGACCAGCAGGCCACCGTTCGAACCTCCGACGATCGCCAGCTGGTCGGCGGTGGTCCAGCCGGTGTCGATGAGGTGCTCGGCGGCAGCGTGGAAGTCGTCGAAGACGTTCTGCTTGTTACCGCGCATCCCGGCGATGTGCCATTCCTCACCCTCCTCGCCGCCGCCGCGCAGCGAGGCCAGCGCCCACACCCCGCCGGCCTCCACCCAGGCCAGCGCGGAGGGGGTGTAGCTGGGGGTGCGGCTGATCGAGAAGCCGCCGTAACCGGTGAGCATGGCGGGGCGCGGGGTGTCCGGCTGCTCGGTCGGGGTGAGCAGGAACATGCGCACCGTGGTGCCGTCCGCCGAGGTGTAGGTCACCTGGCGGGTGTGCACCGGCGGGGGTTCCACGGCACCGGGGGCTCGTGCGGCCAGCTCGGTGCGGTCCTGACCGAGCCGGTAGGTGTGCACGCAGGGCGGGGTGAGGAAGTCGGTCCAGCCCAGCCACACCGTGTCGGCGCCCTCCTGGGTACCCGGGTCGGTGGTGGAGACGCTGGTCAGCGCGCCCATGCCGGGCAGCGGAACGGTGGCGGTCCGCTCACCGGTGTTCGGGTCGTGCAGGTACAGCTCGGCCACCGCGTGCCGGGTGCGCAGCACCACCAGCTGCGGTTCGTGCGTCGCACCGCCGTCCAGCCAGCTCACCCAGTCCAGCACGGAGTCCGGTTCCTCGGCGATTAGCTCGGTCCAGTGCTCCGGCTCGGGCCGGGTCGGGTCGGCCACGCACAGCCGCCACCGCGGGGCGTCGAGGGTGGTGAGCAGGTAGAGCCGGCCGTCGCGTTCCACCCAGGCGAAGCAGCGGGCCCCGGCCTCGTCGCTGATCACCTGCCGCAGTTGGGGGAGCCCGTCACCGACGCCCAGGTCGGCGATCCACACCGAGTCACGCCGTGCGGTGCCCTGGCTGCCGTCCACCACCAGCCAGCGGCCGTCGGGAGAGACCCGCACTCCGTAGAGATAGGTGGGGTCCAGGTTCGCGCCGTGCACCTCCAGGTCCTCGGCCGGGTCGGTGCCGACCCGGTGCCGCCACACCCGGCGGTGGAACTGTTCCTCGCCCTCGGGCACCAGCTCGGGGGCCAGCCGACGGACGTAGAAGAACTCCTGTCCTCCCGGCAGCCAGGCCACGTCGGAGTACTTGCACCGGTCGATCGGGCCGTCGACCTGCTCGCCGCTGTCCACGTCGAGCACGTACAGGGAGGACTCCTCGTCACCGCCCACCGAGATCTGGTAGGCCAGCAGCCGGCCCTCGCGGCTGGGTGACCAGGCGTCCAGAGTGGTGAGTCCGCTGGGGTCCAGTGCGGTCACGTCCAGCAGCGCCCGCTCGGTGCCGTCGGGTTCGCGCACCCACAGCACCGCGTGTTCCTGTCCCGGTTCCCGGCGGGTGAAGAACGCGCGACCGTGTCGCCACACCGGGACCGACACCGAACCGGCGCTGACCAGCGTCTCCAGCCGGGTGGTCATGGCCCGGCGTCCGGGAAGCGCGTCCAGCCACGTGCGGCACAGTGTGTCCTGCGCCACGGACCACTCCACCGTCCGCGGGTCGGCGGCGTCCTCCAACCATCGGTAGGGGTCGGCGATGCGAAGGCCGTGCAGCTCCTCGACCAGGTCGAGCCGCTCGGCGGGAGGGTAGCTCTGGTTCTTCGCGGGCAGCTGGGTCACGACTCGACCCTAGAGACGTCTCGACCCCTCGGTCCAGGTCACGCGGGCCCGCCCGTCGGCCCGCCCCCCGCTCGGCCTAGCGCCTGGCCCCGTACGGGGCTCGAATCGGGCGGCGGTTCACCGTACTTTCGAAAGCAGCTGGCTTTCGTCACGGATCTCACGTGCGCGGAGTGCGGGATCTGTGGTCGACTAGGCGTAGTCGGCGGCGCCCTGGTGTGTGAACCAGGCACCGTCGGCGGGTCCGAAAGGGCCGGTACCGGTGGAGGTGGTCGCGTGCCAGACCGACAACCGACCCCGTCGGGCGTCTCCCAGAGGGCGGCGCCCGGAACCGCGCTGCCCGAGCGCCCACAGGCTCGCCCGCCCACCCGAGCGCCGAGTCTGTCGAACGGGACGGTCGGCGTGGTTCAGGACAAGGCAACCGCGAACGGCTCCCCACCCTGGAGCAGACGGCGTGTGCTGCTGCTCAACGCCACCTTCGAACCCCTCACCGCGCTCCCGCTGCGGCGCGCGATCGTCCTTGTCGTCTGCGGCAAGGCCGAGGTCGTGCACGGCGACCCGGCCGGTCTGGTGCTGCACTCGGCGAGCACGAGCATCGTGGTGCCGTCCGTGATCCGGCTCAGCAGGTACGTGCACGTGCCCTACCGTGGCCGGGTGCCGCTCACCCGGGCCGCGTTGATGCACCGGGACCGGTATCGGTGCGCCTACTGCGGGGGCAGGGCAGAGACTATCGATCACGTGATCCCACGGAGTCGGGGGGGTACCCATTCGTGGGAGAACTGCGTTGCCAGCTGTGCGCGGTGCAACCACCGCAAGGCCGACAAGCTGCTGTCGGAGCTGGGGTGGCGGCTGCGGGTGACCCCGACGGCTCCCCGAGGTCCGCACTGGAGGCTGCTTGCCGGGGCGAGTGAAGCGGACCCGCTCTGGCTTCCCTACCTGGGAGAACCGGCTGCCTGACGCGCTGGCCCCGGTCGGTCAGCCCGCTCGTTCGGGTTGACCGACCGGGTCAGGCGCGCCGGGCGCCGGTGCCGGGCCGCGGGGTGAGGTGGATCCGGACCCCGCGGCTCGTCGTGTTGTGGATGCGCACCCCCCGCCCGGGGCCTGTCGTGTGCCGGGCGGCGGTGTGGATGCGTACGCCGCCGTGGATCCGGACCCCGCGGTGGATGCGTACGCCGTCGTGGATTCGCACGCCGCGGTGGATGCGTACGCCGTCGTGGATGCGTACGCCGCCGTGGATCCGGACCCCGCGGTGGATGCGCACACCGCCGTGGATCCGCACTCCCCGATGAATCCGCACGCCACCGTGGATCCGGACCCCGCGTTCGACGGTGGCGTGGATGCGCACTCCGCGGTGGACGCTGTCCTCGGGGCGAAGGGTGTCCCCAACAATCGCGGGGGTCCGGATGGTGGCGTCGATACGGATGTCATGACTGCTCCGAACAGAGCAATCGCCCTTTCGGAAAGGCACAACGGCACGTGTCGTTTCCGCATGCACATCGCCACGCTCCGCAACGGTTTTGCGGTTCGAATGAGTGGTGTCGAACTTCCGAACGGGGGTACGAGTGGCGATCATGGCGGAGCCCTCCGGAAAGAAAGTCCCTCTGAGTGTCGCTTGTTTTGTCACCGCAAGGTCCAGACAGGTGAAAAGCTAGAAGTCGACCGTGAACGGAACAAGCCGCCAAGGTGACTGTTTGGAACACCCGGACGGGTTCCAGCCATCCAGGCGAGCGCTTCGGCTGTACGAGTGATATCGCAGTGGCCTGCTCCGACCTGGCGCAATGATCGACATCGGTCCGAATAGGGTCATCCGGCATCGGTGTCGAGGAATCGGTGACCGGCCGCAGCGGCCACGGGACCAGAACGGAGCGACTGGCGACATGGGGGAGAGGACGGCAGCGACCGCCCACGGCGGTACGGAACGCCAGGTCGGGCCCACCACCGGTGTGCGGACCCCGGCCTTCCGGAGGCTGACCGCCGCCTGGGTCATCTCCCTCGTGGGTGACGGTGTCCGTATGGCCGCACTTCCGCTGTTCACCGCGGTGTTCACCCGTGACCCCCTGGCCGTGTCCGCGGTGGCCATCGCCGAGACCCTGCCCTGGCTGCTCGTCGCACCGCCTGCCGGGGCGTTGGTGGACCGGCTGCGGCCCCGCGCGGTCGTGGTGGTCACCCACGCCCTGCGTGCCGTGCTCACCGGTGTGCTCGCCCTGGCCGTGGCCACCGGGCAGGTGAGCGTGGTGTTGCTGGTGGTGCTGGCCTTCGCCCTCACCGCGGCCGAGACGTTCGCCGACTCCGCCTCCCAGCTCCTGCTGGTCGAACTCGCGGGGCCCGACGACCTGGAGGAGGCCAACAGCCGCTTCTTCAGCGCGGAGACCGCGGGCATGGACCTGGCCGGCCCGTTGGCCGCCAGCGCGGTGTTCGCCTGGGAGCCCGCGCTCTGTTTCGCCCTGGACGCCGCCTCGTTCGTCCTCGCCGCAGTCCTGGTGGCCGGCCTTCCCGATGTCGTGCCGCAGCGTGACACCGAGAACGAGTCGGTCCCGCTGCGCACCCGGATCGTCGAGGGCGCCGGTTACCTGGTGCGTCACCCGGGACTGCGCGTCCTGGTGTCGGTGGTGGTCGTCTCTGCCGCCTCGGCCAGTGCGGTGAACGCGGTCAGCGCGCTCTACGCGATCGAGGAGCTGCACATGCCCGAGGCGCTGGTCCCGCTGCTGATGGTGGCTATGGCGCTGGGCACCCTGGGCGGGGCCAGGGTGGTTGGGATTCTCACGCGGCGTCTCGGCGAGGGCTGGTCCATGATCACCGGCCTCGGTCTGGTCGCTGCCGGGTTCGGCGTCCTGGGGCTGCTGCACCACCCGGTTCCCGGAGCGCTCGCCTACCTGGTGGTCGGCTTCGGTGTCGGGGTGTGGAACGTGCTGTCGGCGACCCGACGGCAGCGGCTCACCCCGCCGCACATGATGGGCCGGGTGTCCAGCTGCTACCGGGTGCTGGCCTGGGGCCTGATGCCGCTCGGTGCCGGGGTGGCCGGACCGGTTGCCGCGGGTTTCTCCCTGTCCGCGGTGTTCCTGCTGGCCGGTGGACTGGTGGCCGTGGTGACCCTGGTGGCCGGTCGGGGGCTGTTGCGCACGACGCCCGAGGCGGCTCCCGCCACCTGAGCGTCGCCCCGCCGGACGGCGGGGCGCTTCCGTTCGTGCCGTGCGGTCGACCCGACGAGGGTCGGCCACGGCCCGGCAGAATCCAGCCTGACGACTCCGGGAGGGGCGATGGGACAACTGCACGAGCTGTCGGCGTTGGAACAGGCCGCCGCGGTGCGTCGGCGCGAGATCAGTCCCGTCGAGCTGGTGGAGCACCACCTGGGTCGCGCCGAGGAACACGGCCCCGAGCTGGGCGCCTTCGTCACCCTCACCCCGGAGCGGGCGTTGGCGGAGGCGCGGGCCGCGGAGCGGATGCTGTTGGACGCCGACGACCCGGCCGAGCTGCCCCCGCTGCTGGGGGTGCCCACCGCGATCAAGGACCTCAATCTCACCGCCGGGGTGCGCACCACCTTCGGGTCTGTGCTCTACCGGGACTTCGTGCCGTCCGTGGACGATCACGTGGTGACGCTGCTGCGTCGCGCCGGGACGATCAGCATCGGGAAGACCACCACCCCGGAGTTCGGGGTGTCCTGCTACACCGAGCCGGAGGGTCTGCCGCCGGCGGTCACCCCTTACGACCCCACCCGGTTGGCCGGTGGCTCCTCGGGCGGGGCGGGTGCCGCGGTCGCCGCGGGGTTGGTGCCGTTCGCCCAGGGCAGTGACGGTGGGGGTTCCATCCGCATCCCTGCGTCCTGTTGCGGTCTGGTCGGGCTCAAACCCACCCGTGGACGCGTGCCGCGCGGCCCGGTGGCCGGGGACGTCACCATGATGTCGGTGATCGGACCGCTGGCCCGGACCGTCGCGGACGCCGCCGCCGTGCTGGACGCCATGGCGGTGCCCCAGCCGGGGGAGCCGTTCTGGGTGGCCCCGCCGCAGGAGCCGTTCCTGGCCAGCGCGAGGCGACGCCCCGGCCGACTGCGGATCGGCCGCTACGCCACCTCGCCGGTGTCGGACGCGCCGCTCGACCCGGAGTGCCGGGCGGCGTGGGAGGCGGCGTCCGAGCTGCTGGCGGAACTCGGGCACGAGGTGGTCGACGTCGAGTGCCCGTTCGACGAGTCCGCGGCGCGGGCGATCGAGACGATGTGGGCCGTGATGGCGCACTCGGTGCCGGTGGATCCCGCCCGGGAGCACGAGCTGCAGCCGCTCACCCGGTGGCTCAGGGAACGGGGTGCCACCGTCTCCGCCCCGGAGTTCCTGCGGGTCGTCCAGACGGCGCAGAACGCCGCGCGCGCCGCGGTCGTCGCCCATCTGTCCTACGACGTGGTCCTGACGCCCGCGCTGGCGCAGCTGCCCCGGCCCGTCGGCTGGTTCTCCGGTGTCTCCGACCCCGCCGAGAACTTCGAACGGCAGAAGCAATTCACCCCGTTCACCACCGGCTACAACGTCACCGGTCAGCCGGCGATCACCGTGCCGCTGCACTGGACGGACTCGGGGCTGCCGGTGGCGGTGCAGCTGGTCGGCCGCCCCGCCGAGGAGGGGCTGCTGCTGTCCCTGGCGGCCCAGCTCGAGGAGGCCAGGCCCTGGGCGGAACGACGGCCCACGGGCTGGTGACGGCACGGGTGTCCCCGGTGCGACGTCGGGTGTCCGCGGCGTCGCACCGGTGGCCCGGGCACGGGATGTTCCGGGTCCGTTCCCGCCGGTTACGGGGTCCCGCGGGGTCGAGCTGCGGCGCATCGGTTACCGTACGGCCGTGACCGTCGTGGAGACCACCCTCGTCTTCGCGGTGATCCCGCTCGCCATCTGCGGCGTGATCGCGCTGTTGACGTTGTGGCCGAAGTTCGCTCGTGCGCCGCGCTACCGGCCCGGCCAGGAATGGAACTACGAACCGGTGTGGTGGACTGCCAACCCGGCTGGTCTCGGTGGCTCCACCGGGGGCGCCCAGCCGGTGGCCGGGGAGGAGAACACCGGTGACGCGGCACCGGTTCGCACCGCTCGGGGAGGTGCCCGTGGCAGTTGGTGAGGTCAGGCGCCCCGAGGCGCAGGACGTGAAGCTGGCCCTCGGTGAGGCGGTGATGCCGTCGGGGCGTGTCTCGGTGGCGCGGCGGGAGGCTCCGAAGGCCCCCTCGCTGCCGTTCACCACGAGCCAGCTGACCCGGTTGGACGAGGCGCTCACCATGGCCAGCCGGGAGACCGGCCTGGACTTCAGCATCTACCTGGGCGACCTGGGTGAGGACACCCGGGCCACCGCGGAGCGGCTGCACGCGCAGATGGGCGACGTCGCGCCGAACGCCGTGCTCGTGGCGGTGTCCCCCGGGCAGCGGGTGGTCGAGCTGGTGACCGGTGAGGAGTCGCACCGGCGGCTGCCCGACCGCAGTTGCAGCCTCGCCGTGATGAGCATGGTCGCCTCCTTCAAGGAGGGCGACCTGTTCGGTGGCCTGCTGAGCGGGCTGCGCATGCTGGCCGACCAGGCCGGTACGCCGCCGCGGCGCTGACCGAGATCCTGTTCCGAAGGACGCGAACGAACGGCGGGCTCACCACCCGGGTTCCGGCCCGGTGGTGAGCCCGCCGTTCGTCGTGGGATTCACCCGGCACCGATGCGGTGCCCCCGGTCGGCCCGGCACCACCGGTGGTGCCGGGCCGACCGGACGAGGTCAGCTGCGGTCGAACTCCCGGGCGGCCAGCGCCCGGGCCACACCGGCCCGACCCTCGATCACCAGCCGGCGCAGGGCGGGCGGCCGCTCCTCCGCGTCCAGCCAGGCGTCCGTGGCGTCCAGGGTTGACTGTGCCACCGCCCATCCCGGGTACAGACCCACCACCGTGGGCTGGGCGTGCTCGCTGGAGCGGCGCTCCCAGACACCCGCCACGTCGGCGAAGTAGCGGTCCACGTACGGGGCCAGCAGGTCGTGCTGCGCGGGGTGGGTGAAGCCCTGGATGATCGCCTCGTTGACGGCGTTGGGCAGCGTGTCGTCGTGCACCGCGCGGCGCCACGCCTCCGCCTTGGCCTCCGGGGTGGGCAGCAGGGCGCGGCACCGCTCGGCCTGCCGTCGGCCGGCCGCGGTGGAGTCCCGCTGCAGCTCCGCCTCGATCTCCTCCTCCCCGGCCACGCCGTGTGCCACCAGCGCCTGCAGCAGCCGCCAGCGCAGGTCCGTGTCCACCTGCAGGCCGGGCAGCCGGTCCGTCCCGTCCAGCCAGCCGCGCAGCACATCCAGGTGCCTGGGCTGCAGCACCGAGGTGGTCAGGCTGTTGACGTAGGCCAGCTGGTGGTCCGATCCCGGCTCGGCCTGACGGGCCAGCTGGAGCAGGTGGTCGGCGAACCGTTCCCAGCCCTCGCCACTCCAGGCCGGGTCGGCGTAGAAGGACAGTGCGGTCTGCGCCTGCAGCAGCAGACGCTGCACCACACCCACCTCCGACTCGCCGCCGACTCCGCCGATCACCAGGCTCACGAAGTCCCGGGCCCGCAGCTCCGCGTCACGGGTCATCTCCCAGGCCGCCGACCAGCACAGCGTGCGGGGCAACGGCTCGGCGATGTCGGCGATCCGCTCCACCAGGGTGGTCAGCGAGTCGGAGTCCAGCCGCAGGGAGCAGTAGGTCAGGTCGTCGTCGTTGACCAGCACCAGCTTGCCCCGGGGCACCCCCACCAGCTCGGGCACCTCGGTCCGCTCCCCGGTGACGTCCAGTTCGACCCGGTGGGTGCGCACCAGCTTCCCGGTGGCCGGGTCGTCGTCGTAGACGCCCACCGCCAGGCGGTGGGCGCGCAGCTCACCCTTGCCCGGTCGCGCCGGGCCCTGCAGCACCGCGAACTCGGTGAACCGGCCCTCGTCGTCCACCGTGAACGTCGGGCGCAGCTGGTTCAGCCCGGTGGTCTCCAGCCACTGGGCGCTCCAGCCGCTCAGGTCGCGACCGGAGGCCTCCTCCAGCGCGCTCAACAGGTCGTCCAGGGTGGCGTTGCCCCAGGCGTGCTTGTCGAAGTACACCCGCAGGCCCGCCAGGAAGTTCTCCAGGCCCACGTAGGCGACCAGCTGCTTGAGCACCGAGGCGCCCTTGGCGTAGGTGATGCCGTCGAAGTTCACCTCCACCGCCTGCACGTCCGGGATGTCGCAGGAGATGGGGTGGGTGGAGGGCAGCTGGTCCTGGCGGTAGGCCCACGCCTTCTCGATGTTGGCGAACGTGGTCCAGGCGTGCCGGTACTCGGTGGCCTCGGCCTGGGCCAGCACGCTCGCCCAGCTGGCGAACGACTCGTTGAGCCACAGGTCGTCCCACCAGCGCATGGTGACCAGGTCGCCGAACCACATGTGCGCCATCTCGTGCAGCAGGGTCTCGGCGCGGCGCTCGTACAGGTAGCGGGTGACCCGGCTGCGGAAGACGTAGTCCTCCCGGAAGGTCACGCAGCCGGCGTTCTCCATCGCCCCGGCGTTGAACTCCGGGACGAAGCACTGGTCGTACTTGCCGAACGGGTAGGGCACCCCGAACGCGCGGTAGTAGAAGTCGAAGCCCTGCTTGGTCTCGGTGAACAGCCGCTCGGCGTCCATGTGCTCGGCCAGGGAGGCCCGGCAGTAGATCCCGAGTGGGATCTCCGGCTGGTCCTGGTCGGCGGGTCGGTAGGTGTCGCGCCACTCCGCGTACGGCCCGGCCACCAGGGCCACCAGGTAGGTGGACATCGGCTTGGTGGTGGCGAACACGTGCCGCACCCCGCCGCCGTCCACCTCGGTGGTGGACTCGACGGCGGAGTTGGAGATCACCTTCCAGTCCGCCGGGGCGGTGACGGACAGCTGGTAGACCGCCTTGAGGTCCGGCTGGTCGAAGCAGGTGAACATGCGTTTGGCGTCGGCGGTCTCGAACTGGGAGTACAGGTAGACCCCGCCGTCGACCGGGTCGACGAACCGGTGCAGCCCCTCACCGGTGTTCATGTACCGGCAGTCGGCGTGGACGACCAGTTCGTTGTGCTCGGCGAGGTCGGGCAGCGCGATGCCGTCCTCCTCCCGGTAGCCCGAGACGTCCAGCTCGACCCCGTTGAGCACGGCGCGGTGCACCTGTGCGGCCACCAGGTCGATCCAGGTGGACGCACCGGGTCGGCGGCTGCGGAAGCGGACGGTGGTCACCGAGCGGAACGTGTCCTCACCCGGCCGACCCGCGCCGTCGGTGAGGTCCAGTTCGATGGTGTAGGACTCCACGTCGACCAGCGCTGCACGCTGTTGGGCCTGCTCTCGTGTGAGGTTCGGCGCGGCCATCTCCACCTCGGTTCGTGCGTGGGTTCCCGGTCAGATCACCGGGGGCTGTTCGGCTCACCCCGGATCGGCTCGCATCCAATCACGTCCGGAGTGGACGGCGCCCGCCGGTTTCCCGGCGACACCCGGACTGTGCGGAGGACGGGGGTTCCCGGGGAACGCTTGGGGATACCCGCGTCGGTCCGGAACCGAACCCCGCGCAGAGGGGACGCCGCGGCGTGGTGGGGCTCACATCCACCCCGATCGGGGGGCGGAATAGCCGCATACGTGAGGCGGTTTCCCGTACGGGGCCTGCGGGCCCCGCCATCTAGTGGACATGGCTAGAACCCCGGGATCCGGGGCCGTCCGAGGAGGGCGCACATGACCGCTGCCGAGCAGGCCGCCACCGACAGGGCCAGGGTTGACTTCTGGTTCGACCCGACCTGTCCGTGGGCGTGGATCACCTCGCGGTGGATCCTCGAGGTGGAGAAGGTGCGGAACATCGACCTGCACTTCCACGTGATGAGCCTGGCGGTGCTCAACGAGGGGCGTGACCTGCCCGAGAAGTACCGTGAGCTGATGGACCGGGCGTGGGGGCCGGTCCGGGTGTGTATCGCCGCGGCCAAGCAGCACGGTGAGGACGTGTTGCGCCCCCTCTACACCGCCCTGGGCACCCGCATCCACAACGAGGGTGTGAAGGACTTCGACGAGGCCGTCGCCGGTGCGCTGGCCGAGCTGGGGCTGCCCGCGGAGCTGGCCGAGGCCGCCGGGTCCACCGAGTACGACGACGAGCTGCGGGCCAGCCACCACGCCGGGATGGACCCGGTGGGCATGGACGTGGGCACGCCGACCATCCACGTCGACGGGGTGGCGTTCTTCGGGCCGGTGCTGTCCCGGATTCCGCGGGGCGAGGAGGCCGGCCGGGTGTTCGACGGCGCCCGGCTGCTGGCCGGTTACCCGCACTTCTTCGAGCTGAAGCGGACCCGTACCGAGGACCCCGACTTCAGCTGAGTTCGCACTCGGACGCGGTGCCGGGGCGTTCCTGCTCCGGCACCGCGTGATACCTCCTCCCGGCCGCTCCGACACGTACCGACTGGTCGGTAGACCTGGGGGTGGTGTGGTGTGACACTGTCGATGCGTCCGACGTGTGCGCCGATGTGACACTTCCGGCGTATTCTCGGTGTCAACTGTCACACACCCTTCGGGAGGACCCATGGCGGCTCCGGTCACCACCCGTACCGACCACGTCATCGGCGGGGAACGGGTAGCTGGCTCCGGGGAACGGATCGAGGTCGTCAACCCGACCACCGAGGAGGTGATCGCCTCCGTCCCGGCCGGTACCGCTGCCGACGCCGACGCCGCCGTGGAGGCGGCGGCAGCCGCGTTCCCGGCGTGGGCGGAAACCCCGGTCCAGGAGCGGGCCAAGATGGTCCGCCGCATCTCCGAGGAACTGGCCGCGCGTGCCGAGGAGCTCGCCGCGACCATCACCGCCGAGGTCGGCACGCCCATCTCCTTCGCCAGCAAGGTGCAGGTGCCCAACCCGGTCAACATCGCCGCCGGCATCGCCGAGGCCGTGGAGGCCGGTGCCCTGGAGGCCGAGGAGGTCGGCAACTCCCTGGTCGTGCGGGAGCCGGTCGGTGTGGTCGCCGCGATCACCCCGTGGAACTTCCCGCTGCAGCAGGCTGTGGCCAAGGTCGCCGCGGCGCTCGCGGCCGGCTGCACCGTGGTGCTCAAGCCCAGTGAGGTCGCCCCGCTGACCGCGGGCGTGCTCGCCGAGGTCGTGGAGGCGGCGGGCGTCCCGGCCGGGGTGTTCAACGTCGTGCACGGCACCGGCCCGGTGGTCGGTGAGGCGCTGGCGAGCCACCCGAAGGTCGACATGGTGTCGTTCACCGGCTCCACCCGGGCGGGCCGGCGGGTGTCCGTACTGGCCGCCGAGACGGTCAAGCGGGTGGCGCTGGAACTGGGCGGCAAGTCGGCCAACATCATCCTGGACGACGCCGACCTGGTGAAGGCGGTCAAGCTGGGTGTCGCCTACTGCTACATGAACAACGGCCAGGCGTGCAGCGCCTGGACCCGGATGCTGGTGCCCGCCGACCGGCACGAGGAGGCACTGGAGGTGGCCGCGGCCGCCGCGTCCAAGTACCTGCCCGGCGACCCCACCGACCCTGCCACCCGGCTCGGCCCGATGGTCTCGGCCGTCCAGCGTGACCGTGTCGTGGGCTACATCCGCAAGGGCGTCGAGGAGGGTGCGCGGCTGGTCTGCGGCGGCCCGGAGACCCCCGAGGGTGTCGAGCGGGGCTACTTCGTGCGCCCGACCGTGTTCGGTGACGTCCGTCCGGACATGGTCATCGCCCAGGAGGAGATCTTCGGTCCGGTGCTGACGATCCTGCCGTACCGCGACGAGGACGAGGCGGTCGAGATCGCCAACTCCACGATCTACGGCCTGGCCGGTGGCGTGTTCTCCGCCGACCCCGAGCGCGCGATGGCGGTGGCCCGCCGGATGCGGGCCGGCACGGTCGACATCAACGCGGGTGCGTTCAACACCCGTGCCCCGTTCGGTGGCTACAAGCAGTCCGGCAACGGTCGGGAGTTCGGCACGCACGGCCTGCTGGAGTTCACCGAGCTGAAGGCGATCCAGCGCTGATCCTCGGAGCCGGTGGCGGGCTCTCCGCGGCCACGGGCCGACGGGAGGCCCGCCACCGGGCTCACCCGGCCACCCGGCCGGCGAACACCGGGCCGCTGATCTCCTCGGGATAGGGGGAGCGGCGCAGCGCCTCCGCCACCGCCAGCTCACCGGCCCGCACCGCCCGCAGCAGCTCGGCCAGCCGGGCCAGCTCGTCCCGCTGGGTCCGGGCGAACGCCCGGTCCACCGGATCCCCGTGGCCCGGTACCACCACCCGCGGCTCCAACCGCAGCAGCACGTCCAGGGTGTCCGGCCACTCCAGCGGGTACGCGTCCGGGCCGATCGCCGGCGGCGCCCCCTGCTCCACCAGGTCACCGGCGAACACCACCTCGGCGTCGGGGACGTGCACCACCGTGTCGCCGTCGGTGTGCCCCCGACCCGGGTGCAGCAGCACCACCCGCCGGTCACCCAGGTCCAGCTCGACCCGGTCGGTGAACGACCGGTCGGGCGGTACCAGCGTGGCCTCGGCCAGCCGCTGCGCCAGCTCGGTCCTGCCCTGCTCCCGGTAGTGGCGCACCAACTCCGCCCGCTGCTTCTCACCGCTCTCGGTGATCTCCTCGCGGCACCGCTCGTACGCCCAGACCGGGCACGGGGTGAACCGCGCGGTGCCCAGGAAGTGGTCCCAGTGTGCGTGCGTGATCACCGCGGTCCACGGCAGCGGGGTCACCTCCCGGACCGCGGCGGCCAGCTCCGCGCCCTGGACCTCGTCACTCCCGGTGTCCACCACCAGGCACCGTTCCCCGCCGACGACCAGCCCCAGCGACAGGTCCAGCGTGGCGTAGCGGCGCACCAGCACCCCGTCGGCGACCTCGACCCAGCGTCCCCCGTTCCTGGTCATGTGTTCCCCCCTCCTCGAGTTCTCTCGAGTCCTCCGGCGACCCCGGTCGATCATCGCAGGTCGTCCGGTGGTCCCGGGCCGCCGGACGGTCGGGGGAGGAGCCGCCCGCGAACGACACGGCCCGCGCACCACGTGGTGCGCGGGCCGTGTCGCCGTCGTGGATCAGGGGATCAGGACGTCAGGCCACACCCGGGTCGGACGTCTGCGGGCCGGCGGCCTGCACGTCGTCGATCCGGTACCGACGCGCGGCCTCCGCCACCGTGGACCGCTCCACCTCGCCCTGGCGGGCCAGGGCGGACAGCGCGGCCACCGTGATCGACTCGGCGTCCACCAGGAAGTGGCGCCGGGCGGCCGGGCGGGTGTCGGAGAAACCGAACCCGTCGGTGCCCAGGGTGATCATGTCCTTCGGCACGTACGGCCGGATCAGGTCCGGCACCGCACGCATCCAGTCGGACACCGCGACCACCGGGCCGGGCTGGTCGCCCAGCACCTGGGTCACGTAGGGCACGCGCGGCTCGGCCTCGGGGTGCAGCAGGTTGTACCGCTCGCACTCGACCGCCTCGCGGCGCAGCTCACCCCACGAGGTGGCCGACCACACGTCGGCCTGCACACCCCACTCCTCGGCCAGCATCTGCTGGGCCTTGAGTGCCCACGGCATGGCCACACCGGAGGCGAGGAGCTGGACCCGCGGCCCCGAGGAGCCCTCGGCCGGCTTGTACCGGTACAGACCGCGCAGCAGGCCCTCGACGTCGAGGTTCTCCGGCTCGGCGGGCTGCAGGTAGGGCTCGTTGTAGACCGTGATGTAGTAGAAGACGTCCTCCGGGTTCTCGCCGTACATCCGGCGCAGACCGTCCTTGACGATGTGGCCGATCTCGTACGCCCAGGCCGGGTCGTAGGCCACCACCGCCGGGTTGGTGTGCGCCAGCAGCAGCGAGTGACCGTCGTTGTGCTGCAGGCCCTCACCGGTCAGCGTGGTGCGACCGGCGGTGGCACCGAGCACGAACCCGCGGGCCATCTGGTCGGCCGCCGCCCACAGCCCGTCACCGGTCCGCTGGAACCCGAACATCGAGTAGAAGATGTAGACCGGGATCATCGGCTCGCCGTGCGTGGCGTACGACGTGCCGGCGGCGGTGAAGGAGGCGGTGGAACCGGCCTCGTTGATGCCCTCGTGCAGGATCTGCCCCTGCTGGCTCTCCTTGTAGGCGAGCATCAGCTTGGCGTCCACCGAGGTGTACAGCTGCCCCTGCGGGTTGTAGATCTTCTGCGTCGGGAACATGGAGTCCATGCCGAACGTCCGGGCCTCGTCCGGAATGATCGGCACGAACCGCGGTCCGATCTCGGGGTCCTTGGCCAGGTCCTTGAGCAGGCGGACGAACGCCATGGTCGTCGCCACCTCCTGCTTGCCCGAACCCTTGCGGACCACGTCGTAGACCTTGTCGCCGGGCAGCACCAGCGGCCTGGACTTGGACCGACGCTCCGGGACGAACCCGCCGAGCTGACGGCGCCGCTCCAGCATGTACTGGATCTCCGGGGCGTCCATGCCCGGGTGGTAGTACGGCGGCAGGTACGGGTCGCGCTCCAGCTCCTCGTCGCTGATCGGGATGCGCAGCGTGTCCCGGAAGGCCTTGAGGTCCTCCAACGCCAGCTTCTTCATCTGGTGCGTGGCGTTGCGGGCCTCGAAGTGCGGGCCCAGACCGTACCCCTTGATGGTCTTGGCCAGGATGACGGTGGGCTGACCGACGTGCTCGGTGGCCGCCTTGTAGGCCGCGTAGATCTTGCGGTAGTCGTGGCCGCCCCGCTTGAGGTTCCAGATCTCCTCGTCGGTCATGTGGGCCACGAGCTCCTTGGTCCGCGGGTCGCGGCCGAAGAAGTGCTCGCGCACGTAGGCGCCGTCGTTGGCCTTGTAGGTCTGGTAGTCGCCGTCCGGCGTGGTGTTCATCAGGTTGATCAGGGCGCCGTCACGGTCGGCGGCGAGCAGGGCGTCCCACTCCCGGCCCCAGATCACCTTGATGACGTTCCAGCCCGCGCCGCGGAAGAACGCCTCCAGCTCCTGGATGATCTTCCCGTTGCCGCGGACCGGACCGTCCAGACGCTGCAGGTTGCAGTTGACGACGAAGGTCAGGTTGTCCAGGCCCTCGTTGGCCGCCACGTGGATCAGACCCCGGGACTCCGGCTCGTCCATCTCGCCGTCGCCCAGGAACGCCCACACCCGCTGCTGCGAGGTGTCCTTGATACCGCGGGTGTGCAGGTAGCGGTTGAACCGGGCCTGGTAGATGGCGTTCATCGGGCCCAGGCCCATGGAGACCGTGGGGAACTCCCAGAAGTCCGGCATCAGCCGCGGGTGCGGATAGGACGGCAGACCGGCACCCGGGCCGCCGTGCGAGAGCTCCTGCCGGAAGCCGTCGAGCTGGTCGGCGGTGAGGCGGCCCTCCAGGAAGGCGCGCGCGTACACGCCCGGGGAGGCGTGGCCCTGGATGAAGACCTGGTCGCCACCACCCGGGTGGTTCTTGCCGCGGAAGAAGTGGTTGAAGCCCACCTCGTAGAGCGAGGCCGAGGAGGCGTAGGTGGAGATGTGCCCGCCGACACCGATGCCGGGGCGCTGCGCCCGGTGCACCATGATCGCGGCGTTCCACCGGATCCAGGCCCGGTACCGGCGTTCCACCTCCTCGTCACCGGGGAACCAGGGCTCCTGCTCGGTGGGAATGGTGTTGACGTAGTCGGTGTAGGTGAGCGACGGCACGCCGACTCGGCTCTCCCTGGCACGCTCCAGCAACCGGAGCATCAGGTAACGGGCGCGCTGCTGGCCGCCGGACCGCAACACCGAGTCGAAGGACTCCAGCCACTCCGCCGTCTCTTCCGGGTCGATGTCGGGAAGATGAGCGGCAAGGCCGTCGCGGATGACATGCACCCGTTCCGGGGTGCCCGTGCCACCGGCGCCGTTGTTGTGCGGAGCCAAGGGTTCTCCTCGCCTGCTTCTGCTGTGGTCGTCTTCTTGCCTCTGGGCTTCGGTGCCCATCTGTCCCATCTTCCCCCCATCGTCGTCCCGATTGCGAAACCCGTCGAGGCTACTGAGGGGTAACTGTCAAGTGATCTGTGACGCTTCACTCCGAAGAGTGGGACGATGACGGAGAAGAAACACGATTTTCCCTGATCGCCACGGGTTTGTTGCACACCGTGTCCTATTGTGAACGCAAAGTGACAATCGGGGTGGTGTGCCGGGTGGCGCATGTGTGACCGAGGATGAAGAAACGTGGCGCGGTGCCGGCACACGTCGGGCCCCGGATGCTCCGCTTGGCGGCATGCACCGGCGTGATCCGTTTTCTTTCGGTGTGGGCGGTTGCGCAGGGGGGCGTCGTCGGTGTTCGCTAGCCGCGACCGATTTTGACCCAGGAGTGCGGCGGCTGACGGGGCCGCCGCACTGGTGCACTTGGAGGAGAGGGAGACCGTGGTCGCCGCGGGAGACGCCGGCAAGGTCGGCGTCGCCGAGAAGCTTGGCATCGAGCCGGGCATGGTGGTCCAGGAACTCGGCTGGGACGAGGACGTCGACGACGACGTCCGCGCCGCGGTCGAGGAGCGTTGCGGAAGCGAGCTCCTCGACGAGGATGCCGACGAGGTGGTCGACGTCGTGCTGCTGTGGTGGCGCGACGGGGACGGGGACCTGGTCGACGCCCTGGTCGACGCCATCGGCCCGCTCGCGGACAACGGCATGATCTGGGTGTTGACCCCCAAGACCGGCCGGCCGGGCTACGTGGAGCCCAGCGACATCGCGGAGGCCGCACCGACCGCGGGGTTGTCCCAGACGTCCAACATCAGCGTCTCGACGGACTGGGCGGGCACCCGGCTGGTGGCTCGCCGGGCGGCGAAGTCCAAGCGCTGAGGGAGGCCCGGCTCCGGGGGACGAACAGGATTCGTGACCACTCCCGGCGGGGAGCGTCTAGTCTGGCGAGGCGGTTGCCAGCGCGGGTTGGCAGTGGGCCGCACAGACGAATCAGGAGGGTGCACACATGCCGCTCGAGGTCGGAACCGAGGCTCCCGACTTCACGCTCCCCGACTACAACAAGGAGCAGGTCACCCTGTCGTCCTTCCGGGGCAAGAAGAACGTTCTGCTCGTCTTCTACCCGTTCGCGTTCAGCGGCATCTGCCAGGGTGAGCTGTGCCAGGTCCGTGACGACCTGGCCCAGTTCCAGAACGACCAGGTGCAGGTGCTCGGGGTGTCCGTGGACACGCCGTTCAGCCTCAAGGCCTGGGCCGAGCAGCAGGGGTACACCTTCCCGCTGCTGTCGGACTTCTGGCCCCACGGTGAGGTGGCCAAGGCCTACGGTGTGTTCAACGAGAAGGCGGGTATGGCGAACCGGGGTACCTTCCTGATCGACACCGATGGCATCATCCGTTTCGCGGAGATGAACCAGCCGGGTGAGGCGCGCGATCAGGAGGTCTGGAAGAAGGCGCTGTCCTCGCTGCAGGCGTGATCTTCCGGTGGCGCTAGGCTTCTCCGGAGTTCGGCGCCACCGGCACGGGCGTATAGCTCAGTGGTAGAGCACTCGGCTTACAACCGAGCGGTCGCAGGTTCGAACCCTGCTACGCCCACCAACCCCGTCCCGCCCCGGTGTCCCCCACCGGGGCGTCCCCGTGGGGAACGCCTTTCGGTCGCCTCGTCGGCGGGAAACGGAGACCGGTTCTGCACGCAGTGTGACGCTGCGTTCCCGTCCTGTGGCCCACAGGAACGTTCGGTGCACTCCTATGGGTGATGGTGCAGCGGGGACTACTTGATCCCGTCGGCTTTGTCCACCCTGGGAGCGAGGGTGGGCGCCGGGTGGGCTCTCTCCGCGTGCCCTGCCCTGAACGGCACCGTGGCCGGAAGGGGTGCGCCGGTGATCCGCGTTCTGCTTGCCGAACAGCTGCGCCTGGTTCGTGGGGCACTCGCCGCCCTGCTCGACCGAGAACAGGACATCAAGGTCGTCGGGGAGGTCGGTGAGGAGAGCCAGATCCTGCCGATGGCGCTCTCGCTGCAGCCCGACGTGGTCGTGATCGACGTGGACTCCCTGGGGGACCAGGGGTTCGGCGCCGTGTACAACCTGCGGGAGCAGCTCCCGCAGAGCCGGAGCCTGTTGATCACCGGTTCCCGTACCCCGGAGCGTCTGCGCCGCGCGGCCATGGTGCACCCCTGGGGATTCGTCACCAAGGACGCCTCCCCGGGCACGCTCGCCGAGGCGATACGTCGGGTGGCCGAGGGCTCGCGGTACGTCGACCCCGAGGTGGCGCTCAGCGTGCTGGACGCCCCGGAGAGCCCGCTCACCCAGCGTGAACTGGAGGTGCTGCGCCTCGCATCCGACGGCACCCCGCCGGCCGAGATCGCCACCAAGCTGTTCCTCTCCGTGGGCACCGTGCGCAACTACCTGTCAGCGGCGATCGCCAAGACCGGGGCGCGCAACCGGATCGAGGCGATCCGGATAGCCCAGGACGCCGGCTGGCTGTGAGCCGTTTCCGCGGTGTCCGTTCCTGGTTGTCCGGGCCCCGTCGGTCCCCCAACGCCCCACCAGATCCCGGTACAGCGGGGACTCCCGCAGCAGCTCCTCGTGGGTGCCCAGGCTGATCCGCTGCCCGTCCATCACCAGCACCCGCCGGGCACGCAGTGCCGAGCTGATCCGGTGCGCGATGACCACCAGCGTGCCGGGGCGGTGGGCGAAGGCCAGCTCGGCCCTGGCCTCGGCGGCCGGGTCCAGGTGACAGGTCGCCTCGTCCAGGACGACGATGCCGGCGGGGGAGAGGTAGGCCCGGACCAGGGTGATGAGCTGACGTTCCCCCGCGGAGAGCCGCCCCGGGTCCACCTCGGCGTGGTAGCCGCCCAGCCGGCGTGCCAGCTCGGTCATCCCCACCACCTCGACCGCCTCGTCCAGCTCGTCCGTGGAGGGGACCCCGAGCGGCCCGCGCAGGTAGACCAGGTTCTCCAGCAGGCTCCCGGCGAACACGTACGCCTGCTGCGGGATCAGCACCCGGTGGGCGTGCAGGTCCCTGGCGCTCACCTTCTCCAACAGCAC
>DATCJU010000071.1:0-23697 GCA_036562635.1 Pseudonocardiaceae bacterium
CGCTGGGCCTGTTCGACACCTGGGCCGGCCTGATCATCCCCTACATCACCTTCTCCCTGCCGTTGGCCATCTACACGCTGTCGGCTTTCTTCCGGGAGATTCCCTGGGAACTGGAGAAGGCGGCGAAGATGGACGGGGCCACCCCCGCTCAGGCCTTCTTCCGGGTGATCGCCCCGTTGGCCGCGCCGGGCGTGTTCACCACCGCCATCCTGGTGTTCATCTTCTGCTGGAACGACTTCCTGTTCGCGGTCTCCCTGACCTCGACGGAACGGTCGCGGACCGTGCCGCCGGCACTGTCCCTGTTCACCGGTAGCTCGCAGTTCGAGGATCCGACGGGAACGGTCTCCGCGGCGGCCGTGGTGATCACGATCCCGATCGTGCTGTTCGTGTTGTTCTTCCAGCGCCGCATCGTCGCGGGCCTGACGTCCGGCGCGGTCAAGGGTTAGGTGGGCAGCCAGATGGCTGAGATCGTCTTGGACAAGGTGAGCAAGCGGTTTCCGGACGGCGCCGTCGCGGTGCGGGACGTGGACCTGCAGATCGCGGACGGTGAGTTCGTGATCCTGGTCGGTCCTTCCGGCTGTGGGAAGTCCACGACGCTGAACATGATCGCCGGGCTGGAGGACATCACCTCCGGGGAACTGCGCATCGACGGCGAGCGGATGAACGAGCGGGCACCCAAGGACCGGGACATCGCGATGGTGTTCCAGTCCTACGCCCTGTACCCGCACATGACGGTCCGGGAGAACATGGCCTTCCCGCTGCGGCTGGCGAAGGTGGACAAGGAGACCGTCAACCGGAAGGTCGAGGAGGCCGCCCGCATCCTGGACCTGACCCAGCACCTGGACCGCAAGCCCTCCCAGCTCTCCGGCGGTCAGCGTCAGCGGGTGGCGATGGGCCGGGCCATCGTGCGCAACCCCAAGGCTTTCCTGATGGACGAGCCGCTGTCCAACCTGGATGCCAAACTGCGGGTGCAGATGCGCACCGAGGTGTCCCGCATCCAGCGGAGGCTGGGCACGACCACGGTGTACGTGACGCACGACCAGACCGAGGCCATGACCCTGGGCGACCGGGTGGTGGTGATGCGCGGCGGCGTGGTGCAGCAGATCGGGCCGCCCCAGGAGCTCTACGACCACCCGGCCAACCTGTTCGTCGCCGGGTTCATCGGCTCGCCGTCGATGAACTTCATCCTGGCCAGGATCGAGGACGGCAAGCTGCGCACCGGTCTGGGCGACCTGGTGCTCACCGACCGGCTGCGGCAGCTGCTGGAGGTCGGCAACGCCCCCCGTG
This sequence comes from Pseudonocardiaceae bacterium, assembly GCA_036562635.1. Taxonomy (GTDB): domain Bacteria; phylum Actinomycetota; class Actinomycetes; order Mycobacteriales; family Pseudonocardiaceae; genus DATCJU01. Next base: position 1,288 of record DATCJU010000071.1, read on the forward strand.
AGGTGATCCTGGGAGTTCGCCCCGAGCACTTCGAGGACGCCAAGCTGGTCGACGACGCCGCCCGGGCCCGCGGCGCCGTCTACCGGGGACCGGTGGACGTGGTCGAGTCGATGGGGTCGGACAAGTACGCCTACTTCACCCTCACCGGGGAACGGGCGAGCACGGCCGAGCTGGAGGAACTGGCGGCCGACGCGGGGGTGACCGATCTGCGCGCCTCCGGTGAGCAGCTGGTGACCCGGCTGTCCGCGGCCTCTCCGGTGCGGGAGGGCGAGACGGCGGAGGTGTGGTTCGACCTGGAGAAGATCCAGCTCTTCGACCCGGCCGACGGGCGCAACCTGACCCTGGAGCGGACCACGACCTGAGCGGCCCCCGACGGCGGGTCCGGGACGGGAGCGGCCGGACCCGCCGTCGGGGCCCGCCCCGATCAACGGCGCCGTTGCTCGCGCAGGGAGGCCAGCACCTCCTCGTCCCAGCGGTGCTCGCGGACCAGGCGGTACCGCTCGGCGGACAGCCGCAGGTAGGCCTCGGCCTCGGTGGCCTCCCCGATCAGGTCGGCCTGGGCCAGCATGCTCACCACCGGCTGGTACTCCTCGGTGTACCAGCGCCGGGCGACGGTGGCTCGGTCGAGGAACCGGCCCTCGTCCTGCATCAACCGGAACCCCCACGCCTCCACCGTCACCCCGAGGTCGGCGTAGTCCCACGGGTCGGTGAACACGATCGCCGCCTGGGCGGGACCGGGCAACGGCACCCGCTCCAGGAAGACCCGACGGTAGTCCTTGACGATCAGGTCCCCCCGGTAGCGGATGCCGTGTGGGTCGACCCGGGTCAGCACCTCGGTGACGTAGGCCTCGATGGTCTCCTGACGCAGGGCGAGGGCCACCGAGACCCGGTGGTGCCCGTCCTTGACGAAGTGCAGTTCGCCCACCCGGTAGACGTCGATCGGGGGAATCGGCTCCCCGCGCCGCTGCGCGGCGGCCAGACGCTGCCAGCGTTGCCGCACCCGGGCGGACGTGGGGCGGAACCTGCGGTCGAAGTCGGCGGTGCGGTTGACGCTGCCGACGATGCTGTCGAGCCGGATGACCTGCAGACCCAGCCGTCGCTCTCCCGTCCGGCCCAGGGCGGCGATCACCTCGTCGAACGGGATCATCATGTTGACGTCGTCCGGCTCGATACGCAGTCGTGCGGCCAGTCTGGACAGCACCTGACGGCGGCGGACGCGCAGGAAGTCGTTCTCCGCGTCCGCGCTGGGGAAACCGGTGTCACCGCGCACGGGGCGCCTCCGGCTCGGTATCGCTCAGGTCGAGCACCCGGTAGCCGACCGCGTTGACCACCCGGGTGCCCTCCAGGACACGGTCGGGAACCGGCTCGCCGTACGGGTGGATGTGTCCGTGCACCAGCAGTGTCGGCTGCAGCCGGCGCACGGTCTCGTGCAGACAGGCGAATCCGCGGTGCGGTGGGTCCGGCCGGTCACCGCAACCCAGCGGCGGGGAGTGGGTGAGCAGGACGTCCACGCCACGACCGTCCCGCATCCGCCGCCATGCTGCCAGCCGGACCAGGCGGCGGGCCCGTCGCGCCTGTTGCCGCTCGGTCCACTGGTTCGGTCCCTCGCGGTAGCGCAACGAGCCGCCCAGGCCGGCGATCCGCAGCCCGGCGATGTCGACCACCCGCCCGTCCACGTTCACCCCGCCGGCCGGACCGGGCCAGCGGGTGGGGATGCCGGCCCGGGTCCACAGACCCCGCACCCTGCGGTAGCCGGACAGGTCGGGGTCGTGGTTGCCCGGGACGAACACGCACGGGCAGTCCAGGGCGTCGACCAGGTACTCCAGGTACTCGGCGGGCAGGTCGCCCGCGGCGAGCACCAGGTCGACCTCGAAGCGGCGGACCTGCTCGCTCCACAGCTGCTCGACCGTCTCGTCGGCCACGGCCAGCACCCGGGCCATACGACGAGCGTACGTCCGCCGTGGCACCCCGCTCGTCGACTGCGGTCGTCACCATCGGCGGGTTCGGCCGGTGCGGGGTGCCGCAGACCGGTGACCGAGGTTAGCGTCGACGCGTGCCGAACGTGTCGAACCGCTTGCCCGAACTGTTCCGGGAGCAGGCCCGTGGTTGTGCGAAGCTCCGGAGCCCGTTGACCGCCGCACTGTTGTTCGCGGCCGCGGACGACCTGGAGGCGGGCGGGGTGACCGCCGCCGTGATGGCCGGCGCCGAGCGGGACCGCGACGGCACCGTGCCGGGTCTGCGGTTCGCCGGGGCGCTGCACCGTCTGGTCCTGGAGGGACGGGCCCCGGAGCTGGCCAGGCACTACCCCACGGTCGGTGGGGAACCGGACCTGGACCGGCTGTGGGCGGACACCGTCCCGGTGCTGGAGAACAACGTCGCGGAACTGCGCGAGCGCATCCGGTCCACCGTGGTGCAGACCAACGAACCGGGGCGCAGCGCCCCGCTCTACGGTGGGCTGCTGGTGGCCAGTCAGCGTGCGGCGGCCGCGGCGGGCCGGGCGGAGCCGTTCCCGGTGTGTCTGCTGGAACTGGGGGCCAGCGGCGGGCTGAACCTGCGGCCGCACCGGGTGGCCCTGCGGGTGCCCGGGGTGGGGGTGCTCGGTGACCCGGACAGCCCGCTGCAGTTCGACCCGGAGTGGACCGGGCTGCCGCAGGCCGACCTGACCAGGCCGCTGCAGCTGGTGGAGCGCGCCGCGTGCGACGTCAACCCGGTGGACGTGACCTCCCGGGAGGGGCGGCTCCACCTGTCCTCGTTCGTGTGGGCCGACCAGCTCGACCGTTGGAACCGTCTGCAGGCGGCGCTACGCCTGGCCGCGACCGACCCGGTGCCGGTGGAGCGGGCCGGCGGTCCCGACTGGCTCGCGGAGGCGTTGCGACGGGAGCGTCGGGGAGTGCTCACGGTGGTGTGGCACTCGGTGGTGTGGCAGTACGTGAGTCCGGCGGACCGGGCGAGGGGCCGGGAGGTGGTGGCCGCGGCCGCGGCCAGGGCCACGCACGACGCACCGTTGGCGCTGCTGGTCTACGAGTCGCGTCGTGCCGAGTCCGGCGGCTACCGGTTCGACCTGTTGCTGCGGTTGTGGCCGGCCGGGCTGTCGCTGCGGCTGGGCAGTGGTGGCGGCCACGGTACGCCGTTCACCTGGAAGGAACGCGTCTGGGACTGACGGCCGACCCCGTCGCGGTGTCACCGGTGGACGGCGGGATCAGGCACCGTGGGCGATCAGCACCGTCACGGTGGTCAACCAGGCCAGGGCACAGGCGAGGATCCAGAAACGGAGGTTGGTGAGCAGACGGACCATCGCTGCCTCCTTTCGGGTCGAGTCGCTCGGCGGTGTCCGTGACACCGGGGCGGTGGACGGTGCTCGTGGTGCGGTGTGTGCGCCTAAGTGGGCACGGTCCTGGTCGGGCCGAACGGATCCGGCCCGGTTCGGGACGGTGTCGGGACGCCCCGACACCGGTGGGTGCGGGCCGGTGCGGCCCGCGGTCGTTCACAACCAGCGGTTGCGGCGGAATATGCGGTACAGCACGACGCAGGCGGTGATCATCACGCCGATGACCACCGGATAGCCGTACTTCATGTGCAGTTCCGGCATGTGGTCGAAGTTCATGCCGTAGACGCCGGCGATCATCGTCGGCGTGGAGATGATCGCGACCCAAGCCGAGATCTTCCGCATGTCGGTGTTCTGCCGCAGCGTGATCTTGGCGAGGGCCGCGTCGATCAGTGTGGTGAGCAGCTCGTCGAACCCGGTGACGCGCTCCCGCACGGTTGTCAGGTGGTCCTCGACGTCCCGGAAGTAGGACCGCACCTCGCCGGGGACCAGGGGGGTGTATCCCTCGGCGAGCTGGCGCAGTGGCTGGGCCAGCGGCTGCACCGCCCGGCGGAACTCCAGCACCTCGCGCTTGAGGGCGTAGAGCTGCTCGATGGCCGGGATGCGGTGCGGGTCGAAGACCTCCGCCTCGACGCGGTCGATGTCCTCCTCGACCTGGTTGGTGACCGCCAGGTAGCTGTCCACCACGTGGTCGGCGATGGCGTGGAGCACCGCGGCCGGGCCGAGCAGGAGCTGCTCGGGGTCGTCCTCCAGCTGGCGGCGCACCCGGCCCAGGCCGGAATGCCGGCCGTGCCGGACGGTGACCACGAAATCGGGTCCGAGGAACACCATCAGCTCACCGGTTTCCACCAGCTCGCTGGCGGAGGTGGGCGAGTCGTTCCCGCCGACGTAGCGGACCGTTTTGAACACCGTGAAGAGCACGTTGTCGTAGTGCTCCAACTTGGGGCGCTGGTGTGCGTGCACCGCGTCCTCGACGGCCAGGTCGTGCAGGCCGAAGGTGTCGGCGATTCCCCGGAACTGTTCCTCGTTCGGTTCGTGGAGCCCGATCCAGACGAATCCCTCACCGAGTTCCCGCACGGTGCGTACGGCCTCGGTGTGGGTGCGGCGCCCGGGCAGGCGACGGCCGTTCACGTAGACCCCGCAGTCCACCACGTTGGCGGAGAGCGGAACCCGGATGGGCGGCAGGGAGGTGCGGTTGCTGGAGCGGGCCACACGGCCACGCAGGACCAGGCTGGGAATCGACGGCATGACGACCTCCAGGCGCTCACGTCGTTGGGGCGTACGACGTGCCGGACACGGCGGGCCGGGTCCGACTTCCTGAGGCGTCCTGGCCGGACGAACGAGGCCTTAGGCGGCGGAGAAGGCCTCTCCGGCGAGGACGCGGCTGGTACTGCAGGGAAGCGCGGTATCCGCACTACTCATCGCGTTCCTCACCTCCTCCGGCCGGGCCCCTGGTCGGTGGATTCGCTCACAGACCAGTTGTCGAGGTTACCTGCTGCCGATTCAGACTGTCGTCCCCGGTCGGCGGGGGAGCGGTTGCCCTTACAGGAGGTCGCGCAGTGCAGTTCGGACGTTACTTCGAGGAGTTCGAGGTCGGCGCGGTGTACAAGCACTGGCCCGGCAAGACGGTCACCGAGTACGACGACCACCTGTTCTGTCTGCTCACCATGAATCACCACCCGCTCCACCTGGACGCGCACTATGCGGAGCAGACCACCGAATTCGGCCGGAACGTGGTGGTGGGCAACTACGTGTACTCGTTGTTGCTGGGTATGTCGGTGCCCGACGTGTCCGGGAAGGCCATCGCCAACCTCGAGGTGGAGTCGCTGCGTCACGTCGCGCCGACCTTCCACGGCGACACCATCTACGGCGAGACCGAGGTGCTGGACAAGACCGAGTCGCGGTCCAAGCCGGACCGGGGCGTGGTGTACGTCGAGACCCGCGGCTACAAGCAGGACGGCACGCTGGTGTGCGTGTTCCGACGCAAGGTGATGGTGCCCAAGCGCTCCTACGGGGAGGCGCGGGGTGGTGAGCAGCCCGGCCGTCCCGAGTTGAAGCGCTGAGGACGGCGCCGGACGCGCGTGACCTCCCCGCGCCCGGGGCGTGGGGAGGTCAGCTCCGGGGGAGGCAGCCCCAGGCTCGGAGCGTGTCGGCCAACCCCTCGGTGAGCGCCCCCGAGCGCTCCATGGTGTCGAAGATCACACTGTCCACCCAGTGGACGGCGGAGGTGTCGTCACCTGGGCGAAGATCACCGTGTGTCACCTGACATGCGTAGTCGAAGATCGCATACTTTCCGGTGATTCCGGGGCGTTCCACGCGGCCGATCAGGTGACTCACCGTAACCGTGAGGCCGGTCTCCTCATGGACTTCCCGGATGACGGCCTCGGTGTCGCTCTCGCCGGGCTCGACCCGTCCTCCGGGCAGTGACCAGCGGCCCTTGCCCGGTTCGTTGGCACGTCGGACCAGCAGGAGGCGGCCCCGCGGGTCGTGTATGACGGCTCCCACGCAGCGGATCGACGGTTCCTCGGCTCCGGCCATCGGTACGCAGCGTAGCCAGAAGGGTGACAACTGATCCAGCGCTGACCCAAGCGCGCGATAAAGCTGCCGTAAGACGGCCGAGTGCGGTACAACCGAGTGCGGCAGGCGCCACAGGGGCGCAGGTAGCGGACGGGGCTGATCATCGTGAACGTGAAGAAGATCCTCACCTGGGCCGGGATCGCACTCCTCCTGTTCTTCTTGATCACCCAGCCAACCCAGTCGGCGGACGTGGTCACCGGCATCCTCGACTCGTTGCGTCAGGCCGCCGAGGCCCTCATCACCTTCGTCAAGCAGCTCTTCATCTGACGCCGGACGGAGGGGGTAGAGGTGTTCGCACCCAGGGACCCGGATGAGTACCTGCTCCCCAGCGAGCGGCGGGTCATCCGGGTGCGTCGGCACTGGGCGAGCCTGTTGTGGGACATCTTCGAGACGCTGGCCCTGCTGGCCGGCATCGTGATGATCTCCTACCTGGTGCCGCCCACGGCGGAGCTGGTGCACAACCTGCTGTGGTACGGGGCGCTGTTCGTGGTGCTGCGCTTCGCCTACTTCGTGCTGGAGTGGTGGGTGGAGCGCATCGTGGTCACCGACAAGCGCTTCATGATCGCCCACGGGGTGTTCACCACCAACGTCGGGATGATGCCGATCGGCAAGGTCACCGACCTGACCTACGAGCGGAGCTTCCTGGGCCGCATGCTCGGCTACGGGACTCTGGTCGTGGAGTCGGCGGGGCAGATCCAGGCCCTCAACCGCATCGAGTACCTGCCGAAGCCGGAAGAGGTCTACGACGCCATCTCCGAACTCGTGTTCGGCGACAAGAAGGCGCAGGCCGAGCGGTTCACGATGACCAAGGCCAAGCAGTTGGTCAAGCGGGCCAAGGTCTACTGATCGGCGGTGACGGGTGTTCGGACGGACGGGTGTGAGCCGTTCGTCCGAACATCCGTGTCCACGTTGGTCCACACTGGCGAGATGCGCATCGATCTGCACACCCACTCGACCGCCTCGGACGGCACCGACACCCCCGCGCAGCTCGTCACCGCCGCAGCGGCGGCCGGGCTGGACGTCGTGGCCCTGACCGACCACGACACCACCGCCGGGTGGGCGGAGGCCGCCGCGGCGCTTCCACCGGGAATGCGGCTGGTGCCGGGCGCCGAGCTGTCGTGCAGCTGTCCGGACGGACGAGGTGGGGAGATCACGGTCCACCTGCTCGCCTACCTGTTCGACCCGGGTGCACCGGACGTGGTGGCCGAGCAGGACCGGTTGCGCGAGGAACGTCGGTCGCGGCTGCGCCGGATGGCCGAACGGATGGCGGCCGACGGGTTCGCCGTCGACCCCGACGAACTACTGGCCTCGGTGCCCGAGGGGTCCTCGGCCGGCCGACCCCACCTGGCCCGGGCGCTGGTCCGGCTCGGTGTGGTGTCCACGGTGGGCGAGGCGTTCGACCGGTTCCTGCACAACGGGTCGCCCTACTACCTGCCCAGGCGGGACACGCCGGTGCAGCGGGCCGTCGAGATGATCTCCCGGGCCGGTGGGGTGACCGTGCTGGCCCACGCCTTCGCACACCGGCGCGGTCCGGTGGTCACACCCGGTGTGATCGCGGATCTGGCCACGCACGGGCTGACCGGGCTGGAGGTCGACCACCCCGAACACGACGCCGAGGCCCGGGAACAGCTCCGTGCACTGGCCGACGAACTGAGCCTGGTGCCCACCGGCTCCAGCGACTACCACGGCAGCAACAAGACGGTGCGCCTGGGACAGGAGACCACGTCCCCGGAGGCGCTGGAGGAACTCGTCGGCCGCGCGGTGGGGGAGCCGATCAGCGCCTGACCCGGTGTGCGCCACCTCGGGGGTGGCGGCTCACAGGATCTCCTGGATCGCCTCGGGAGTGCGGGCGACCACGGCCCTGCCGTCGTCGGTGAGCACGATGGGACGCTGGATGAGCACCGGGTGGGCGGTCAGCAGCTCGATCCACCGGTCCCGGTCGCGCTCCATGTCCGCCAGCCCGAGCTCCTTGGCCAGTGGCTCCGAGGTCCGGGTGATGTCCCAGGGTTCCAGTCCGAGTCGGTCCAGCACCTCGGCCAGCTCCGCCGGGGTCGGGGGCTGCTCCAGGTACCGACGCTCGGTGTAGGGGACACCGGCCGCGTCCAGGGCCTGCTTGGCCTGACGGGACTTCGAACAACGCGGGTTGTGCCAGATCTCCACGCAGGGATTGTCCGGCATGGTCCCCGCCCGGCGCGGTAACCGAGCCGGTGCGTACCGTTGAGGGCGTGCAGGGGCAGCTTGGCTTCGAGGAAATGCCGCGCAGGCTGATCAAGGTCACGCCGGCCAGGTTGTCCACCTGGGCCGACTGCCCTCGGCGTTACCGCATGACCTACCTGGACCGCCCGGCCCCGGCGCGGGGCGGTCCCTGGGCGCACAGCACCCTCGGTGCCGCGGTGCACAACGCGTTGCGTGCCTTCTTCGAGCTGCCCGTGGCGCGGCGTACGCCGGAGGCGGCCTCGGTGTTGGTGGGCCGGTACTGGAAGGACGAGGGGTTCCGGGACGCCGAGCAGTCCACCGAGTACCGGCGACGCGCCCAGGACTGGGTGCGCGCCTACGTGTCCGGCGTGGACACCGACCTGGAACCGGTGGGCCTGGAGCGCTGGGTCTCCACCCCCGCGGGTCGCATCATCGCCGAGGGTCGGGTGGACCGCATCGACCGGCGCGGCGACGAGCTGGTCGTGGTCGACTACAAGACCGGTCGGCACGTGCTCACCGTCGACGACGCCCGGGGCTCGCAGGCACTCGCGCTCTACGCCCTGGCGGTCCGCCGCACCCTGCGGCGGCCGTGTCGCCGGGTCGAGCTGCACCACCTGCCCACCGGTCGGGTACTGGCGTGGGAGCACACCGACGAGTCGCTGGGCCGCCACCTGGCGCGGGCGGAGGAGATGGCCGACGAGCTGCAGCTCGCGGCGGACACGCTCAAGGCCGGCGGAGACCGGGAGGTGCTGTTCCCCCCGAATCCCGGCCGACGCTGCTCGTGGTGCGACTTCCGGCGACACTGCCCCGAAGGACGTGAGGCTGCACCGGAGCTGGAACCGTGGGCGTTGCTGGCACCGTGACACGCGAACCGGTGGGGAACGAACTCTCCGAGGACGGCCGTGAGAACGAGGAACGAGTACACGGGTCGACTGCAGTGAGCACAGTGGACGAATCGCGGGCAGGGACCCGTTTGGTGCGGCGGACCGCGGCCGTGCTGCGGGAAGTGGTCAGGTCGTTGACCGTCGGCGTGGTGCTGCTCGCGCTCGTCGTGGTCGTGGCGCAGCTCACCTCCGGCCGGCCCGACAACGCCGGCCCCGGGACGGGCTCCTTCGTCGCGCACGTCGCCGCCGCGGTCACGGCCGTGCTGCTCCAGCGGTTCGCCGACCGGCACCGCCGGTGGTCCGCGTTCGCCGCACACATGGGTGTGCTGGCCGTGACCGCGGCCCTGCTGTGGTTCTTCTGGTGGCGCTGACCGCTCCGGCCCGGGGGAGACCCGCGCTCAGGACAGCCAGGACCGCCAGGTCGGCAGCAGGATGCCCAGCAGTGCCTCCGGGTTCTCCGTGTTCGGCGAGTGCGCGGCGCCCGGGATGACGGCGAAGTCGGCGTCCAGCCGCTCGGCCATGTGCCGCTGCACCGGTACCGGCCAGGCGTCGTCGGACTCCCCACAGACGACCAGGCACGGTGCGCCGCGCTCCCGCAACGCGTCGGCCAGCTGCGGCACCAGGTCGGGCTCGTAGCGCAGACCGTCCGCCATGCCCAGCAGACCCGCCGGTGAGGACATCAGGAAACGTCGGCGCAGGAAGTCCTTCAGCTCCTGGGGGAGCTGATCCCAGCCGGGGCGCGCGGAGTCCATCGCCTCACGGATCCGCTGCGCCTCCTCGATGCCCTGCTCCCGCAGCACCGGTTCACCCAGGTCCAGGGCTCGACGCCGGTCCCCGTCGGGGAGCTCGGCGGGCCCGGAGCCGAGCAGGACCAGACCGGACACCGGAGCCCCGGCCAGTACCGCCGCCCGTACCACCAGACCTCCGTAGGAGTGGCCGAGCAACAGGACCCGCCTGCCGTCCTTCGCCAGGTGTTCCACCAGTTCGGCCACCACCTCGCCCAGCTGCTTGGGCCGATAGGCCGACTCGTCGTCCGGCCCCGGCGACTCGTGCTGGCCCGGCAGGTCCACCGCCACGGCCTCGATTCCCGCGCCGGCGATCGGGTCGAGCAGCGGCGCGAAGTCCTCCTTGGACCCGGTGTAGCCGGGCACCAGGAGGGCGGTGACACCGGTGTCGGCGAGCGCGATCCCCTGGTCCGGCACGGCGTGCAACGCGGCCAGCTCACCGTACCGACCGGGCAGACTGATGCGGACAGCGTGGTGTGGGGTGATCTGCGAGGCGCGACTTGTGCTCACATCTCTGCAGTGTGCCGCAGTTTCTTCCGGGGTTTCTGCACCGTGCGGAGGGAGGTTCGCGGCAGCCGGTGGCGCAGCGCGGGTGACCGGTGGGAAGTGACCAGGTGACCCGCTCAGCGCAGGGCCACCAACACCTCGCCGCGCTGCTCCAGCAGCACCGGTCCCAGCGAGGCCAGCTCCACCGTGCCGGTGTAGCCCTGCCGGTCCACCGGGATGGTGTGCTTCCGCTCCCCGGTGGCCGGGTCCACGACCAGCAGGCCGTCCGGCACCGGGAGCAGCAGCTGCCCGGCGAAGACCACACCGGGGCCGAGGGTGCCCTCCACCGACCACATGGGGTGCAGGTCGCTGGTGGCCAGGGCGACGGTGCGGGAACCGGTGAACCAGTACACGGCGCCGGCGCCCCCGGTCTGTGGCACCACCCGGCCGGGAAGCGGGCGGTCCAGGTCGGAGGCCGGCAGGTCGAGCCGGTACTCGGTCTGGTAGGTGCCCCTGTCGTCGAACACGGCCAGGCGGGGCGGGTCGGGCAGCAGCACCGCCGCCCGGTCGTTGGTCAGGGTGACGAGCTGGGCGCCCTGCGCACCGACCAGCGTGGTGGCCAGTTCCTCGGGCTTCTCCGACTCCTGCGGGTCGGGCTTGAGCAGGGTGAGCCGGTCAGCCGGTTCGTTCGGGCACCGCTCCAGGACGCCCAGCTTGCCGGGAGCCATCGCGAACGACAGGTGGCTGCACTCCGGTCGCGGCTGCTTGTTCGGGTTCACCGGGGTCAACACCTGGCCGTACTGCAGGGTCATGACCAGGTCCGAACGCCACACCTCGATCAGTTCGCCCCCGGTCGCGGTCAGGTGCCTGCCGTCCGAGATCAGCCGGGTGCCCGGCTCGGCGTCACCGTTGCGCTGCGCCGTCCGCCTGCCAGTGGCCGGGTCGAGTGCGGTGACCTCGCTGCAGTACTCCGCGCCCCGCTCCCCGGAGGGGGTGACCGTGTCGGACCGTCGGTACACCGCCACCGCCCGCCCCCAGGCCGATCCCACGGTGCACAGCGGCAGGTCGCGGGCGTAGCGCCAACGGATCTCGCCGGTCGACGGGTCGCGGCCGGCCACCTCGCCGTCGTGTCCGGTCACCACGTGCGGGCCCAGTGCGACCGGCTGGGGTGTGGCGGAGCTGGGCGCCCGCCACACCTCCTGCAGGGTGGTGGGCACGGTGGTGGGCGCCGGGGGTGCGGGTGGCGCGTCGGCGGTGGTCTCCGAGACGGTGGTGCGGGCGTCGCTGCGCCACCACAGCACGACTCCTCCCACCACCGCCACCACCAGCAGCAGCGCTACCGCGGCCAGGTCGCCCCTGGTCCGGCGCTCAGGTCGCACCACGGTCCCACTCCCAGTGTCGTCTCCGGGCTCATCGTGCTCCGGATCGGAACCTTGCCAGGCCCAGGGTGCCGGGGCGCCTCCGGGTCGACGTCAGTGTCACCCGGAATCGGACCGGAGCGGTGGCCGCCGCTCGTACCACTCGGCCCCTGGCCGGTACGAGCGGCGGCTCGGGGTCAGTCGTCGTCGCCGGTGGCAGGAGTGACGGTCGAGGCCTCGGCAGCCGTACCACTCGGGCGGCGCCGGCGGCGCCTGCGGCGGGGCCGCTGGGACTCCGCGTCCCGGTGCTGGTCGTTCTCCGGGCGGTTCTGGTTCTCCACCTGCTGCCCGCTGCCGGCCTCGCCGCCACCGCGGCGGCGACGCCGCCGCCGACGGGAGGGACGCGGTTCCCGCGACTCCGTGGCGGTGGCCTCCTCCCCGGCCTCGGCGTCCCCCGAGCCGGCGGTGTCGTTCCCGCCAGTCTCGGCGGTGGACACACCCTGCTGGTCGGTGGGCACCCCGCGGCGGGTGCGCCGCCGACGGCGCCGCTTGGGGGCGGCCGCCTCCTCCTCCGGCTCGGCGGCCAGGCCCGCCCTGACCCGCTTGGCCAGGGGAAGCCGCCCGGTGGCGTCGGCCGGGATGTTCAGGTCGGTGTACAGGTGGGGGGAGGTCGAGTACGTCTCCACCGGCTGGGCGAAGTCCAGGCCCAGCTCGTCGTTGATCAACTTCCAGCGTGGGACCTCGTCCCAGTCGACCAGGGTGATCGCCACCCCGGCGCGCCCGGCCCGGCCGGTCCGACCGATCCGGTGGACGTAGGTCTTCTCGTCCTCGGGGCACTGGTAGTTGATCACGTGCGTGACGTCGTCGACGTCGATCCCACGCGCCGCCACGTCCGTGGCCACCAGTACGTCGATCTTGCCGGAGCGGAAGGCACGCAGCGCCTGCTCCCGGGCGCCCTGCCCCAGGTCACCGTGCACCGCCCCCACCGCGAACCCGCGCTCGGCCAGCTCGTCGGCGACCTTCTGCGCGGTGCGCTTGGTGCGGACGAAGATCATGCACAGGCCCCGGCCCTCGGCCTGCAGCACGCGGGAGATCAGCTCCACCTTGTCCAGCGAGTGCGCCTGGTAGACGAACTGGCGGGTGCGCTCGTGCACGGCCCCGGTGTCCGGCTCCTCGGCGCGGATGTGGGTGGGTCGGTGCAGGAACGTGCGGGCCATGGTGATGATCGGCCCGGGCATGGTGGCCGAGAACAGCATGGTGTGCCGTTCCTCGGGCACCATCTGCAGGATGCGCTCGACGTCGGGCAGGAAGCCCAGGTCGAGCATCTCGTCGGCCTCGTCCAGCACCAGGGTCCGCACCCCGCCCAGCCTCAGGTGCCCCTGCTCGGCCAGGTCCAGCAGCCGTCCCGGGGTGCCGACCACCACGTCGACGCCCTTGCGCAGCGCCGCGATCTGCGGCTCGTAGGGCCGGCCACCGTACACCGCGAGCAGGCGCACCCCCAGGTACTTGCCGGCGTCGGCCAGGTCGTGCCGGACCTGCAGGCACAACTCTCGGGTGGGCACCACGACCAGCGCCTGGGGTGTCCCGTCGCCCGGCGTCTCCAGCCGGTGCAGCAGCGGGACACCGAAACCGAGGGTCTTGCCGGTACCGGTGCGGGCCTGGCCGATCACGTCCTCACCCTTCAGTGCCAGCGGCAGGGTGAGCTCCTGGATGGCGAAGGTCCGCTCGATGCCGACCTCGGCCAACGCTCGGACGATCTCCGGGCGCACTCCGAGCTCGGCGAAGGTGGGGGAGGACGGGTGGATGACCGCCGCGGCCCGCAGCGGGTGGGAGCGGTCCCCCTCCTCGGCAGGGGCCGGGGTGCCCTCGCTGTGGTTCGACACCGCAGGATCGATGCCGGGCGAAGCCTGGTCCGGGGTTGCTCGCCCGGCGATGCCTCGGGGGTCGTCTGTCGAATCGTGAACCGTGTCGTGAACGGTCAGAATGATCGCCTCTTTCGTGCCAGCGCGCACGGCCCTTGGCACAGGCCCTCGACCGCACCACACCACCACACCACGGCGGTCATCCGGGCGACCGGGCCGCTGGGGCGGGGTGCAGGAGTGCCGGCGAGGCGGTGCGCGCACCCTGTCCACGACGGAACCGCGTCCTCTGGGCGGAACCGTCCGAGTCTCCGGGCGATCACCAGCGCCGGGATGCGCCGTTCACGCGGCCTCCGCAGCGCGGCGGTCGCCGTGCAACTGCGGCCCAGTCTACCGGGACGACCGGTCCCGCGACTGCTCCACGCGCGTGACCTGGACCGCCGTGGTGCCGGAGAGTCGATGCCGGTGTGTCCCGTTCCGCGGCGGCGACGGAGCGGGTGCGGACTACGCTCCGATCCATGACCGAGGGCAACCACCGGCCGGAGGCCGACAGTGAGGGCGTCGGCGGGGGTGTGCGCGCCGACGAGGGTGTCATCGACCTGCTGGGCGTACTGGCCTACGGCGAGCTCTCCGCCTTCGACCGGCTCGCCGAGGACGCCAGGACCGCACCGACACTGACCGGGAGGGCGGCGCTGGCCAGCATGGCCGCCGCGGAGATCGGCCACTACCGGATGCTGGAGCGGTACCTCGCCGAGCTGGGCGTGGCCGTGGAGGACGCCATGCAGCCGTTCGTGCGCGCCATCGACGCCTTCCACGCCTCCACCGCACCGAAGTCCTGGTTGGAGTCGCTGGTCAAGGCCTACGTGGGTGACGGGCTGGCCGCCGACTTCTACCGGGAGATCGCCGAATGGCTCGACTCGCGGACCCGGCAGCTCGTGTTGGACGTGCTCGCCGACACCGGACACTCCGCGTTCGCCGAGCGGGAGGTACGGGCGGCCGCCGAGGCGGATCGCAAGGTCAGGGACCGGCTGGTGCTGTGGGGGCGCAGGCTGCTCGGTGAGGCCGTGACCCAGGCCCAGCACGTGGTCGCGGAGCGGGACGGACTGGCCGAGCTGATCGTGCGCGGCTCGGGCGACCTGAGCGGGATCGCGGCGTTGTTCAAGCGCCTCCAGGCCAGCCACGCGCGGCGTATGCAGGCACTGGGCCTGGGGTGACCCCGGTACCGGTGTCGCTTCCGGTCGGTGTGAGATGCGCCTCGATGCGTCGCGGACCGTCCGGCTCGACTAGCCTTGCGGCAGCCAGTAGCAGCGAGTGGTGACCGGAGGTCAGCGTGGAGGTCAAGATCGGCGTCGTGGACAGCCCGCGTGAGCTCGTGGTGTCGAGCGGGCAGACGCCTGACGAGGTCGAGTCGCTGGTCGCCGACGCGCTCCGCAAGGCGGATGGCCTGCTGATCCTGGTCGACGAGAAGGGGCGGCGCTACATCGTGCCGTCCGAGAAGATCGCCTACGTCGAGATCGCGCCGTCCGATCGGCGCCCGATCGGCTTCGCCGTCGGCTCCTGACCGGAACCGCCGCGCCACCCGTGCGGTGGCGGGTGCGTGACGCGCGACGGGCGTGCCGGGACCGGTCCCGGCACGCCCGTCGTTCCGTGTTCGGGGTCCGCGTCCTCAGGCGGTGGGGAGTTCGTCCGGCAGGGCCATGATCGCCGGGTGCGGCGGGCGCCCCACCCCGGCGAGCCGGTAGCGGCCCCACGGGTCGGGCTCGCCGAGCACTCCCTCGGCCTCGCCCTCGGGCGTACGCACGACCACCTGCTGGTTGCCCTTGCCGGCCAGTTCGGTCACCGCGGGGTCCGCGGCGACCCGCCCGTACCAGTGGAAGCGGCCGTCGATGGGCTCGAAGTGGCCGCGCAGGTGCACCTGCGCCTCCACCTCGCGCTCCCCGACGCACAGGGTGGCCGGGCCGTGGTACTCCTCGTCGTCGTGGTTGTCGTGACTCATCGGGCGCCTCCGGTGTGTGGTGTATGGGTTGCCTCGTCGGGTCGGGTGTCCGTGGGTTCGGGGTCCTCTCCGGTGGCGACGCCCCCTTCGAGCACCCGCAGTCGTGGGCGCAGGGCGTCGAGCGCGGCGTCCGTGTCGGCGTGGGGGTCCACCTCCACACCGTGGGCGCGCAGTGTTCCGTCCAGGGCGTGCCAGATGAGCTCGGTGAGGTACTCGGTCAGGCTCTCCCGGCTCATGGTCTGCCGCTCCAGCCACCAGTCACCGGCCGTCTGCACCATGCCGACCAGCGCGTAGCTCCATGGTTCCGCCGCCCCGGAGTCCAGCCGGAAGGCACGCAGGAGCTCGCCGAGGATGCGGGCGAGCACGGTGGCGATCATCGCCTTGTCCTCGGCCACCGGGTCGTGCTCGACCGGTTGGTCGGCGAAGGAGCGGCGCACCATGAAGCGGTACAGCTCCGGGTACTCCTCGATCGTCGCCAGATAGGTGTCCACCGCGGTGCGGATCCAGCCCAGTGGGCTGCCGCCACCCTGCAGTGCCGGGGCGAGCCGCTGCATGAGCATCTCGGTTGCGCGCCGGCTGACAGCCAGGTAGAGGTCGGCCTTGTCGGTGAAGTGCCGGTACAACACCGGCTTGCTCACCCCGGCTTCCGCCGCGATCTCGTCCATTCCCACGCCGGCGCCGTGCCGGGCGATCGCCCGGATCGTGGCCTCGACGAACTGGGCGCGCCGGTGTTCCCGGTGCGCGCGCCAGCGCTCGCGGCGGGCGTCGCTGCGTCTCTCGTCGTCCGCAGCACCGTCTCGACGGGCGGTGCTGCCCGGGGTGCCCCCCTTGACAGACCTGGGCATGTGCCACAGGCTACCAAAAGTAACTGTTACTTCTAGTAACATGTGAGTGGTGCCGGGTGGCCGATCGCCCGGGCCCGGGAGGAGCGCGATGGGAGAACGACCACTCGCCGGATGCCGCGTCCTGATCACGGGGGCGGCCGGTGCCTTCGGCTCGGCGACCAGTGCCGCACTGCGTGCTCGGGGCGCCCGGGTCGTGGGCCTGGACGTGGTTTCCCCGCCGGGGGCGGAGGAACAGATCATCCGCTGTGACCTCAGTGACGACGCCGCGGTCGCCGAGAGTGTGACCCAGGCGGTGGAACGGCTCGGCGGTCTGGACGTCCTGGTGAACAACGCCGGGGTCGGCCTGCCCACCGACTCGGGTGCGCCGATCGACGAGGCAGTGCGCCGTACCGTCGAGGTCAACCTGCTCGGTGCCTGGCGGACCACCGCCGCGGCGCTACCCCACCTGCTGCGCTCGCCCGACCCCCGCGCGGTGTTCGTCTCCTCCGGGCTGGCGTTCGTCACCGTGCCCTTCGCCTCCGCCTACACGGTGACCAAGCGTGGGATCAGCGCCTACGCCGACTGCCTGCGCATCGAGTACGGCAGCCGCCTGAAGGTCACCACCGTCTACCCCGGTTACGTCCGCACGCCCATCCACGAGGCCAGCCGCCGGGCCGGCGTGACGTTGGAGGGCAAGGTGCCCGCGGAGCGGGTGGAGGACGTGGTGGGCACGCTGCTGCGTGTCATCGCCGCCGAGCGGCCACCCCGTGACACCGGAACCACCAGGTCGGGTGGGTTCGCGATCCGCCTGGGCCGGATGTTGCCCGCCCTGGTCGACCGGGTGGTGCTCGCCCGGCACCGGCGTGACCTGGCGCGTGGCGAGTACGACGGCGTCCCGCTGGCCGAGCGGATGGCCCGGCTGCTCGCCGGCCGTGGTGATCATGAATCGGCCGCACGGGCACGAGCACGGAACAGTTCCGCCGGCGAGACGTCCGGCGCAGGCACCGGAACAGGGACCATCCCGCAGCAGGGGGAGGAGTTGTCCTGATGAGCACACGAACCACCCAGGTGGCCGACCGGGAGAAGACCGCCGAGCGTCTGCTGAACTCCTCGGCACGGAACTCCTACGACCCCCAGGTCGACATCGACTGGGACGCCCCGCTCCTGCCGGGGACGTACTACCTGCCGCAGCACCGGATCTCGCTGTACGGCACCGACCTGTGGGAGCAGCTCACCGAGGAGCAGCGCATCGAGCTGTCCAAGCACGAGGTCGCCAGCATGGCCAGCAACGGCATCTGGTTCGAGGTCATCCTGATGCAGTTGCTGACCAAGTACACCTACCGTCGTGACCCCACCCGGCGGCACGTCCAGTACGCGCTGACCGAGGTCGCCGACGAGTGCCGGCACTCGATCATGTTCGCCCGGATGATCGAGAAGTTCGGCTGCCCGGCCTACGGGCCGCAGAAGCTGGCCTACCAGCTCGGTAAGGTGCTGACCGCGGTGGGCAACGGGCCGTCCATGTTCGCTGCCATCCTCATCGCCGAGGAGGTCCTGGACCGGCTGCAGCGCGAGTCGATGGCCGACGAGAGCATCCAGCCGCTGGTCCGTATGGTCAACCGCATCCACGTGGTGGAGGAGGCGCGGCACGTGCGGTTCGCCCGGGAGGAGGTCGTGCGCACCATGCGGCGGTGTGGTCCCGCGGCGCGCGCCCACCACCGGATGATCACCGCGCTCAACGCCTACTTCATCGTGAACAGCCTGATCCATCCGCGGGTGTACGCGGCGGTCGGACTCGACCCCGTGCGCGCCCGGAAGGCCGCGCTGGCCAACCCGCACTACCAGCAGACCCTGCGGTGGGCGGGGGAGCGGATCGTGAGCTTCCTGGACGAGGTGGGACTGATCGGTAACCCGGGGATGTCGTTGTGGCGCAAGTCCTTCCTGATCGCATGAGCACGACCGGTGTCGAACCCGCGGCGGCGGGCCGGGTCGACTGGTTCACCACCGCCGACGGGACCAGGCTCCACGTCGCCGAGCACGGTGCGGCCGACGCGGAGTACACCCTGATCCTCCTGCACGGCTGGACCCTCACCCGGCACAGCTGGCAGTGGGTGATCGAGGACCTGCTCGCCACCAGCCCGGTGCCGCTGCGGGTACTCAGCTACGACCACCGTGGCCACGGTTCGTCCGATCCGGCCCCGACGGGCACGGCCACCATCGAGCAGATCGCCGACGACCTCGCCGAGCTGATCGAGGCGCGGGTGCCGACCGGTCCGGTGGTGCTCGCCGGGCACTCCATGGGCGGCATGACCATCATGGCGCTGGCCGAGCGTTACCCCGACCTGGTGGCCTCCCGGGTGGCGGGAGCCGCCTTCGTCGCCACCTCCAGCGGGGGGCTGCGGAACCTGACGTTCGGCCTGCCCCAGCCCGTGGCATCGGTGATCCGGCGGATCGAGCGTGTGGCCCAGCGGTTCGAGCGCGGGACCCAGCAGCGGACCGGCACCGGTGGCGGGGCCGCCCAGGAGGGCCGCAAGTTGCCGCCGCCGGTCCTGCGCTGGCTGCTGTTCGGGGAGCGGCCGGCCCTGGAGATGCTCACCGCGACCGTCGAGTGGGTGGCCCAGTGCCACCCGGCGAGCATGGCCGGGTTCCGTGCCTCACTGGACGAGCACGAACGGACCGCGGCGCTCGCCGTGCTGCGGGACGTCCCGTCCGTGGTGCTGTGCGGTTCCGGGGACCGGCTGTGCCCGGAACCGCACGCGAGGGTGATCGTGCGGGAGCTGCCGCGCGCCGAGCTGATCATCTACGGCGGTGCGGGGCACATGCTGCCGTTGGAGCGGCACGCCGACGTCGCCCGACAGATCCTCCGGGTGCTCGTCGCCGCCGGCGCACGCCGGTAGCGGGCACCTCCTGCGACGGGCCCCGTCTCGGACGTCGAGCGGGGCCCGTGCGGCGTCGTGGAGTGGTGACCGGTGCGGTCTTCAGTGCTGCAGCGGGAAACCGCCGCCGATGCCCTTCCAGGCCAGGGTGGAGATCAGCGAGATGGCCTCCTCCTTGGGCACCGAGCGGTTGGTGTCCAGCCAGTACCGGGCGGCCACCTGGCTCACCCCGGCCAGGCCCACGGCGAGCAGACGGGCACGCTCCGGGTCCAGGCCGGCGTCCGCCATCACCACCTCGGCGATGACGTCCACACAGGCCGTCGTGGCCCGCTCCACCGCCTCCTGCACCGCGGGTTCGTTGTGCAGGTCCGACTCGAACACCAGCCGGAACGCGGGGCCGTTGTCCACGAAGTCGAAGTACGCGCCCACCGCGGCACGCACCCGCAGCTTGTTGTCGTGGGTGGACCTGATGGCCTCGTGGACGCGGCGGACCAGTTCCTCGACCTGGGTCTCCAACAGGGCCAGGTACAGCTCCAGCTTGCCCGGGAAGTGCTGGTAGAGCACGGGCTTGCTGACCCCGGCGCGTTCGGCGATCTCGTCCATCGCCGCGGCGTGGTACCCGTTGGCGACGAACACTTCCTGTGCTGCGGCGAGCAGCTGGGCACGTCGTGCCGAGCGGGGCAGTCGCACACCTCGCCCCACGTGCCCGGCGCCCTGCTGCGCGGTCTCGGTCATCCTGGCCCTCCAGCTACCTCGTCCTCACCACGGCGAGGACCCTGCCCGACGCGAGCCGGGTGTCCCGACCTTACTCGCCGGTAGCAACATGATGCCGCTGCACAGGCTATTCGGTGCCACCCCTGTGGCACCGGACCCGGTACCGGTGGTTCTCCGGTGCCCGTGCCGCGGCGGTTCGTGGAGCCTTCGGACGACGGTGTCCCGGCCCGGGACCGGCGGCCTGCTCCCCGGTGCACTCGTCGGAATGACTTGCCGCACAACGGTAATCCTTGGGTGGTGACGGTCATCGAACCCGAGCCGAACACCGATGGCACCGCGGCGACGGCCAACCGGGCCCCGTCGCTCCTCCCCGGCCGGGGAAAGGCGCCGATCACGTCGGTGCCCCTGTACCCGGGCCGGCTACCTCCGGTGGACCCCACCGGTGAACCGTGGCCCGGCGAGGAGCTGGAGTCCGGTGGAGTGCGGTTGCACGTGCGGCGGACACCGGGTCCGGTGGGGAGCACCGAGCTGGCCGTGTTCGTCCACGGTCTCGCCGGATCCGCCACGAACTGGACGGACCTGGCCGGGCTGCTCGCGGTGCGGATGCCCGGCCTGGCACTGGACCTGCCGGGGTTCGGCCGGTCCGCACCTCCCCACGAGGGATACGACTTCACCCTCGCGGCGCACGCCGAGACGGTCGTCCGGTTCGTCGAGGGGCTGGGACAGGGACCGGTCCACCTGATCGGCAACTCCTTCGGCGGCACCATCGCGTTGTCCGTGGCCGCCGCCCGGCCCGACCTGGTCCGCACCCTCACCCTGGTGTCCCCGGCGGTGCCGGACCTGCGACCGAACCCGCGGCGCACCTCCGACCCGCTGGTGCCGCTGACCTACCTGCCCGGACCGGTGGGGCGCCGGTGCCGGGAGCTGTTGGCCGCGATGACCCCGCGGGAACGGGTGGAGAAGATGCTGCGGCTGTGCTTCGCCAACCCGGACGACGTACCGGAACAACGGCTCGCCCAGGCCATCGGCGAGTACGCCGAGTGTCGACGGTTCCCGTGGAGCGCGGAGGCGCTGGGACGCACCACGCTCGGGCTGATCCGGGCCTGGCTGGTTCCTCGTTCCCGCTCGCTGTGGCGGTTGCTGCCCCGGGTGCAGGCTCCGGCACTGGTGGTGTGGGGGGTGCGGGATCGGCTGGTCAGTCCCCGCAAGGCGCCGCGCACCGCGCGACTGTTGCCCAGGGGCCGGTTGCTCATGTTGCCCAACACCGGGCACGTGGCACAGATGGAACGGCCCAGCACGGTGGCACGCGCTGTGCTCGGCATGCTCGAGGCGGTTGACCGGGGAGAGTGGTGATTGCCGATCGATCGGGTGGTGCCCGGCCGGTCTCCCCGGAGGTTGCTTCGCTCGGTGGCAGCCTGAGGTCGTGACCTGGAGACCGCGTCGAACCGGCAGGCCCGTCGGGCGTGAGCACCGGTCAGCGGCACCGACGGGGCCAGGTGACGGCCAGGCGGCGAGGCGGGCGACCGGCCGGTGGGAGGAGCGCCCCGAAACGGTTGCGGAGCCTCTCCGGGACAGGGTGCGCCCATCCGGGCCGCCGCCCGCCGGGACGTCCGGGAGCCGGCGTGCCCCCGTCAGGGGCGGGGCCCCTGCTCCGCGGGCCCGGTCGCGGTACCCCTCCACGGGCCGGGGCGCCCGTCCGGCCGGCAGGCCGACCGGGCGGGGCCGGTGGGTCTACCCCCTGGCCGTGCTGCTCGCGATCGTCACCGTGGTCGCGTTGGACTTCGCGCGACAGGACACGTCCGGGTCGACCCGCCCCGTCGGGGAACGGACCGAGGCGGAGACCGAGACCCCACCTCTTCCCGAACCCCTGGCGCCGAATCCGGATGCGCCGGGGTATGAGGAGGCGGTGGCGGATGCGCAGTTGCCGCCGGGTGGGGAGTTCACCGAGCGGGGTCGGGGGACGTTCTCGGTGGTGCCGGGGCGGGGTGAGCCGTTCGGTGGTCCGGATGTGTTTCCGTTCACGGTGGAGATCGAGGACGGGGTCGAGGTCACCGGGGGTGCGGAGGGGTTCGCCGCGGATGTGGAGCGGATTCTGCGGGATCCGCGGAGTTGGATCGCGGATGGTCAGCACGGTTTTCAGCGGGTGGACGATCCGGCGCGGGCGCGGTTGCGGATCACGTTGACGTCGCAGTTGACCACGCGTGAGTTGTGTGGGTGGACGATCCAGTTCGAGGGGTCGTGTTTCAGTGGGCGGCACGGCAACCGTGTGGTGATCAACACGGCGCGGTGGGTGCGGGGTGCGGTGTCGTTCGACGGGTCGTTGGTGGAGTACAAGCAGTATGTGATCAATCACGAGGTGGGGCACGGTTTGGGGTACAAGCACAAGCCGTGTCCGGAGCACGGTGCGTTGGCGCCGGTGATGATGCAGCAGAGTTGGAGTACGTCCAACGACTATCTGGCGGCGTTGGGGACCGATCGGGTGGTGGCGGACGGGAAGGTGTGTCGCCCCAACGCCTGGCCCTACCCCACCGGA
>DATCJU010000076.1:0-23495 GCA_036562635.1 Pseudonocardiaceae bacterium
CTGCTGCACGCCCCCACGGTGTCCGACGGGTTCGCCGCGTTGTGGGAGCGGGGCCGCCTGGACCTCACCGTGGAGGCCCTGGTGATCGACCCGCGGTTCGCCGGGCTGTTCACCGAGGAGGAGCTCGAGGTCGCGCGGCGGCGGCTGGAGCAGTTCGGCTACGCCTGATCCACGTAAGACCGGGTGTGGCACAGGGTGGGCCGGGCACCAGCCCCGGTGCCCGGCCCACCCTGTGCCACCGAGCCCGCAGGGACCCGATGGAGCGGTGGTGTGGGGTCGCCCGGCAGGATGGGAGCGGTTACCGAGAGCGAGGAGGCGGGATGCTGGCCGCGGTGATCCACGGGCCCGGGGACTTCCGGGTGGAGCAGGTTCCCGACCCGCGCGTGGTGGAGCCCACCGACGCCGTGGTGCGGGTGGTGCTCAGCTGCGTGTGCGGCAGCGACCTGTGGGCGTGGCGCGGCGTTGCGGCCCGCGAGCCCGGGCAGCGCATCGGGCACGAGTTCCTCGGCGTGGTCGACCAGGTCGGGTCCGAGGTGCGCACGGTGCGACCGGGGCAGCTCGTGGTGGCCCCGTTCGTGTGGTCCGACGGCAGCTGCGAGTACTGCGCGCGCGGCCTGCACACCTCCTGCCCGGCCGGTGGGTTCTGGGGCCAGGTCGGCGCCGACGGCGGGCAGGGCGAGGCGGTCCGGGTGCCGCTGGCCGACGGCACCCTGGTCCCGCTGCCGGAGGACGTCGACCCGGAGCTGCTGCCCGCGGTGCTGACCCTCTCGGACGTGATGGCCACCGGGCACCACGCGGCCCGGATGGCCGGTGTACGTCCCGGTGCCACGGTGGCGGTGGTCGGGGACGGTGCGGTCGGGCTGTGCGGGGTGCTGGCCAGCGCCCGCCTCGGCGCGGAGCGGATCATCGCACTCAGCCGGAACCCCGCCCGGTCCGCGCTGGCCGAGCGTTTCGGCGCCACCGACGTGGTGCCCGAGCGCGGGGACGACGCGGTGACCGCGGTGCGCGAGCTGACCGGGGGACGCGGGGTGGACTGCGCACTGGAGTGCGTGGGCACCGACCAGGCCATGTCCACCGCGATCGGGGTGACGGCCGACGGAGGCCAGGTCGGGTTCGTCGGGATACCGCACGAGGTGACCTCGGTGGACGTGCGGCAGATGTTCTCCCGCAACCTCGGACTGCGTGGCGGGATCGCCCCGGCCCGGGCCTACCTGCCCGAACTGCTCGACGACGTGCTCGCCGGGCGGCTGGACCCCGGTCCGGTCTTCGACCGCACCTACTCGCTGGCCGAGCTGCCGCAGGCCTACCGCGACATGGACGAACGCCGCACCATCAAGGCCCTGCTGCGTGTCGGCTGAGCCCACCCGCCCGCCGGCCCCTCACCCGCGGGGACGGTGACGGACCACGTGGTCGACCAGGCCGTACTCGCGTGCCTCCTCGGCGGAGAACCGGCGCTCGGTTTCGGCGTCGGCCAGGATGCGCTCGACCGGTTGACCGGTGCGGGCGGCGGTGAGCTCGGCCATCTGCCGTCGCATCTGGTCGAGCACCTCGGCCTGGACGGCGATCTCCGAGGCCGTGCCACCCACGGCCGCCTCGGGCAGGCGCAGCACGATGCGTGCGTTCGGCAGGGCGTGACGCTTGCCCGGGGTGCCCGCGCACAGCAGGAACTGGGCGGTGGAGGCGACGACCCCCATGGCCCAGGTGGACACGTCGGCCTCCACCAGCTGCATGGCGTCGTGCACGGCCATTCCCGCGGTCAACGGCCCGCCCGGTGAGTTGAGATAGAGGTTGATGTCACGTTCCGGGGCCTCGGCGTCCAGCATCAGCAGGTGCGTCACCACCCGCCGGGCCGCCGCGTCGTCGAGCTCGGAGTCGATCAGGACGATCCGTCTGGCGAGCAGCCGTTCGTACACCAGCTCGTTCAGGTTCGGTCCCACATCGTCCCGTGGCGTACCGCTCGGCACGTCCGGCATCGCGCCCGCCTCCCTCCCGGCCGGCGGTCCGTGTCCTCGACCCTAGCCGGGCCACGGTCCACGGTCATCCGGGGCGTGGGGAACACGGCCCGGGTAATGCCCGGAACGGGTGGATGTCCGCCACCGGACTCGGGGGAACACATGGCACGGGGTGTGGTGTTCGTTGCTCGGAGACCGCCCGATCGGTCCTGATTCGTTGCGCCATCCGGCTGGGGAGTCACAGTCAGGTGATTCCGGGACGCCGTGATCGCTTCAATGGACCCCGTGTGGTTCGCTGAGTCCGACCTGAGGGCGCTGGCGGGGCCGCGGTCCTTCGCCCGGGGTGCCCGCTACGTCGGCGCCGTGGAGAGCGTGGACGAGTCGCCGGACGGCGTGATCGCGATGGTGCACGGCACCGGTACCTACGTCGTCCGGCTCCGCCGGGGGCGGAACGGCCTGGAGGGCCGGTGCACCTGCCCGCACGGCTCCAACGGGTTCTTCTGCAAGCACTGCGTCGCGGTCGGGCTCGTCGTACTCGCCCGCGACGGCGCGGAGGACGACGGTCGGACCGAGGTGGACGTCCACGGCTACCTGTGCTCGCTGGACGCCGCCACGCTCGTCGAACTGCTCTACCGGCAGGCCTGGGAGGACCCCGCCCTCTACCGGAGGCTGGCGCTGCGTGCCGCCGGGGCCGCGGGACGGTTCGACCCCGCGACGCTCCGTCGGCAGATCGACGTCGGACTGCGGTACCGGGGCGGAGCGGACCACCAGGACGGTTCCTACGCGGACCGGGCGCACGACGTGCTGGAGGTGCTGGAGGAACTCGTCGACGGCGACCACGTGGCCCAGGCCGCACCCCTGGTGCGCCGTTCCGCGGAACGGATCACGGAGGCACTGCGGGAGGCTCCCGATCCCACGGGGGCGGTCCGGGAGGCCGCCGAGCGGGCGATGACGCTCTACGCCAAGGCGTGCGCGCGTCACGTCCCCGATCCGCACGAGCTGGCGGACTGGCTGTTGGACCAGGCACTTCGCGCCCCGGAGCGGTTGTCGGTCCGGGTCGCCGAGTTCGCCGGAGCCCTGGGCGCGGACGGGGTCACCTCTCTCCGCGAGCAGGTGGAGGAGCTGTGGACCGAGCTGCCGTCCGACGGTGGTGGCCTGGCCGGCGGCGGCGACGGGACCCGCCGCGCGGTGCTGCAGCGGTTGCTCGAACAGCTCGCCGAACTCGACGGGGACGTCGACACACTCGTCGCGGTGCACGCCGAGGCACTGCCGGCTGTTGACGCCTACCTGAACATCGTCACGTTGCTGCGGGACGCCGGTCGTCTCGACGAGGCCATCGAGTGGGCCCGCCGCGGTGTGGAGCACCACCGGGTGCGGGTGGCGGCACCGCTGATCGAGTTCCTGGTGGACGCCTACCTGGAGGCCGGCCACGTCCGGAACGCGCTCGCCCTGCGGTGGCGGGCGTTCGAGCAGGCACCCCACCAGGACACCTACCGGGACCTGCGGGAGCTCGCCGAGTCCCTCGGCGTGTGGGAGGGCCTGCGGGAGCGGGCGCTGGAGGTGCTGCACCGGACCCCCGGCGGGGGTTTCCGTGGTGCGGACCAGCTGGTGCACGTGTTGCTGTCCGAGGAGGACCCCGACGGGGCGTGGGCGGCCGCCGAGCAGCACGGCTGCACCAGCGCCACCTGGCTCAGCCTGGCCCAGCGGACCAGGACCACCCACCCGGTCAAGGCCGTTCCGGTGTACCAGCGCCTGATCGAGGAGAACGTGGGACGCGCCGGTCGGGAGGCCTACCGCACCGCGGCCGACCTGTTGGGGCAGCTCGGCGAGGCCTACCAGTACACCGACGACCCCGAGGGGTTCGTCTCCTACGTTGCGGACCTGCGGGTGCGGCACCGTCATCGCCAGGCCTTCCTGGACGAGCTCGACGCGGCGGGCATCCCCGGGGCCCAGGGGGAACCGCCCGCCCGGAGCGTGTCGGGAATGGCCGTCGGGTGGCCGCGGTGACTGCGGTGGCCCGGTGACGGAAGGCTCACCCGATGGGTCCCGCTCCGCGGTGGAGCCGCGGGGCCCCGGCCGTGGAGCGGTGTCCGTCACCGTCGGCCGGGGGTGTTCCCCTGGCGTGCGGTGCCGCTCGCGTCGGTGGTGGTGCGGGCGGCGTCCCCGGCGCGCAGTCGTTCCCGCTGCGGCACCACCACGTACTTGGGGTCCCGGGTCGAGACCACCCCGGCCTCGAACACCCCGAACCGCAGGCACAGCCCGGCGGCCAGCAGGGCGGCACCGCCGAGCGCCGAGGCCAGTCGGCTCCGCCCGCCCAGCGCCGCCAGACCACCCCCGACGGCGGTGAGGACCCGCGCCACCCGTAGCAGACGCCCCGGCCTGCCCTGCCGGTACGGCTCGCCCACCAGGCCCAGCCCGCGTTCCAGGCGGGTGGCCGTGGCCAGTTCCAGCCCGGCTCCCAACACGGCCAGCCGCCGGGCCGGTCCCTGCTCGGCGGGCGGTGCGGCCAGCAGCGCCGCGCCGGCCCCACTGGCCATCGCGCTCCCGGCGAACAGGTAGGGCAGCTGCCGGTGTGCCTCGTGCCAGGCGGGCACGGCGGTGTCGGCCAGCAGCACGGCGGTGTAGGTGCACATGGCGGGGCCGAGCACCCCGGCCACAGGACCGGTGATCCGACCCAGCCCGGCCAGCGGCGCCAGGCGGGGGAGACGCCGTGCCAGGGGAGCGAGGGCGGTCGCCGTGCTGAGCGCGGAGAACGGCGCGAGGATCCACGACCCCACCGACAGCGGGGACGTCGGTTTGATCACGCGCAGCATGTTGAGGAACCGTTCCGGGCGGCCCAGGTCGTGGATCAGCGCCCCCACACTGACCAGGGCGCCTCCCGCGGCCGTCAGGTGCCCGGCCCGGGCCAGTCCGCGGCGGCCGGTCAGGTCGGCCAGCGCCGCCAGCGACGCGGACGAGCCGGCCATCCCACCCAGGAACAGGTACAGCGGCACGTCCGGCACCTTCCAGGCGGGTTCCTTGAGGATGGGACGCCCGTAGTAGGACCGGAACTCCGCGGGCGGCACGACCGCCCGTTCCCCGCGCCTCACCCGATCACCTCCACCGCACGGTTCACCGCCGCCGACCCAGGAACGACAGGACAACACCCGCTGCCACCGTCAGGGCGGCCCGCGCGGCGTGCCGCCACATCGACCCGAGATCACGGGTGGTCACCACCGGGTCCGGAGGCAGCCCGTACACCTCGGGGTCGTCCAGCAGCAGGAAGAACGCGCCGTCACCACCGACACCGTCGTTCGGGTCGTGCCCGTACAACCGGGCCTCACCCACCCCGTGCTCGTGCAGCTCCGCCAGCCGGCGTGCGGCGCGTTCCCGCAGCTCGTCGAGGTTGCCGAACTGGATGGAGTCGGTCGGGCAGGCCTTGGCGCACGCCGGTTCCAGGCCGTCGCGCAGCCGGTCGTAACACAGGGTGCACTTGAAGGCGCGGCCGTCACCCTCCCGCCGGCCGATGACCCCGTAGGGGCAGGCGGGCACACAGTAGCCGCAGCCGTTGCAGATGTCCTCCTGCACCACGACGGTGCCGAACTCGGTGCGGAACAGCGACCCGGTGGGACAGACGTCCAGGCAGGCGGCGTGGGTGCAGTGCTTGCACACGTCGCTGGCCATCAGCCAGCGCACACCCTCCGCGTCACCGGTCTCCTCCCCGTCACCGTCCCGGCCCGGCTGGTCGGGCGGGCCGACACCCGGCATGCCGAGATCCGTGGCCGGGCGTGCGGGCACCCGCTGCTCGACGAAGGCGACGTGCCGCCAGGTGTCGGCGCTCAGCTCCCCGGTGTTGTCGTAGGAGTACCCGAGCAGGGTCAGCCCGTCGTCGGGCACCCCGTTCCACTCCTTGCACGCCACCTCGCAGGCCTTGCAGCCGATGCAGATCGAGGTGTCGGTGAAGAACCCCACCCGCTCGGGATGGTCCGGGGCGTGGCCCGCGTCGCCCGCCGGGTCGGGAAGGGGCCCCCACAGGCTGCTGTCGGTCGTCATTCCGCGCCTCCCGTCCCGGTCACCGCGGGACCGGTCCCGCCGTCCCGGATGCCCGCGCGGCGCCGGTAGTCGGCCAGGTGCTCCAGCACCGCCGGCCCGCGTGGCCGCCGCCCGGGCCGGATGTCGCAGGTCGCCGCCTTGCTGGCCTGGATGTGCACGTTCGGGTCGGTCACCACGGCGAGCAGCTCGTTCGCCCCGTCTCCCACGGACAGGCCGTTCGAGCCCCAGTGGTAGGGCAGTCCCACCTGGTGGACGACGCGGCCCCGCACCCGGAGCGGGCGCATCCGCTCGGTCACCAGGACACGTGCCTCGACCACGGCACGGGCCGTGGTGATCGTCGCCCAGCCCAGGTGCTCCAGCCCTCGTTCGGCGGCCAGCTCGGGGGAGACCTCGCAGAAGAACTCGGGCTGCAGCTCCGACAGGTAGGGCAGGGTGCGGCTCATCCCACCCGCCGTGTGGTGCTCGGTGAGCCGGTAGGTGGTGAGTACGTAGGGGAAGACCTCGCTCCCCGGCTCCGACCCACTGGGGTGGTACCGGTTGTCCGGGTGCGGGTAGGTGTGCCGGGCCGGGTTGGCCCGCTGCCCGTACAGCGCGTTGTCGACGGGCGACTCGGCCGGCTCGTAGTGGGTGGGCAACGGACCGTCGACCAGCCCGACCGGGGCGAACAACCAGGCCTTGCCGTCGGACTGCATGACGAACGGGTCCGCTCCGCCCAGGGCGTGCTCGGCCCGCGCACCGGGCGGGGGCACGTAGTCCGGCGGCTTGTCCGGTTCGAAGTCCGGGACGTCCTCGCCGACCCACCGGCGCTGCTCGGTGTCCCACCAGACGTACCGTTTGCGTTCGCTCCACGGCCGGCCCTCCGGGTCCGCGGAGGCCCGGTTGTACAGGATGCGCCGGTTGGCCGGCCACGCCCATCCCCACTCCGGGGCCACCCAGCTCTGCTCGCTGCCGGGCCTGCGGTTGGCGGCGTGGTTGTGCTCGCCGGCGTAGACACCGCAGTAGATCCAGCAGCCGCAGGCGGTGGAGCCGTCGTCGCGCAGCTGCGTGTAGCTGGAGAGCGCCCCGTCCGGGCCGACCCCGCCGATCTCCCGCAGGACCGCCTCCGCGCTGGGCTCGTCGTACTCCCCCTCGGTGGGGTAGTCCCAGACCAGGTCGAGCAGGGGTCGGTCCCGCTCGTCGGTGGAGCCGGCGAGCTTCTCCCGGATGATGCGGCCCAGGTGGTAGTAGAACCACAGCTCGCTGCGCGCGTCCCCGGGCGGGTCGACCGCCTTGTGACGCCACTGCAACAGCCGCTGGGTGTTGGTGAAGCTGCCCTCCTTCTCCACGTGGGACGCCGCGGGCAGGAAGAACACCTCGGTGCCGATCTCCTCGGTGCGCAGCTCACCGGTCTCGATCTCCGGGCCGTTCTTCCAGAAGGTGGCGCTCTCGATGAGCTGCAGGTCCCGCACCACCAGCCACTCCAGGTTGGCCAGCCCCAGACGCTGCAGTTTGGCGTTCGCCGAGCCCACCGCCGGGTTCTCCCCGACCAGGAAGTACCCCTTGACCTTCCCGGCGATCTGGTCCAGCACGGTGCGGTAGTGGCCGTGGTCGCCGGTCAGGCGGGGCAGGTAGTCGAAGCAGAAGTCGTTCTCCGGGGTGGCCGCGTCGCCCCAGTAGGCCTTGAGCAGGCTGACCATGTAGGCGCGGATGTTGCCCCAGAACCCCGCCTTGCCGGAGTCGGCGGCCACGTAGGAGTCCAGGTCGGGGTGCTGGGCCGCGTGCGGCATCGGCAGGTAGCCCGGTAGGAGGTCGAACAGGGTCGGGATGTCGGTGGACCCCTGGATGCTGGCGTGCCCGCGCAGCGCCAGGATGCCCCCGCCGGGGCGGCCGATGTTGCCCAGCAGGGTCTGCAGGATCGCCGCGGCGCGGATGTACTGCACCCCCACCGTGTGCTGGGTCCAGCCCACCGAGTAGCAGAAGGCGGTGGTGCGGTCCCGGCCGGAGTTGGCGGTGATCGTCTCGGCGACCCGCAGGAACAGGTCCTTCGGTATCCCGCACACCTGCTCCACCAGCTCGGGGGTGTACCGGGCGAAGTGCCGCTTGAGCACCTGGAACACGCACCGCGGGTGGGTCAGGGTGGGGTCGGTACGGGGTTTGGCGGCGACACTCGGCCCGCCGCTGCCGTACTGCTCCGCGCCGGCGGTCTCCCGGTGCCGACGCTCACCGCGTCGGGACCGTTCGCCGTCCTCGTCGCCGCTCGGCCGGTCCTCGTCCGCCGGGGTGTCCTCCTCGGTCTCGTACACCCAGCTGCTGGGGTCGTAGTGCCGGCCCTCGGGGTCGAACCCGGAGAACAGCCCGTCCAGGTTCTCGGTGTCCTGGAAGTCCTCGCGCAGGATGGCGGCGGCGTTGGTGTAGGCCACCACGTACTCGCGGAACTCCTTGCCGTGGGTGAGCACGTGGTTGATCAGTCCGCCCAGGAACGCGATGTCCGATCCGGCGCGCAGCGGTACGTGCAGGTCCGCCAGCGCACTGGTGCGGGTGAACCGCGGGTCGACGTGGATGATCGTGGCGCCGCGGTTCTTGGCCTCCACCACCCACTGGAACCCCACCGGGTGGCACTCGGCCATGTTGGACCCCTGGATGACGATGCAGTCCGCGTGCTGCAGGTCCTGCTGGAACGTCGTGGCACCGCCGCGACCGAAGGTGGCTCCCAGACCGGGAACCGTGGAGGAGTGTCAAATACGCGCCTGGTTCTCGATCTGCAACGCCCCCAAGGCGGTGTAGAGCTTCTTCATCAGGTAGTTCTCTTCGTTGTCCAGCGTGGCTCCGCCGAGACTGGCGATGCCCGTCGTCCGCCGGACCCGCATGCCGTCGACCGTGTCCTCCCAGGTGCGACGGCGGGTCTCGATGACCCGGTCCGCGATCATGTCCATCGCGCGGTCGAGGGACAGCTCCTCCCACTCGGTGCCGTACGGCCGCCGGTACAGCACCCGGGTGACGCGGTTCGGGCTGGTGACGAGCTGCTTGCTCGCCGCACCCTTCGGGCACAGCCGGCCCCGGGAGATGGGGCTGTCCGGGTCGCCCTCGATCTGGGTGATCGCGCCGTCCTTGACGTACACCTTCTGCCCGCAGCCCACGGCGCAGTAGGGGCAGATCGACCGCACCACCGCGTCGGCCTCGGTGGTGCGCGGCCGCAGTTGTTCCGAGCGGGCCGACTGCACGGCGGCGCCGCGACCCAGCCGGTCCCTCCCGGTCAGCTGGCGGTAGACGGGCCAGCGCCGCACCCACTTACCCAGGCCCATGGCGCACCCCCGAACCTGCGTGTCCGCACCTGTGCGACGGTCTGTTTCGGACCGTACCTCCGTCCGCGGCCGTCCGCAGGGCGTCGCCGGGTCCTCAGCCGTCCTGCGGGACGTTCCGTACCTGGCGGGTCCCGTCCGCCAAGCGCACGGTGCGGTGCTGCCGGTCCAGCAGTTCCAGCAGCGGGACCGCCACCCGACGGGTGGTGTCCAGGGCCCGGCGGGCCTGGCTCACCGTGAACGGTTGGGGGAGCTCGGCGAGCACCTCGACGGCGCGGGCGTCCGCGCCCGGCAGCAGGTAGACACCGTCGGTGACCTTCAGCAGGAGCCCGGCGCGGGTCGCGGCCGCGAGCCGCACCGGGTCGAGACCGAGCTCGGCCAACCGGTCCGCCTCCGGCGCCCGGAACGGGTGGGCCCGCAGGTCCGCCTCCACCGCACACAGTGCCCGGGTGACCTCCGGGGGCAGTGCCCGAGTTGCCCCCGGCTGACCGAGGCGCCCGGCCCGGGGGACCAGCCCCGCCGCGTCGGCCAGGGCGCGCAGCACGGTGCCGTCCAGCAGGCCCAGCCGCTGCCGCAGCACCTCCTCCGGGATGCCCGGGTCCAGTGGGTGCGCCCGCTGCCAGCCGTCCACCTCCTCGGCCGCCCGTGCCACCAGGTGCGCCCACCGTTCCGGGTCGGCCCGCCAGCCGGGGGCCACGGCGGTGCCCACCTCGGGCAGCCCCGCCGCCCGCAGCTCCCGGGTTGGAACGATCCCCTGGTGCCGCAGGCGCAGGGTGGCCAGGGCGACCTGCCGTTCCGGGCCGGACCTGGCCAGTGCCTCGGCCAGCTCGGCGGCCCGCGCCCGGGCTGCACCCCGCCGGGTGAACGCGGGTGGCGCGGTGTCCAGCACCTCCACCCCGGCGGCGATCCGGTGCCGCCCGGGGTCCCGCAGCAGCGCCCGGTCCCCCACCCGCAGCGGCAGCGCACGGGACAGCACCAGCCGGGCCGTGCCCGTCCGCAGGGGGCGCACCCGTGCCGGGACGGCCGCCGCACCCACGTGCAGGACGAGCATCCTCGGCAGGTCCTCGTCCCCGCGCAGTGCGACGTCGACGACCTCGGTCGTCGGCCACGCGCCGGGGGTCAACAGGGCGTCACCCCGGCTCACGGCCTCGCGGTCCACGCCGCGCAGGTTGACCGCCACCCGGGCGACCGCGGTCACCCGGTCCACCTCCCGGCCCAGCGTCTGCAGCCCACGCACACGCACCCGCTGCCCGGTCCGGGACAGCTCCAGCTCGTCACCCACCCGCAGCGTGCCGCCGGGCAGGGTGCCGGTGACGACGGTGCCCGCACCGCGAATGCTGAACGACCGGTCCACCCACAGCCGGACGTCGGCCGCCGGATCGGCCGGGGGGAGGGTGTCGACGAGCCGCTCCAGGGCGGCACGCAGCTCCGGCAGCCCCCGGCCGGTCAGGCCGCTCACCACAACCGACGGCACCCGCCCCAGCGAGGTGCGGGCCAGTTCGGCGAGTGCCTGCCGTCGCGCGGGCTCGGGGTCGGCCAGGTCGGAGCGGCTGACGACCAGCAGCCCGTGACGCACCCCCAGGGCGTCCAGGGCCGCCACGTGCTCGGCCGACTGCGGCATCCAGCCCTCGTCGGCCGCGACCACCACCATCACCGCCGGCACCGGACCCACCCCGGCGAGCATGTTGGGGACGAACCGCTCGTGCCCGGGGACGTCGACGAACGCCACCTCCCCACGCCCGGGCAGGGTGGTCCAGGCGAAACCGAGGTCGATGGTCAGGCCGCGGCGCCGCTCCTCGGCCCACCGGTCCGGCTCCATGCCGGTCAGCAGCCGCACCAGGGTGGACTTGCCGTGGTCCACGTGCCCGGCCGTGGCGATCACGTGCATCGTGCGTGCACCGCCCGTACCGCGTCGAGCACCACACCGTCCTCCTCGGGCGTCACCGTGCGCAGGTCGAGCAGGCAGCGCCCGCGCTCCACCCGGCCCACCACCGGTGGGTGGCCGCACCGCAGTGCCGCCGCGAACCCCTCGGGCAGGCTCAGCGCGGCGCTCTCCAGTTCGACACCCGGCGCGCCGCCCCCGCCCACCGCCGCCACCGACGGCACTGCCCGGACGTCCACGCCTTCCGCGTGCAGGGTCGCGGCCAGGTGCTCGGCGCGGGCCCGCAGCGCCGCGGGATCGGCGCGCAGTGCCTGCTCCACCGGGGGTTGTGGGCCGCGCAGTGTCGCCTCCAGCGCGGCCAGGGTGAGCTTGTCCACCCGCAGCGCCCGGGCCGCGGGGTGTCGGCGCAGTCGTCGTACGAGCCGGGCCTCGCCGAGCAGCAGCCCAGCCTGTGGGCCGCCGAGCAGTTTGTCCCCGCTGGCGGTGACCAGAGCGGCCCCGGCACGCAGCACGCTCCGTGCGTCCGGTTCGTCGGGCAGCAGGGGGTGCGGGGCCAGCAGGCCCGAGCCGATGTCCACCACCACGGGCACCCCGAGCCCGACCAGTTCGGCGACCGGGGCGGCGGAGGTGAACCCGACGACCCGGAAGTTCGAGGGGTGCACCTTGAGCAGGAACGCGGTGTCCGGGCCGATCGCCTCCGCGTAGTCGGCGGTGCGGGTCCGGTTGGTCGTCCCCACCTCGCGCAGCCGGATCCCGGTGCTGGCCAACAGCTCGGGGATGCGGAAACCGTCCCCGATCTCCACCAGTTCGCCGCGGCTGATCACGATCTCGCGGCCGGGCCCGGCCAGGGCGAGCGCACACAGCAGCAGTGCCGCCGCGCCGTTGTTGACCACGTGTACGTCCTCGGCCTCGGGCACGGCCTCGGCCAGGGCGGCCAGGGCACTGCGGCCCCGTCGTGCCCGGGTGCCGGTGTCCAGGTCGAACTCGACGTCGGTGTACCCGGCGGCGAGGGCCACGGCCTGGCGGGCCGCTGCGGACAACGGGGCGCGACCGAGGTTGGTGTGCACGATCACCCCGGTGGCGTTGACGACCGGGTGCAGTCCCGTGGCGGCGGCGGGAAGGGAGGCGACGGCCAGGTCCGTCACCGCTTCGGGTGGAATCTCGCCGTTGCGTGCCCGCTGCTGGGCCCGCACCACCGCCGCCTTCACCATGCGGTGCCCCAGGACCCGCGCCCGCTCGGCGAGTCGCGGATCGGCCAGGGCGGTGGACACCGCGGGGATGCGTCGGCGCGGATCCGTCACGAGCCGAACTGTAGGCCCGCAACGGCCACTCTGCGTGGCGGAGGCGGGCGGGAATCGAACCCGCCAGCGACAGCTCCTGCCGCTCGCCGGTTTTGAAGACCGGGCCGGCCACCAGGCCGGATACGCCTCCTCGGCGCCCGCGATCGCCCGGACGCGAGATGCGCGACGATGCGGGTGCCGGAAACATTGCGTGATGTGACGACGGACACGCAGACCGGACTCTACCGACTCACCCGGTACGCGCACGGCGGCGGCTGCGCCTGCAAGATCCCGCCCGGAGAGCTGGAGGACGTGGTGCGTGGCCTGGTCGCGGCCGGGCCCGTGCCCGGTGCCGCCGGGGAACTGGTGGTGGGGCTCGACGACGGGGACGACGCCGCCGTGGTGCGGTTGCCCGACGGGAACGGTCTCGTGCTCACCACCGACTTCTTCACCCCGGTGGTGGACGACCCCTACGACTGGGGACGCATCGCCGCGGCGAACGCCCTGTCCGACGTCTACGCCATGGGCGGTCGTCCCGTGGTGGCGGTGAACCTGCTCGCCTGGCCGCGGGGGATGCTCCCGTTCGACCTGGCCACCGAGGTGCTGCGCGGCGGGATGGACGTGGCCCGGGCCGCCGGTTGTCACGTGGCCGGGGGACACAGCGTGGACGATCCCGAACCCAAGTACGGGATGGCGGTCACCGGGCTGGTCGACCCGGAGCGGATGCTGCGCAACGACGCCGGCCGGCCGGGGCAGCCGTTGACCCTGACCAAACCACTGGGCATCGGGGTGCTCAACACCCGGCACAAGGCCACCGGCGAGGTGTTCCCGCAGGCGGTGGAGGCGATGACGACGCTCAACCGGGACGCCGCGGCGGCGGCCGTGGCGGCCGGTGCCCGCTGCGCCACCGACGTGACCGGGTTCGGACTGCTCGGTCACCTGTACAAGCTGGCCCGGGCCAGCGGGGTCACCGCGGTCGTCGACGCCGCAGCCGTGCCCTATCTACCGGGTGCGTGGGAGGCGGTGCGCGCCGGGTACGTCAGCGGCGGCACCCGGCGGAACCTGGACTGGGTCCGTCCGCACGCCGACCTGACCGCCGTCGACGAGGAGGAGGCGCTGCTGCTGGCCGACGCCCAGACCTCGGGGGGCCTGCTGGTGGCGGGGGAGGTGCCCGGCCATCCGGTGATCGGGGAGCTGGTGCCGCGCGGGGAGCACGTGCTGGTGGTGCGTCGGGCGGGAAGGGGGTCGACGTGAGGGTCACGCGGTGGCTGGGAGACGCGGTCGGCGAGGCGTTCTCCGCGGTGGGGCGGGTACGGCACGGCAAGCCGATCCATCCGCACGGGGAGCTGTTCCGCGCGGAGGTCGCGGCGGGACCGGAGACCGGGACCCGGTCGTTGCGGGGCCTGCTCGGCGCGCCGTCGGCCCAGGTGGTGGTGCGCCTGTCCAAGTCGGCGGGCCTTCCGGGTGCTCTGCCCGACGTGCTCGGCATGGCGATCCGGTTCCCCGGGCTGGGGGAGGGCGGTGGACCGTGGGACCTGCTCCTGGCCACCACGGGTCGCGGCGTGCCGGGGCGTTTCCTGCTCCACCTGGGCCGCGACTGGTTCCGCTCGACCTACACCTCACTGCTGCCCTACCGCTGGGCGGGGGAGACGGTGGTGTTCGCGGCGCTGCCGGACCGGGAGGGCGGCACCGCCCCCACCGCGCAGGTGACCCGGGAGGCGCTGCGTGCGGTGGCAGGGTCCGGTCGTGCCGCCTTCGTCCTGGCCGTGGCCCCGCTCACCGGCTCGTGGCGGCCCCTGGGGCGGCTGCGGTTGCGCGAACCGGTACCCGAGGCCGACCGGCCGGAGTTCACGTTCGACCCGATGGTCAACGGTCATCCGGCGCTGCGGCCGGTTCCCGGCTGGGTGGCGGAGGTACGCCGCCGGGTCTACGCCCGGGCGCAGCAGGGACGGCGGACCACACCGCTCTGAACGGCACCAGGAGACGGCCGGCCGGGGCGGTCGCCAGAGCCGACGCGCGTCACCAGTTCTCCTCCCATCCGGCCAGACCTTGGAGGTCGGAGCTCGGATCGGGTGCGAGCGTGCGGGGTCGGTCCGGTTCGGCGCGGAGCTGTTCGACCTCGGTGTGCAGGCGTTCGATCTCCGCGTGGAGCCCGGTCAGGTCCTCGGCGGGGACGAGCGGGGTCCAGCCGACCACGTCGGTGTCGGCCAGGTGATCAAGCTGGTCCTGGGGGCTGTTCACGACGGTCCAGGGCAGGGCGCGGGCCTCCACCGCGTCCTGGGAGTGGCCCCAGGATTCCAGGACGGCGGCACGTCGTTCCCCGTCACGGACGGCGAGGACCCCTTCGGTGCTGAGACGGATCGGGAGAGAAGACACGGTGACCTCCGGGGAGGGGTAGGGTTCTGCCGGGTGCTCGCAGCTCCGGCCGCCACCGTTCCGCCGGGTGTCCGGGACCGTGGTGGCGGTCATGCCACCGCGGCTCGTCCAGTCTACGCACCGAGTGGCGTGTGTCACATACCTCGGGGGCTTGGGATGGCGGTGAGGGTGCCCCCGTTGCACGCTGGTCGAGGTGAGGCGTCGTCCCCGCCTGGGGTCAGCCGTCGAGCCCCTCGACGAAGCGGGTGAGCAGTGCGGCGAACTGCTCCCGTTCGGCGGGGGTCCACCCGGCCATGGCTCGTTCCATGGCGGCGCGACGGTTGCGGTCTACGGCGGCCAGAACCTCCCGGCCGCGCGGGGTCAGCTGCAGCAGCGAGCGGCGCCCGTCGTGCTGATCCGCCTTCCGTTCCAGCAGGCCGGCGGACACGGCCCGGGCCACCAGCCGACTGGCACGAGGCTGGTCGACGGCCAGGGCCTGGGCCATCGCGGTCACCGTGCACTCGCCGCCCGCTTCCCTGGTCTGCTCGACGGCGTCCAGGACGGGCACCACACTCGCGTCCTCACCGGCCGGGTCGACACCGGCGGCCCGGGCCAGTGTTCGGGCGCGCTGCCGTCGGCCGATGAGCAGCATGGCGCGGGCCACGTCCTCCGCAGGGTCCTTCTTGCGCGTCACATCCCCATGATACATGCTTGAAGACAACTAGTTGTCCAAATGCATGTTTGGGGATGTCGTGGAGCGACGGGAACGACCCATCGGCTACTGGCTCAAGCACGTGGACACCCTGCTGGAGTCCACCTTCCGGCGCACCCTGGACGACCACGGTCTCGACCGCCGGACCTGGCAGGTGCTGAACGTGCTGAGCCGGGAGGCCAGCACACCGGCCGGGCTCGAGGCCGCACTCGCCCCGTTCCTGGTCGAGGATCCCGGCGCGGTGGACACCGCGGTTGCCGACCTGCTCCGCCGTGGCTGGGCCGAGCGGGACGGTGAGCTGGTCGTGCTGACCCCCGCGGGGCGAGCAGCACATGCGGACGTCGCCGCGCAGGTCCACCGGATCCGTCAGCGCGCGGTCCAGGGGATCGGTGCGGACGAGTACCGGACGGTGATCACCACGCTGCAGCGGATGGCGGCCAACCTGGAGCCGACACCGGCAGGGTGAGCGCCCCGCACGGCTCGTCCGTGCCGCCCCGGACGTGGTTACCCCGGGCAGGGATCACCGGCGGGGATGCGCCGCTCGGGCCGCCGGGCCACGGGGCGGGCGTACGGCCAGCAGCGCGAGCACGCCCAGCGCCTGGAGCGTCACCAGGGCGAGCACCCCGCTGCGGAAACCGACGAGCCCACCCCCGGTCGCACTCCAACACAGGGCGGTCACCGCGGGCGCGACCGTCAACGCGACCATGCGCGCCGTCCCGCTCACCCCACCCGCGGTACCCGCCGCACCGGGAGGGGCGGCGGCCATGACCGCGGTGATGATCGGGGAGTTGAACAACCCGAACCCGGCCCCGATCAACGCCAGCTGCCAGCCCACGTCGAACAGACCGGCCTCGGCACCCAGGGTCAACGGGACGAGGCTCGTGCCGGTGGTGAGCACACCGCCCAGGACGGCCACCCGGTGCGGACCCCAGCGGTCGGCCAACCACCCGGAGACCGGCGAGAACGCCGACACGGCGCCGATGTGCAACAGCAGGAGGAACCCGGTGACCTCGGGGCCCCGGTGCAGCACCTCGGCGGTGAGGTAGGGCACCAGGAAGAGCATCAACCCGCCGTTACAGCACACCAGGAACAATCCGGCCAGGGTGAACCCGAACCGACGTTCCCGCACCAGGGAGATCACCGGGCGGGCGCCGGGCATCCGGGCCCACAGCACACCCAGCACCACGGCCACCACCCCCAGGGCCGCCGCCACGGCCGGCCGCCGCGAGACCTCGTCGACGGCCACCAGCACCGCGGCGATCGCGCCGCCCAGTACGACCGCCTCGCCCAGCAGGTCACCACCCGGCCGGGGCAGCCCTCGGCCGTCGCGGGAGAACGCCCGCGCGCTCAGCCACAGCACCACGGCCAGCAGGGGCAGCTTCATCAGGAACACCGCACGCCAGCTGAGCGCTCCCGCCACCAGGCCACCCAGTGCGGTGCCGGCCAGCCCGCCGATCGTCATGAGGGTGACGACCACGGCGATCGCCCGCCCCCGCTGGTCCTCCCGCACGGTGGCGGCGATCACCGGCAGGTACCCGGCCAGGGTCAGGGTGCCGGCGATCCCCTGGAGCAGACGCGCGACCAGCAGCAACCACAGCGTGGGTGCCAGGGCGGCCACCACACTGGTCACCCCGATGCCGATCATCGAGGCCACGAGCGCGAGCCGGGGATCGGCGCGGTCGATCCAGCGGCCCGCCGGGATGGCGAGGGCGGCCACGGGCAGTGCGTAGGCGAGCAGCACCCACGCGGTCGTCGCGGCGTCGATCCCCAGGTCGGCACCGATGTCCGGCAGCGCCACCGCCACGACGTTCGCTTCGGAGGTCACCACCAGCATCGCCAATCCGATCGCCACGACCGGTGCCCAGTCGGTGCGCCGCACGGCCGGTGGTGTGCTGCTGTCGCCCAGCCTGTTTCTCACGGACCCCGACGGTAGGAACCGACGGGGCGTGACGGGCCCGTCGCGCGGCCGCACCGACCGCGGCCCGCCTGTTCCTCGACCGGGACTCGAGTGCGCAACCAGACACGGCCGCGTCGGCAGGGGAACACCCGGGAAACAGGTGGCGGCTCCGGGGCGAGGTGACCGGGAAGGGCTCGGTCCCCGATCCTGGGCTCCCGACGCCAGGCCGGATCGGTGTCACAGCCCGAACTCGGCGCGCCTGCGCTCCGGGACGAGGTCGACGTAGTCGGGGTGCCGGGCGATCCAGCCACGGATGTACGGGCAGTGCGGCAGCACCTCCAGGCCGCGTTCGCGGGCGTCGTCCAGCACGTGACGGGCCAGGACACTGCCCAGCCCCTTGCCCTGGAAGGCCTGCTCGATCTCGGTGTGCAGGAACGCGATCCCGTGCGGGGTGCGGTGGTAGACGGCCGCGCCGGCGTACTCACCGTCGTGGTACAGCTCGAAGCGCTCGGCCTCCGGATTGTCGACGATCGTCGTTGCCACGGGGTTTCTCCCGTCCGCCGCGCTGCAGCTCCGGTCCCGGTGCGCCGGTCCGGTTGATGTGCCGACGGGCCGGCGTCGGTGAGGCCAGCGTTCCACGGAAGTCGGGCTCCTGCCGGGCATGCGGCCCGCCTCCGAGGCGGACCGGGCGGGGCCGGATGATCACTCCCGGCGCCTTCCGGTCAGGGCGATAGGCTGGCCGGGTGGCGCACTACCTGCTCGTGATCGGGGACCGGGAGGCCCTCGGTTGGGTGCTCACCGAGCAGCGGATGGCATTCCCCGACTTCCGGCGGGCCGAGGTGCGAGCCTTGGCCGTGGACGACGTTCTCTTCCTCTACACCACCCGCGGCTGCTTCGGTAATCCCACCCGGGATCGCGGCCGGGTCATCGCCATCGGTCGGGTACGGTCCGCGGTGGTCGAGCTGGACGAGCCGGTCGAGTTGGCGAACCGTCGTTTCCCGGTGGGGTGCGACATCGAGATCACCGAGGCCACCGCGTTCTCCGACGGGGTGGAGCTGGCCCCGCTCGTCCCGGAGCTGGACGCCTTCACCGGGGCCCACGACCACTGGAGCGTCCGGCTGCGTCGTCCGCTGCTGCGACTCACACCGCGGGACGCGGACCTGCTGGAACGGCGACTCGCCGAGCACACCCGGCATCCACTGGACCAGGTGCTCCCGCAGTACGCGCGGTGGTGGCAGCCGGCTGCCGCCCGGTGACCTCACGGCACGACGAGTGTTCGTGACGGAAAACGAAACTGGAGGGCGATCCACCCGGCGTGGCGCCCATGCGTCCACTGTGGAATCAGTTGTACTGTCCGTTCACCTCCGGTGCGCATCCCGGGATGACCGGTCCGTTCTCCATCCTCAGGTTCCCCTGGGCGAACGACCCGGGTGTGGTCTACGTCGAATACCGTTCCGGGGCGCTCTACCTGGAACAACCACATGAGATCGATGCGCACACGGTGGCATTCGAGCACCTGTGTGCTCTTGCCCTGAATCCCGACGACTCGGTGAAAATGATCGAGGACGTCGCAAAGGAGTTCGCCCATGCCTGAGCCCGCCTGGACGCCCTCGGCCGGAGAGCTGGCCACTGCCCGCTGGCGCAAGGCGAGCTTCAGTGGTGACCAGGGCAACTGCGTCGAGGTGGCCGAGTTGGCGGACGGGCGGATCGCGGTGCGCAACAGCAACCATCCCGGCGCCGGGGTGGTGGTGTTCACCCGGGCCGAGATGGCTGCCTGGCTTGCGGGGGTCAAGGCCGGCGAGTTCGACGACCTCGCCTGATCCGGGCTCGGCTCGCCCGTCCCGGGGCCGGGTCAGCCGGACCGCTGGCCGAACCGGTAGCGCAGCAGACGAATCGTGCGCCGCAGCACCGGTGCGCGGCCCCAGGCCCGCAGGAGCTGCTGGGCGAGCCACGGGAACCTGGCGACCTCGGGTGCGTCGGTGAACGGCCACTCGGTGGTGAGCGTCAGACCGGGCACCGCGTGTTCCAGTGCTCGCGGGTCGTCAATCGCCCACTCCACGTGGGCGCCGGTGGCGCTGACCAGCGGGAACTGCTGCATCAACCAGATCCCGAAGCGGTTGCAGGCGTCGAAGACGATCTCCCCGCCGGGGAAGTGCTCGGTGATCCGGCGCAGCAGGTCGATCCCATCCACCGGGGACAGATACATCGTGAGCCCCTCGGCGACAGCGAGCACCGGCCGGTCGTTCGGGATCGTGTCCAGCAGGTGCGGGTCGGTGACCGACATGCCGACGGTGTGCAGGTTCGCCCGCTCCGGGAACAGACGCCGGCGCAACTCGATCACGTCGGGCAGGTCGTTGTCGTACCACTGCACGGTGCTCGGCGGATCGATGCGGTACACCCGGGTGTCCAGGCCACAGCCCAGGTACAGCACGACACACTCCGGGTGCCGGTCGAGGAAGTCCTCCACCCACCGATCCATGGACTTCCCCCGCAGCGCCACCAACGCGGCGCCCTTGCCGCGCATCGTGATCCTGCCGAAGTCGTGGTCGATGCGTGCGACGGCCCGCTCCGCCTCGCGGTCGCCCAGGATCGGGTTCGGCGAGCGGCTCTCCAGTGCCCGGTAGTACAGCGTGGCCAGCATCGTCTGCTGCACACCGGTGAAGGTGACCTTCTCGCGGCTCGTCGTGTGCTCGGGTACCGACGCGGGGGTACCGGGCCGGTGGGACGACTCTCCGGTGTCGTCGGACATGGGTGACTGCACGACCATGCCGCCACGCTACGACGATCATGCGGTCCCGGAGGTGCAGAGAGCGGAGGGAAGACCCGAACGGGTTGGGTCCCACCTCCGGTGGCGGAATTCGACCCACGAGCGAGAGAGCAGCGCACGGTGATCGCCCTGACCACCGGTTCAGGTGGTCATCTCCGCCGATCGAGAAGTGTCGTTGATAACGATTCGTGCCTGATGGGGTGCGAGGGGTAACGCTTGATTACCTGGCAGCGGTTGATCTTGCGGCACCGCCAACGAGCGGTTGAGCATGTCGGGCAGGCCCCAGCTGGCGATGGCCGCCGGACAAGTGAGCAGGTGGCAAGGCATCCAATTTGGACGCCGGCGCGGGACGACTTGCCGACATGCACCTGCGAGGAAGCGGTT
This sequence comes from Pseudonocardiaceae bacterium, assembly GCA_036562635.1. Taxonomy (GTDB): domain Bacteria; phylum Actinomycetota; class Actinomycetes; order Mycobacteriales; family Pseudonocardiaceae; genus DATCJU01. The sequence continues at coordinate 20,540 of DATCJU010000076.1, forward strand.
CGATCGGCCCCACCGGTCCGGGTAGCTCGAACGGCGGGCGACTGACTGCGTTCGATCATCCATACTGGACGGCTCGCCGGAAGATCCGCGGGCTCGGTGGAAAGCCGAACGATGGTGATGTTCGGTGAAGGGAAGCACTAGGTGAACCTAGGCGAGGACCGTGATCGCATTGAGTTGGTCCAGCGACAGGCGGAGAAGTGGGCCCACGAGCTGATCGACCTTGGTCCCCGGAACACCCTGTTGCGCTACAGGGACACGAAGACCACCACCCTGGATCTGTCCAGGGCCGAACAGGCGGCGCTCTCACGGCTGCTGAGCGGGGGTAGGACCCGGCTCTCGGCACTGCTCCCGCATGAGGAGACCCGCGCCGAGGCCTGTCAGCGGGCTCGGTCGCTCCGGCGGCGCATGGTGGAACTGGAGGAGGAACAGGGTGTCGAGGCGGGGCGGCTGGCCTACGGTCTGTTCCGGCTGCCCGCTCCACCCACCCGGGGAACCACCCCGCTGCCGGACCTGCGTGCGCCGCTCATCCTGTGGCCGATCGCGCTGGAGGCGAGGACCGCGGCGGAGAACGACTACACCTTGGAGCTGGTGGGGGAGCCCGAGGTCAATCCTGTGCTGGTCTACAGCCTGGACCAGCACTACGGGGTGGATCTGGACACCGAACGCACGGTGGACGAGCTCAACGCCCTGCTCGCCGAGGCCGAGCATCCCGAGAAGGCGGTTTCCCAGATCTACGAGACGCTGGCGCAGCTCGTGGCCGGGAACGGGCGGGTCGCCGAGTTCGAGAAGCGTGTGGTGGTCGGGATCTTCAGCTTCGAGAAGTTCCCGATGATCAAGGACCTGAAGCAGTCGACCGGACTGCTCGCCAGTCATGACGTCATCGCTGCGGCAGCCGGATACGTCCCCGCACGGGAGCTACTACGGGAGTCCGCCGCGAACTACCGGCCGACGAAGCCGGATGACATCCCGCCGAAGGACGAGTTCCTCGTTCTGGACGCCGACTCTTCCCAACAGCAGGCGATCGCCGCCGTGCTCGACGGTCAGCACGTGGTGATTCAGGGCCCGCCGGGCACCGGCAAGAGCCAGACCATCGCCAACATCATCGCCGCGGCGGCCGCACAGGGGAAACGCGTCCTGTTCGTCGCCGAGAAGCGGGCCGCCATCGAGGCGGTCACCGAGCGGCTCGAGCAGGTCGACCTGGGGCACCTGGTGTTCGACCTGCACCAGAGGAAGTTCAACAAGAAGCAGGTGGCCCAGCAGGTGGCGGAGTCCCTGGAGCGGGCGGACCGGGAGCTGCCACCCCAGACCGGGAACCTGCACGACCGGCTGGAGAACCTGCGCCGTCAGGTCATCCAGCACGACGAGGAGCTGCACGACCCCCGGAAGCCGTGGGGGCTCAGTCCGTTCCAGGTCTACAAGGAGCTGCTCGCCCTGCCGGAGAGCAGCCGGACCGACATCCGGTTCCGGCGCCCCGTGCTGCAGGAGCTGGCCGGGAAGGCCTTCCAGGAAGCCGAGGACGCGCTTGTCAGGTTCGTCAACACGGGTGGCCTGCGTTTCCGTCGCGGCGAGTCCGTCTGGTCCGGTTCTCCCATCCGGGACATGCAGCAGGTCGACGAGGTGCTGACCAAGCTCGACGAGTTGGCGGGCCGGACATGGCGGACGGCGCAGCAGGAGATGCGGGGCCTGGTGAGCAGCGCCGGTCTGTGCCAGCCCACCGACCTGGCCGGCTGGCAGGACGTGCTCTCCCTGCTGCGTGAGGTGGAGGACACCCTCACCCGCTACAAGCCGGAGGTGTTCGGCCCGGACCTGGACGACCTCCGCCTGGCCACCGGGGATCGCCGCTGGCGGGCGCGTCAGGACCGCACCCTCGGCTGGTGGCACCGTTTCCGGCTGCGCCGAAAGGCCCGATCCCTCCGTACCGTCGGCCGTTGTGACCGCAGAACCCTGCACGAGGAGTTGTCCGCCGCGGTGCAGCAGCGGAACCGCTGGCGCGAACTGGCCGTGGCCGAAGGAGGCGCTCCCACCCAGGTCGTCGGCCTCGCCGAGGTCGTACAACACGTGGCCAAGGTGCGGGACCAGCTCGCCGCCGTGGCCGCAGGTGCGCAGCTGCAAGAGCCGGAGCGATGGCCGGAGGACAAGGTCACGGCCAAGCTGAACGAGTTGCAGAGCCAGCGGGACGAGTTGTTCCAGGTACCGACGCTCAACCAACTCACCGACCGGCTCGAGGCCTGGGGACTCGGGCCGCTGCTGGACGAGTTGGCGCGTCGCGACGCCGATGCCACACAGGCGCGGATGCTCCTCCACTTCGCCTGGTACAGCTCGCTGCTGGACGAGTTCCGACTCCGCTCGCCCTACCTGGCCCAGTTCCGGGGTCAGCACCAGGACCACGTCGTGGCCGAGTTTCAGCAGCGGGACATCGAGCACCTCCGGCTCAACGCGGCCCGGGTACGGCGCCGGGTGGCCGAACGGCTCCAGCAGGTCCGGGACGCCCACCCGGAGCAGAACGAGGTGGTTCAGGGCGAGGCCAAGCGCAAGCGTGGCCACATGCCGTTGCGCAAGTTCGTCAGCAAGGCATCCGACGTGTTGCTCGCCGCACGTCCCTGCTGGGCGATGTCGCCCATCGTGGTGAGCAGACTGCTGCCCGCCGAGCGTCTGTTCGACCTGGTGATCTTCGACGAGGCGAGTCAGGTCGAGCCCTACGACGCGATGACCTCGATCATGCGGGGCTCCCAGCTCGTCGTCGCCGGGGACTCCAAGCAGCTGCCGCCCAGCCCGTTCTTTCACAAGGCGCTGGCCGGAACAGGCCAGGACGAGGAGGAGGACGGTGAGCCGGTCAGCACCGCCCAGGTGGGCGATTTCGAGTCCATCCTGACCTGCCTGGCCGCCTTCGTGCCGACGACCTTCATGCTCACCTGGCACTACCGGAGCCAGGACGAGCGGCTCATCGCCGTCGCCA